>CAZIXF010000027.1:0-69235 GCA_964543195.1 uncultured Roseivirgaceae bacterium
TTGCGCTTAATCGGCCCTTCGGGCGAAAAATTTATGAATTTTTCGGGTTAAAAATTTTTGTTTTAAAAACGGTTGAACTTTTTTATTTTTTATTAAGATCAGATATCACCCTCCAGCGGCCTGAGCAATATTTCCTCAACCACGGATTGACCTGATAAGGAATATGCATTATAAACTGTCCGGGCGACATCCTCGGGTTTCATGAAGCGGCTATCCGGTAAATTCGCCCCTTCCCAGCTGGCCGTTAACGTCGCCCCGGGCAATACGGATGTCACTCTTATGTTATAGATTTTCAGATCTTCCCTCAGTATCTTACTCATTCCGTACATGGCAAATTTACTTATACCGTATGAACCGCCGTCGAGATAAGGAACAATACTGGCTGTAGAACAGATATTAACAATATCCCCCTGTTTTCTTTTAATCATTGCCGGTAAGAGCGCTCTTGTCAGATGATAGGCACTGTATAAATTAGTCCGGATCATTTCTTCCAGCTTGCCCTCTCTTTCTTCATGAATCCGGCCCGGCTCGTAAACACCGGCATTGTTTATCAGGATATCAATGGGTCTACCGAATGAAAGGATAAATGACGCGAAACGGGACACATCGGTTTTATCGGAAAGGTCGGCTTTCATTACTTCCAACCTTCTTTCCCCGAATTGATCGTCGATTTCGGATTTGAGTTTCTCCAATTCTTCACGGTTCCGCGAACAGGTGATAACCAGATGTTCGTGTTCAGAAAATATCCTGACCAGGGCTTTTCCGATTCCTTTGGTTCCACCTGATATCACGGCAATCTCGTTCATGGCAAAAAGTCATTTTCTACGTACCCGGATTATTAAAATTGATCCGGAGTGTACGAATCCCCCGGCTAAAATTATTAATTTTAAGCCCTTTAGAATAATTTTGAATGTATTTTTATCCTAAATTAACTGGAAAGTCCGGATATGAAGGTTATCGGGAGGTATTTTATTTTTATGCATTCCATATTTGTTAAGCGGGAGGGGTTTAACACGTATGTGAAGCTGGTCATCGATGAGTGTGTTAAAGTAGGAATAGACTCTATTTTTATCGTGGTGATCGTTTCTACCTTTATCGGGGCCGTTACTGCGGTTCAAACTGCCTATAACCTGGTCTCTCCCCTTATTCCGAATTACGTGATCAGCCTGGTGGTTCGGGATATGACGCTTCTGGAACTTGCTCCTACCATCACTGCCATTGTATTTGCGGGGAAGGTGGGATCCAACATTGCCGGCGAACTGGGCACCATGCGGATAAGTGAACAAATAGACGCACTTGAAGTTATGGGCATAAACAGTTCTTCATTCCTGGTGCTACCCAAGATCATAGCCTGCCTCTTAATGTATCCCCTGCTTGTTATCCTTGCGGGATTCCTGGCACTATGGGGTGGTTATGTCGCGGCTATCCTTACCGGCGAGATGACACCGGATGAATACATATACGGAATCCGGGCTGATTTTATTGAATTTAATGTTACATTTGCCCTGATAAAATCGGTAGTATTTGCTTATCTGGTGTCATCAATAAGTGCATTCACCGGATATTATACAGAAGGAGGCGCCCTTGAAGTGGGAAGAGCCAGCACAAAAGCAGTAACCTCGAGTTGTATTGCCATATTATCGGCTGATTATCTCTTAGCCCAATTATTGTTGTAGATGATCGAAATCAAGAACATTATAAAGGATTTTCACGGTTCCCGGGTATTGTATGGAATAGATGGAAAATTCATACCAGGTCAGTCCAATCTCATTATCGGTACAAGCGGAACCGGCAAAACGGTATTGCTCAAGTGCATGGTCGGCCTGCTGGAGCCCGATGAAGGTGAGGTAATCTATGATAACCGCAGTTTTTATAAAGCGGACAAATACGGTGTGCGTCAAATCCGCAGGGAAATCGGTATGCTGTTCCAGGGAGGTGCTCTTTTTGATTCGAAAAACGTAGAAGAAAATGTAAGCTTCCCGCTTGACCAGCTGACTTCCATGCCAAAGGATGAAAAACTCGACCGGGTCAATTTTGTGCTGAAGCGGGTTGACCTGGAGAATGCAAATAATAAAATGCCTTCCGAGCTCAGTGGAGGGATGAAAAAGCGCGTGGCCATTGCACGGGCCATTGTGAACAATTCCAGGTACTTATACTGTGATGAACCCACATCGGGGCTCGATCCGCAGACAGCTATTGTAATCGATAATTTAATAGAAGAAATTACGGAGGAATTCAACATTACTACCATCGTAGTTACTCATGATATGAATTCTGTGATGGAGATCGGTGATTATGTCCTGTTTTTATATAAAGGGAGAAAGCTTTGGGAAGGATCGAATAAGGATATCCTTAAAGCCAATATTAAAGAATTGCAGGAATTCGTGTATTCCAATAAACTGATGAAAGCAGTAAAAAAAGAAACCACCCGGAATTTGTGAACAGTGAACAGATCAGAAAAAAGCCGTCATCTGCATTCTTCCCACATGAATGGCATTCAGATCCCCCGATTTTCTTCCTTCATAACTGATATTCATCTGCAAGCCAGCGAAAAGTTTTTTCTGCCAGTTCAACGACCAGGAAAGGTTATTCCCCGGCTTTAATCCCTCCAGAAGCTCATACCCCAATGCTGAATTTTCAAGGCCGGAAAATTTTATATGGTGATAGCGGAGGGTAATATCAAAATTATTGGCTCTTGCCTTTGAATACCGGAAACCGAACCCGGCACGGTTTATTGCTGATCCATAGTCATTATCCTGTTCTGCATCTTCAGGCTGAAACTTAATACTGTGAGAATAACTTGTGGTTAATCTCCAGAACCGTGATGGCTGCCATATTAATCCGGTAACGACCTTTTTTTCCAAAATGCCATAGTTACGGCCTTCAAGAAAATCGGACCGGCTCGTAATTTCTTCCCTTCCCAATGACAGGTTCAAAGTATAATCCCTCTCAATATTTACCCGGGAATTTAATTCCAGTTTACTTCTATCCCTTGCTTCAAATCCATTTGATATCAATTGTTTTCTGTTCGACTGGTTAAAGATTAGTTCTGCTCCATATTGATGACCGGCACGATTAAAATACACGACATTTCTTAAATTTTCACGATAGGAGATCAACTGTTCATCCCCAAGCTGAAGACCTTTGAAAAATATATTATCCCAGATATCGGACTGGTTGATTTTCTGTTTATAATTGAGTGTAAGCACATTTGAGAATCTGCCCAGTATTTTTTTAATTCCGGATTGATTTTTCCATTCCCTGGGCATTTCCCCCGAAAACCGGTAATTCAGGTTATTTTCATATGCGAGTACATATTCATCGGTAGGCGTGAAAAGTTTAATATAGTTTCTTTCGTCGGGATTAATCGCTGGATAAAATTCATTAAGATCCTGAATTTCATCTCCATCATCATCTCTCCAGGTATGCGTACCCTGACCTGTGGGTACAGGATAAAAAATATATTCACGTTTAAGCTCTCTGCTGTTTCCGATCGCATAGGTTAACTCTGACCGTATATGCTTTTTCAGAATATGTGTGAACCAGTCAAGACGGCCCAACAGTGACTTCTGATCATCCGGAAGTGTATCGTTGAGGTATTCGGACTGACGGTACGTCATGGTCATATCAATATTCCCCCAGGATCCTGTTGACGATCCTGCGGATAAATTGACTGTTCTTGATAAATTATGATCTTTCATTTCACCATCACGGGGCAACCGGTCATTCCGGAGGCTGTAACTTGCATTAAAAGAAGTGTTCAGGGTATCACTGTTCCTGAGAAAAAAAGTATGCTCATCGAATGACATGGCCGTAGATATTATGGAGTCAGAATGAACTGGTTTGATCGTATTATTATCATATCTGAACGAATAACCCGGATATACATACTTTGATTTCAGGTAGGTCTGAATTTCATATCTCATCCAATCGGAAAAATAGTAGTTGTTATGATTATTCATGAGAAAAAATTCACCTGATGCCCCGAACCATTTTTTGTTCAGGCTTCCATCAAACTGTCCCTGCCATCCATCGATAATCCCAGAACGTATTCTTCTCGATACTTTTGATTCAAGAAAATTGGCCTTATCCTTTTGAACGGAAGCCTCAGCATTTAATATCTTGTCGGAAGCAATTATGGAATCCTGATTGGAGGAATAACTCCAATCCCGGTTAAATTCAACCTCCCTGAAGCGGTCGATTCCCTCGAAATTTTTATTGTCATATTCGAGATCAATCTGACCATCAAAATAATATCCGGGCAGGAAACTTATTTTCTTTTTCTCTATTATCATCCCTGATTTGACTGCAAGTCCATTTTTATCAGGAAATCCTTTATTATAAAGGTTTCCATTATGTGAAGAAAAGGCAATCTCGGAAAAAAGGGAACTTGATCCATCGAGGTGATAACTCGACCGCAATGACAGCATTTTTTCCGAGGATGGCAAGGAAACTGTCCTGAGAGGAACATAATTACCGTTGTTTTGTCCTACCCATTGAAAATAATGACCGTTAATACCTGCCTCTTTTCTAATATATGAACCTTCATTTTCAGGCACTTCTGAAAATGCGACCTGATAAAATGCACTGTCAGGATTGGAAGAATATTTGAATATCCGGATACTCCTGTTGGCTATATCGATTGTATCCACTCTTTTATACAGAATACGGTGATCTTCGGCTGACACCGAGTCCCACCCTGGAATAAAACCCTTTGATCCGGAGAGCGGATCCATACGGCTGAGCATTTCCTTATCGCCCTGGGATAAATCAAAAGTCAGGGGTCTGCCGCGATTGTCTTTTTCCTGATAAAACTGCACGGAAACATTTAAGTCATTAATTTTCTGGGAATGGGAGGCATTCAGCACCGACCGGCTATACTCCTGATTGGTATATTCAAAATCTATATTAACCCGCGAATATTTTGTGATCATAACACGGCCGGTGAATGTGATTTCGGCAGTGTTGTAATCGATCACGTAATCGTTATTAAAACCTCTTTCCATTAACCGGCCATCGATATAAACATTTTCCGAGTTGGCCACAATGATAATAAAAGGTTCATTCTCCGGTCCGTAGATCTTATAGGGACCCATCACGCCATCGATCACATCCAGCTGGTAAGAGGCAAATTTTCCTTTGGATACGGAAATATTGACTGAAGATTCAGAAGGGCTGTTTTCAATAAGCTCATAACGCGTTTGGATCCCGGCTCCCTGTATGCTTCGGTTAAAGCGAAGAAAATCGGATGGCATGTTGCGGATCACAAGGTCTCCACCCCTGACAGAAAAATTACGGTTATATATCTCAAAAAAAACATTGTCAAAATCCTGCACGAGTTTTGTGTTGCCTTCAGGCTGATAGGGAATATTCTGGTCTGTAATGGAGGCACGGATATTGAGCTGTTCCGACAATTTTCCTTCCATTTGCAGATTAAGCACGGAATTCACAAAAATATCCTGTCGCTTACCAAACGAGATCCCCCTGCTTATCATGCCTGATTTATATATATTTTCAGTAGGAAAAAGTTCTTCCCTTCCACTAAATGAAAATTCCTCTTCTACCGGTTGAATCTTAACTGATGTCAATGAATCCCCTACCCTATACGCTCTCTTCTTTAACTCTTGGTAAAAATCATAGGGAAACACCTGGTAGCATACCCGGACAGAATCTGTCTCCTTTTCAGTTTTGAGTGTAAAAAGATCATCGGACAGTTCGTATTCAAACTCAAAATCAGTAGTCTGCGGAAAAATTATGGAACCTGGCACGACAGAAACCGTGTCCAGCCTGAAGGGTTTACCTTTTGCTGAAATCCACTTGCACCGCTCATTACTTTTTTGCGCCGATCCAATCAAGGCAAAAAACAGCAATCCGGCAAGTATGAAGATTTTCCAAGACCTCAAGATATAACGGGTAATTCAATATAAAAAGTCGTTCCTTTATTGATTAACGTTTCAAACCAGATCTTACCTCCGGCATGATCAATGGCACGCTTTGCGATAGCCAACCCAATGCCCGATCCGGAATATTTCGTACTGAAGTTGGGCATAAATATCTTATCGCGGATATCATGAGGAATACCTTTTCCATTATCCTTAACCTTGATCAGAATCTTAGCCGGATCGGTCTTCTCAAGAGAGATCTTTATTTTGGGTTTTAAGCCTTTATCCACTGCCTGAATACCATTAATGATCAAATTGGATATAGTCCGGCCAATCCATCCGGGGTCGCCTTCTACCTCCACCGGTTGTTCCGGCACATCCATTACTAAATCAATATTTTCTTCACTGTTTATATATATATTAACAGTTTGCCTGAGTAACCCCGCAATATCAAATCTTTCTTTTTCTGGAACCGGCATCTGTGCGTAATTGGAAAAGGTGGTAGCAATATCACTGAGGGTCTCGATATTGTGCAATAAGGAATTGATTGCTTTTTCATATTTGGCCTTTTCATCATTATCACCATTCACTCGCATTTTCATGTGCTGCAGGGTAAGTTTCATGGGAGTTAAAGGGTTCTTAATCTCGTGTGCCACCTGTTTGGCCATTTCTCTCCAGGCTGCTTCTTTTTCTGACCGGGTCAGTGCTTTTTTACTCTCTTCGAGCTTTAACAGCATGTTGTTGTACTCTGCGACCAACTGTCCGATCTCATCCTGTGACTGATATTGTAAAGGCTCATTACTTCCCGTCAGTGTAGTCCTGCGCAGTCGATCGGTCAGGAATTTCAACGGAAATGTGAGATAACTGGAGACTACATAGGATAAAATCAGAAATCCAATGAAAATAATTGTGAAGATGCTGAGTATATTCACAACCAACCCGGTCAGGTTTTTTTCAATGGCCTGCTGAGACCCGAAGAAGGGTATGCTCAGAATGCCGATCAGCCTGCCATCATTTGGAGATCTCATGTTTACATAAGCTGTTTTATAGTCCAGTTCACCGAACGATTCCTCTACGATCAGACTTTTTTCACCTTCCTCAAGTATACGTTCCATGGCCATCGGATCGATCAGTTCGGAAAGAATATTTTTATCGTAAACCAGCGGTTGTGTAGATACCAGCAGCCTGCCTGGATTTTGCAATACCCTGAAAATATTTATATCCAGTTCACTAAAATCTGCCAGCTCGGATAATTTACTTGACAGTTCTTCAAAAGTCAGTTCATTGAGAATAAAACTTTGAAGATAGCCTGTAAGATTGTTCCCCGTCGACTCCGTTGATTTTATATATTCCTGTTCGAGTTCTCTACGGTAGTCCGAGGTCGACCGGGTGAGTGTTGATAAACTGATTACAATCAAGGGTATAAAAAACGCAAGGTTTAAATAGAGTTGTATACGGGTAACATAATTCAACTCCGTACCTTTTATATTAAAGTATATTGCATATACCATCAACAAAACCATCAGGCAGAATGAAAGAATAATAAATAAAAATGAAAAATTGGCAAACGTATTTATCCATGAATGTACCGGAGAAGAGATGATATATACTTTCTGTTCATCCGGTCTAAAGCCAAAATGATGATAACCATTGTATTTTACGCCCTGAGTGTAAATTCTTGATTCTTCAAGAAGATTCGCATCAAAATTTCGGTCGTAATTGAAATTCCCTGATGAATTTACGAGGTTGTAGTTCTTATAAAGTGCATAATCATATACATCTTCAAAATAGGTAGTAGAAAAACGGTCATCCAGCAATAACCGGGGATATACTTTGGTGGGAATGATTTTTTTTAATTTCAGATCAAGTATGATATAACCGGAAACTGTATTATGCTGATTGGTTATCTTAATGAAATCCAGATATCGTTTTAGCAGCACAGGTTGTTCGAAAAGATAAAAGTAAATGTTATCATAATCCGTTTTAAAACGTTCTCTTCCTAAACGTTCCTTAAATGTATGGTAATCGGCAGACACACTTTCGCTTGAGATGATAGGATCGCCGCTGCTGTTAAAAAGAAATATGTTAACCTCGTAACGGTCAAGATAATTGTTCAGATAAATTCTCCGTATTTTTTCTTTGATTATTTCCTTTGATCCAAACGGACTGAATAAACGGTTTCTGATGAACACGTCATTCTGTATCTTTTCATTGGCTTCCGCCAAAAAATACTCAGTTAAGGGATCATTCTCCTGGGCAAGCTGTTCGCCAAACCGTTCAATTCTAATTTGTTGTTCATCTTTTCTCACTTTTTCGATGGCATGGGTACCTGCCACTGACGAAATGATGAAAACCGCAAGTATGTAAACAAAGGTTTTATAACTGAATTGCTTAAAAATAAGATTGATACGGATCAGATATGAAAAAAAGATGAAGGCAACGGTAATGGCACTTAAATAAATCAGGTTTTGGTCAAAAAGAAACCCGATGCCAGCAAATACAATAAAGGCGGTCAATATGATAACCAATATCTGAGGAAATTTATTTTTATATAATCTTTGAAGTAAACGGTTCAGCACATAGGAAATCAATACCAATATGACCACGGACATGATGAATATGGTGTAGCTGAACCATTGAAAATTTGATAAAAAGATCCCTTGGGAAATATCCAATGACCACTGCGAATGGGTGCTCAGTGAATAAAGCAGTTTATATATTATATAGACTGAAAAGAAAAAAAATATGACCAGTATAAACCCGGAGATATGTTTCTTAAGGCCCGATCGGGTTATCAACAGTTTAATTACTTCTTTATGCGAATAGTTGATGAAAGCAAAAACTATAAATACTGACAGAAAGGCCATGTTAATGAACAAATCACCCAGCGAAGGATTGATTACTGAGCTAGCATAATATCTTGAATTGAACAGGTCAAAGTTCAAATAATTAAAGGGAAACCGGATGAGGAGCATACCAGCCCTGATAAAAATGAGAGACCCAAGTAAAAAAACAACTCCTTTCCAAACACTGTTTAACCTCACCATGTCCTGGGCAAGATTGAATATCAAACCAACCAACCATATCAGCCCGGTGACCATTAAAATAAATATAAGAATAGGGAACCAGTGATATCCTGATACATACCCCGGCAAAAACTCAACGTAAAACAGCGTGGTATTATCTGGTCCATAGATAGGAATATAATTCCCTTCTCTATGAATTATTATTTCGGAGCTTTGAAAATAATCCGGATTATAACCCGACTCAAGAAATTCATTACTGATATCGTATTGTAAATATAATGGGATCAATGTAATCACATGGTAAAGATCGCCGGACTGGATCCGGTTTTGAATGCCGATATATTTGCGGTCTTCTGAATCAATAAACTGATATCCTTCGGAGAAGTCAGGGATATTCCTTTCTGGTGAAAATGCTTCATTCGACCAGTAGACCAGATCTTCATTTTTATAAATGTAGGTATAATCTACCTTGATATCATTCAGCCTGCCAAAGTGAAGGGTTTCATTATTTTTTAAATATCCGGCAATTTGATCATGACTTTCATTAATTGACATGATCTTATTTCTCAATTTATTTGAGATCTTTCCGGCATAAATCTTTTCATTATTGACCTGGTGTATATAAAGCAGATGACAAATAAACCCTGCCAGAATCAGTATGCCAGCATTTCTTATATGTTTGACACGGTTTTTCAAAAAATTTTATTATTTGTTTATTAAATAAAGCCTAATGTAAAAAAATATTGTCTAATTCTCATAATATGGATCATACTTCACTCCACCGAATAAATGCAGGTATACTACCCTTGAATAGCGATAAAGAAGGGGGAATAACAGGATCACCATCAGCAGAGTTATCAAGACATATACAATTAGGTCCGGATCATTAAAGAATAAATACAGGATAAAACCAACTATAAAAAACAAGGCCACTGAAAATGCATAGCTCACATACATTGCACCTGTAAAGAATCCCGGTTCTATCTCAAAATCAAGACGGCAATGTGGACATTGCCTGTGCATCTTATCGAATTTTGAGACTTTAAATGGATGGTAGATAAACATGTTGCCCTGCCGGCATCTAGGGCATTTTTCTTCCAGAACGGATCGAAATTTTGAAACTTTTGTCATTCTTGTTGCTGGATCGGTACCATAGGATTGCAATTATTACCACGAGCAGATAAGGCATAACAAATAAGTACAGAATACCCACATTCAAACCTGCGGAAAAGCTTTCGCTGTTCTGGCTCATACTGTTTTCAACTGAAGCCCGACACATCGCACATTGAGCAAGGCTGTTTACATTAAATATTAAGCAGCCTGCTATAAACATCAATATGGTAACAACCGTCTTCATCATGTCATTAATAATAAGGGCTGATCATCAAATATACAACAACTCCTGAGACAGAAACATACAACCAGACAGGTAATGTGAATCGTACAGTCTTTTTATGATGTTCAAATTTCTGTGTTAATGCAAAATAAAAAGCAAATAAAACAAAAGGAACCACTACTGCGGCCAGAATGATATGGGATACGAGGATTGACAGATAAACAGTTCTCATTACACCGATCTGCCTGGCTTCATTAATACCCAGTACCCCGTCCTGGTTTACATCGCCGTATACCGTAGAGGGTGAAGTACTGTGATAGGTGATATAGGAAATAAGAAAAAGAATGCCAAGGAAAAAAGCAGTACTCATTGCCAGTTTATGGTATCGAATCTTTTTTTTCCTGATCATCACGAACCCTGTTAATAAAACAAGGGTTGTCACTGTATTGATCACGGCATTTAAATGGGGTAATAATCCGATCCAGTTCCCGGATATACCGGATTTATTCGGCATGAACAACAAGACAGCCACAATGACCGGCACCAGCACGGAAACGATAATGATCAACAGATTCAGTTTTTTTTCTCTCTTATCCATCTCTTTTAATATTCCTCATCCAGAATAATTTTTGTCTCCAATATCAGGCGCTCTATTTCATCAAAATCATCGGCATTATAGTACCCCCGGATCCGTTGCTGATCATCAACCAATACCAACCTTTTGTTCCAGGATGAGTTACCTGGTGAATAATCAAGCAGGATCAGTCCGCATTTTGCAAATGATGTCAATACCGAATCGTCTATTTCATAAGCGAGCCAAGCCTGTATATTTCCCCGATTTTGATTGTGTACGGGAGTAACTGTATCCTTATTTTCTGCCCAAAGGGACATGATCTGACAAGCATCATAATTCCTGAAAATATCATAGACCCGTTGAAGAGGACCATACGCTGATAAGGATCGATCGAATCCCGGGACGTTCAGGTCGAATATAGTGAGCTTATCATTTAAAACGGGGAAATCACCTTCACGAAAAGACCCGGAAAAGAAGGTATCCCAATTAATGCGGTGAGGTTTATTATTGGAAATACAGTCTGTGGTATCCGGATCAATACCGGATTCATAGTAAACCGGTACGGTAAACTGATTATCTCCAAAACCTTTTAGAAAGAGATAAATCAAGACGGGTATCAGTATGGTAAATAATAATACCGATATTTTTAAAAACCTGCTACTCCTTTGCACTTTAACTCCCTGATATTACGATGCGAAATAATCCCTGATAACTACCATTACCAAACTTTGGCCATATTTTTCGTTACAATTATTTACGGCAAGTTTTGATTTTGGCTGCATAATTTTCAGAATTTAACATTGAAGACAGCACCACCTTCTGCAAGTAAGGCTACAATCAGCCATACCATCAGGATAATCGGGAGCAGAATTGACCAGATCAAAGTCTTGACCTCATATTTCAAATGCATGAACTCCGACACAATATAGAAAGCTTTTACCAGGGTCAATCCGACAAATATGCTGTATAGCAGAATACCTCTTGGCATGGTAAATGCCAGCAAAAATTCAATTGCGGTAACCACGCCCAAAATTCCTGCAATGCGCCACAGTTTTTTTACTTTTTCCTTATTGACTGGTTTTGGTTCTATTTCCACATTTTCTGCATGTTCCATGATTGAAATTTTCTTTGTTTAGATTAAGTAGAAGAAAGTAAACACAAACACCCATACCAGGTCAACGAAGTGCCAGTAGAGGCCCACCTTCTCGACCATTTCATAATGTCCTCTTTTTTCATATGTACCTATCACCACATTATAGAATATGATCATATTGATTATTACACCACTTGCCACGTGAGTGCCATGAAACCCGGTAATAAAGAAGAACAGGGAAGCAAACAGTGGAGGCCCATACTCATTCATCTGTAAATTTGCCCCACGAAATACTGTTCCATCCATCAGGACCGTACCCTCTTCTGTCCCATGGATAAAATGAGACCATTCCCATGCCTGACAGCCAAGGAATGTTAAACCACCAATTATCGTCCAGAGCATCCACTTGGTCACATCCTGCTTATCCATCCGTTCTCCCGCTTCCACTGCAAGTACCATCGTTACACTACTGAGTATGAGGATAAATGTCATGATTCCCACAAATAACAACGGAAGCTCCACACCATGCAAAAAGGGAACGGCATCGAATATCTTTTCAGGAATGGGCCAGTACTCCTGTGACGGTTCAAATGCACTGGCCGGACCCTGATAGGCAGGGTAACTATATCTCAGGAAACCATAAGTAATAAGCAATCCTGAAAATGTAAAAGCATCGGAGAGCAGAAAAAACCACATCATAAGTTTTCCGTAGCTGGCTTTCAGCGGAGAAACGCCCCCACCCCATATGCTTTTTTTCGTTTTTTCAGTTGCAGAAGCAGTTACAGCCATAGATCAATTATTTTAATGATTTAGTTTCAGAAACAGAAACAAATACAACCACAAACCACCAAGAAAATGCCAGTATGTGGTTAATATTTCTATTCTTGTAAGATTTCTTGAATGTATTTTATATCTGAAAGCGGCCACCAATACAATGGCCAGAAAAATAATGCCACTTATCAAATGTACTGCATGCATACCCGTTAATACATACAAAAATGACCCGGACGGGTTTCCAACGAAGAAAACATCCTGGTTTACCAGTTCGATCCATGAGACATACTGTCCTCCCAGAAAAGCAATTCCCATAAGGGTGGTTATGGAAAGATAAACTTTTATGGATGTTATATTATCCCGCTTCGCGGATATATAGGCCAACTGCATAAATACGCTGCTTAGTACAATAACAGCTGAGGTTATCCAGAATACTTCCGGCAGATCGTACTTTAACCAGTTGCCCTCTCCCTGTTTCACAATATATGCAGATGTAAGTGCGGCAAACAACATGGCTATTGATCCAATAAACAGCCACATCATGAATTTTTTTGGATTTACGGCACGTTCACGACGGTCTTTTAAAACTTCTATATGTTCCAGTGTTTGACTCATACTTTATCAATTAAATAAGCTATTTGAACAATAGGCAAATAAATAAATGAACTATACATGATCCACAATGCCGAATTTCTGTCGCATTTTTTCATCAACCTGAAAGTCTGTGCCAGGAACAAGACGCCACAAATGGTCGCAATCACAGCAGATGCAAGCCCTGTAAGTCCGAATATGGCCGGAAGCAGACCCAGAGGTATGAGAAACAAGGTATAGATCATGATCTGAAATGCAGTATTGATATCTTTTTTACCATTTCCAGGCAGGAGTTTAAATCCTGCCTTATTATAATCCTCATCGGCAATCCAGGCAATTGCCCAGAAATGCGGGAACTGCCAAACAAACTGGATGCCGAATAAAATTAACGCCTCATATGAAATGCTCCCTGTAGCTGCCGTCCATCCCAGCAGTGGGGGTAAGGCACCCGGGATGGCTCCTACCGGCACGGCAACCGGTCCTATCCTTTTCAGGGGGGTATAAACAAATGCATAGATGGCCAGTGATATCATCGATAATACAGCTGTAACAGGATTGATAAATATCCACAAAAAGATAAACCCGGTTAATGCAAACAATATGGAAAAGACCAGTGCTTCATTCATGTTCAACCGGCTGGTGGGTAAAGGCCGGTTCCGGGTTCGTTTCATCACTTTGTCGAAATCCACTTCGAATACCTGGTTAAGGGCAACGGCACCGCCGGACATCATAAATCCCCCCAGGCAGAAGACAAGGAAAAGAATCCAGTCGAGCTGACCATTTATTCCCAGCACATAACCAAAGGCTGAGGAAAACACCACGAGAAATGTAAGCCGGAATTTCAATAATTCCATAAAGGCTTTGATCTTCTCTCCAATGATAACTGAGATATTTAATGTGCTTATATTGTTGTGATCCATCAATCTTAGTTTATTTTCTCCTTTCTTACCTTTACCGGTTTTTTATTATAATTATTAAGAGTGAACAGGGTTAAAAGCTGCATGCCAAATATGGCTACGGCAAATAACAAATGAGCAGGCTGAATATAGGCCGGGATAGCAAAGTATCCCATTATTGCACCCAATGCCACTTCAATCAATACCAGTGCAAGCAGTATATTGGCAAAATTCAATAATTTTAAATCGGCTTGTTTATTCCGGAATAAGACTAAAACAATCACCAGCTGGCATCCGATAATTATAATAGAAAATGACCGGTGAATAAAATATTTATTGCCAATTTCACTGATCCACAACTGGCGATCCTGATAATTGAAGCTTGCTGCAATGGTATCAATCGCCTCCCTCACCTGGGTCCCTAAAATGATCTGAATGACCAGAAATCCAAGTGATAATATCATCAATGAATTCAGGACTCTCAAATCAGACATTTTCATGACCTTTAATTCGCTTCTTCTGGACCGGAACACCAGGTACACCAGTAAACCAATAATAACCACGGCTATAAGCATATGGACGGTTACCATCCATGGAACCAGGTTGGTGGAAACCACAATAGATCCGATCCATCCCTGAAAAACCACCAGAAAGAATAACAAAAGGGAGAGCATAAATATTTTGCTGTCCGTCTTTATGTACTGATAGGAAGCGATCAGATTGACGATGATCAGAAGACCTATGATCGCACCTATCAGACGGTTAATATATTCAGTCCAGGTTTTTGTACTGTTGAACTCTGTCTTTTCAAGTATGGAAACATCACTACGAAGCACTTCAGCTTTCTTGTCTAAACCCAGTTTGTCCAGATATTGAGCAAATCGCTGATTTTTCTCTTTCCTGTACTCTACATATTTTTCTTTATAGTCTTCGGGTAATTGAGCTTCCTGAGTGGGTGGCACCCAGCTCCCGAAACATTTCGGCCAGTCGGGACATCCCATACCTGACCCGGTACTTCTGACGATACCCCCTACCAGTATCAGAAAGTAAACGGCAATTAGCGTGATCAGGCTTATCCGCCTGAAAAATACAGGTTTTTCGAATCGATTACTCATTCAATGGCTTTTGTCTCTTCTTTTTTCTCTTTTTCCAGTTTTTCCTGCTCATGAGGCAGATTGGATTCAGGTGTCTCCGACAAGGGAATATGCTGGGGAACAGAATCCTCCCTTGCACCGGGCTTACTGTAGTCATAGGGCCACCGGTAAACTTTGGGTATTTCGCCGGGCCAGTTCCCATGGCCTACGAATCTTGGGGTGGTCCATTCAAGGGTGTTGGATTTCCAGGGATTTTTTGGAGCCAGACGACCTCTGAACATACTGTAAAAAAAGTTGAAGATAAATATCAGCTGAGCACCAAAAGTTATGATAGCCGCTATGCTGATCAATGAATTCAGATCTGTGAAGATATTGAATGCATCGAAATTAGTGAAGGAATAGTACCTTCTGGGAAATCCTGCAATTCCAATATAATGCATTGGAAAGAATACCATATAAATGCCGATAAAAGATATCCAGAAATGAACATATCCCAATCGTTCGTCCATCATCCTTCCGAACATTTTCGGGAACCAGTGATATATCCCTGCCACCATTCCGAAAAAGGACGCACTCCCCATTACGAGGTGAAAATGAGCCACTACGAAATAGGTGTCATGCAATTGTATATCAATGGCCGAATTGCCAAGAAATATCCCGGTAAGTCCTCCCGATATAAAGAAAGATACCAGGCCGATAGAAAACAACATAGCCGGTGTAAATATGATGTTTCCGCGCCATAGGGTGGTCAGATAATTAAACACTTTTACAGCACTCGGCACAGCTATAATGAGCGTAAGCAGCATAAAGATCGAGCCGAGGAAAGGATTGAGGCCTGAAACGAACATATGGTGGGCCCATACCACGAACGACAGGATCGTTATTCCCAACAGAGAACCGATCATGGCCCGGTAACCGAAAATGGGTTTTCTTGCATTGGTGGCAATCACTTCGGAGGTAATACCCAATGCCGGAAGCAACACGATGTATACTTCGGGATGACCCAGGAACCAGAATAGATGCTGGTATAATATGGGACTTCCTCCCAGGTTGGGCAAGGCCTCTCCATTAATAAAGATTTGGGACAGGAAAAAACTGGTCCCGAAACTACGATCGAATATCAGTAAGAGGGCGGCGGCAAACAATACCGGAAATGAAAGCAATCCGATCACGGCTGTAAGAAGCAGTGACCATATGGAGAGTGGTAGTCTGAGAAACGACATACCCTCGGTTCTCATATTTATGATCGTGGTGATATAATTAATGCCGGCCAGTAACGTGGAAGCAATGAACAGAGCCATCGACACGAGCCATAATGTCATTCCCAGTCCGGAACCGGCTATGGCCTGGGGCAGTGCGGATAAGGGAGGATAGACAACCCAACCCCCTGCTGCAGGTCCGGTCTCAATAAAAAGAGAAACGAACATAACCACTCCTGAAGCAAAGAACAACCAGTATGAAAGCATGTTCATAAAGGGAGAAGCCATGTCCCTGGCTCCTATTTGAAGGGGGATAAGGAAATTGCTGAACGTCCCGCTCAATCCGGCTGTCAATACAAAAAACACCATGATCGTCCCATGCATGGTGACCAGGGCCAGGTAAAATTCAGGATCCAGTTGACCTGCGTCCGTGATCCACTTTCCCATTACCGGTCTTAACCATTCGAGATTCATATCGGGAAATCCGAGCTGTAAACGGAAGATCAGAGATAACAAACCCCCGATAAATGCCCAGAAAATACCCGTAAAGAGGTATTGTTTGGAGATGGTTTTATGGTCGGTGCTGAATATATATTTGCTGATAAAACTTTGAGAATGATCGTGATCATGACCCTCTTCATGCGTAGTTAACTCTTTTTCTTCAATCGGCGTTTTCGGCATTTTTAACTTTTTACTTTAAGTATCGGTGTAATGATAATTATTTGTTCGGCTTTATTGTTTTGGCTGTTGGTCCAGTCCGGTTTTTAATAAAGCAAGTTCTCTCAAATCCTGAGGAACTTTAGCCAGGTAATCGGGATTTTTGCTGAGCCATGATTCCTGTTCAGCTTTCCATTTTTCATATTCTTCGGGCTCCTGAACGATCACCATGAGCCTCATGGAAAAATGACCACGACCACAAACTTCCGCACAGGCTATTTCATAATTGAAATCCGGATTTCCCGTTTCTTCCCTCATCTCCGCTGTAGTTTTATTGGGTACAAACCAGAAACTGGTCGGCATTCCCGGTACCGCATCCATTTTAAGGCGGAAATGGGGTGCAAACACACTGTGCAACACGTCCCTCGACCTGATCTTGAACAGTACAGGTTTTCCTTTTGGCAGGTGAACCTGCATTGGTGAGAAATCGTCAAAAGACGCCCTGTCACGGAAATCCATCCCAAATTGATTTACGGCATCCACAAGCCTGTAATCATAGGCACCCAACTGATCGTCTTCCCCCGGATAGCGCGCTTTCCAGGCAAATTGGTAACCCATAATTTCTACCACCTCGGACTCTTCAGGAGGTGTGTCCATCACATCGTTCCAGATCTTCAATCCGCCGAAGATCAACAAGGTCAATACTACGGCAGGCACCAGGGTCCAGATGATCTCCAATCGATTATTTTCAGGAAAATATTCGGCTTTGGACTTTTCCTTATACCTGTATCGATACGAAAAGTAAAATAATAATATCTGAGTAATAAAAAATACGGTTAAGGTCACTGCCATGGTAACCCAGAATATATTGTCAGTTAATATCCCATGGTCAGAAGCGACAGGCAGATTGTACAGATCAAACCTGGTTACCGAGTACCAGATCATAGCGATAACTCCCACTATAAGAAAGAACAACAAGAGGAACGCATTGATGCGGTTACTTAAGGTGGCTCTTTTCTTGTAGGTCCCCTTTGCTACATCTACCAGAGCATGAATCCTGTAAACAATAGCAAGAATAGCAATGATCAATACTGATCCTATCAAAATAATAGAAATAACCATACTTTTTTATTTTTCAAACTTCGAAGTTAACCAATAAAGTCTTAATTATTAACCATTAAGACCTAATATTTGTTGGCACTAATAATATATTGTGTATTAAATGTGATGATGCAGACTCTCTTCCATCATCGGATGATTTTTTGGAACCAATGATGCTTTGGTTAGCCCATTAAGAACCACAAAAAGAAAGACAGAAAGGAATACCATAATGGTTCCAATCTCAAGGAAACCAAATCCGCCATTATCCTGAAGGGTCCCCGGCGTGATCATCAGGTAAAAATCCAACCAGTGTCCGAACAGGAGAATTGAACAGATTATTTTCAGGAACACACCATGCCGTTTGGCATCCCTTGTCATTAAGAGGAAAAATGGTAAAATAAAATTAAGTATTAAATTGAGGAAAAATATTGGCGAATAATAATCGCTGGTCAACCGCTCAACATAATATACGGTTTCTTCCGGAATGTTAGCATAATAGATCAGCATATACTGTGAAAACCATATGTATGTCCAGAATATACTGAAGGCAAAAATATATTTGCCCATATCATGAAGATGATTTTGATTGATCATGGGAAGATATCCCTGTTCCTTCAGCAATACCGTCATCAGCGTGATTGCGGCAAGGCCGGTTACAAACCAGCTCGCAAATATGTACCATCCGAAAATCGTGCTGAACCAGTGGGTATCGATCGACATGATCCAGTCCCATGAAGCCACCGCAGATGAAAGAGCAAAAAATATGATATAGAGGGTGGAAAGCGTGATCAATCGTTTATGATGCTTCATCTCTCCATCCATATCCTGATCGTAATGTTCCTTCCGTATAATGAAAAAGAAGGCTATCCATACTGTAAAAAATATAAGAGACCGGATCACATAGAAAGTAATATTCAGGTAGGCCTCTTTTCCGGCAATGATCGGATCATAATCCGGGTTGAGTGATCCATCGGGGAGGGTTTTGATATAAAGTGATTTATCAAGCCAGTGAAACATGTGCCAGTGCCCGGTATAATTGGCAATGATGAATATCACAACCGTAAATCCAAAAGCATACGGAAGCCAATTCCCATAGGAAATAGGAATTCTGAGCAATGAGGCAGACCATCCGGCCTGAGCTACATATTGAACAGCAAAGAAAAATATTCCTATCAGGCCCAGTCCAATGAAATATACATTATTGATCCATAGATCCACATAAAGTCTCTGCGACCAGTGAAAGGCATGATCCGCGGATGCATGAGCATGTTCTCCTTCTGTGCCATGGCCTCCTCCCAGATTCAATACGATAATACCAATAACGATAAATGCCAGGCCGGCCAGGCCAAGGATCAGGAGCCGTTTTTTAAGTTTCGGTGTGAATTCAAACACTTCCTTATTCATGTGGATTAAAATCGTTTAATTCGCTTGACTTTGTAATGTTTGTACGTACCGGACTATTTTCCAGCGATCTACCGGATCAATTTGTGATGCATGCGGATACATCCGTCCCTTACCCATGGTAATCACATGAAAGATATGTCCTTCATTTAGATCCTTTACCCTTCCTGTATTATAGGCCGGCAGTCCCTTCATTACCTCTCCTACCGGTCCGTCACCCTGTCCGGTATCACCATGACAGGCAATGCAGTACACGTCATACAATTCTTTCCCCCGGGCCACTACCTGTTCCGTTGATTCAAGTGGATTTTTAACGATCCGGGCAGCCAGTTCAATACTATCTTTAGGAATCCTGTATGGAAGCCGGGAAGTCGCAGTCCTTTTTACCGTATTGGCAGGAGGCACCCGCATATTCATGCCATGAGGGTTATAGGGATTAGTACTGTAATATTCACCATATGGGTCATTATCTGAATCCACAAGGCTTCCGGCATCCTCATCGGTGATCTGTTTCAGGGGTTCATAAGGCACTGCATGGTACATATTCGGGGCAAATTCCATACCGGGATAATCCTCCTTTGCCCTGCAAGCCCAGCACATTCCACCAATTAAAAGGAATATTATGTATCGAAACGACCTGTTCATATAATTAATTTCTTTTAATCAAAAACCTTCTCATTTATTTCTTCTGCATTGGTCTCCTCCAGCACTTTCCGGATCTTATCTTTATCCTGCTTATTCGCCGCAATATCAAGGGCTATCACATGCTTGTCATTGGTGATCCGAATATCGAAGATCCTTGGTTTCTTATAAGGTTTCAGATCACTGATGATCATAAAAGTCCCCACCATCCCCAGCGCAGAGATCAATACCGTCAGTTCGAAGGTGATCGGTATGAATACCGGCAGGGAAGCATGATTTTTCCCGCCTATTATCATGGGCCAGTCGATACCCATCATCCAGAACTGCATCCATAAGGCAAGTGTGGTTCCCAGCGCCCCAAAAAGAAACGCAACGATAGGAAGTCTCGATCGCTTATATCCAAGTATACCGTCTATGCCGTGCAATGGAAATGGAGAAAAAACTTCATGTATCTTAAGTCCTGATTTGATAATCTTGTCAGCAGATTTCACCACCTGATCCGCATCGCTATAGACACCCAATATGAAATTCTTATTTTTTTCCATCTTACTTATTTCAATGTTTTTTTATGGGTACTGTTATACTTCAGAATACTTTTTACTTCCGCAATATTGATCACCGGGAAAAATTTGGCGAACAGCAGAAATGCCGTAAAGAAAAATCCCAGTGAGAACAGGAATACACCTACATCGTAAAACGTAGGATAAAACATGGCCCAGCTTGAAGGAAGATAATCTCTGTGTAAAGAGGTTACGATGATCACGAAACGTTCGAACCACATTCCTATATTCACTACAATCGACAGGATAAAGGAAGCCACTATACTTGTTCTTATCTTCTTAACCCAGAACAGCTGGGGTGAGATCACATTACAGGTCATCATAGTCCAGTAAGCCCACCAATAGGGGCCGGTGGCCCTGTTGATAAACGCATATTGTTCGGGAAGGACCTGTGAATACCATGCAATAAAAAATTCAGTGAGATACGCGATACCCACGATCGATCCGGTTATCAGGATGATGATGTTCATCATTTCTATATGATATACCGTAATGTAATCCTTAAGGCCCATTACATGCCTGGCCACCAGCATCAGGGTCATCACCATGGCAAAACCGGAGAATATGGCACCCGCCACAAAATAGGGTGGGAAAATGGTGGTATGCCATCCCGGGATAACCGAGGTGGCAAAATCGAATGACACGATCGTATGCACGGAAAGTACCAGAGGAGTAGCCAGTCCGGCAAGGATCAGGGATACGCTTTCATATCGCTGCCAGGTACGGGCTGCACCGTCCCATCCGAAACTGAGCGCACCATAGATCATTTTTGAGATCTTATTCCGGGCACGGTCGCGGATGGTGGCAAAATCCGGGATCAGACCGATATACCAGAACACCAACGATACTATAAAATACGTTGAAATGGCAAATACATCCCATAAAAGCGGGGAATTGAAATTCACCCATAAGGAACCCCAGGTGTTGGGTAAGGGCATAGCCCAGTAAAACCCAACCCAGAGACGACCCATATGGAAACCGGGAAACATGGCCGCACAGATCACCGCGAAAATGGTCATGGCCTCTGCTGCACGGTTGATAGACATTCTCCATTTCTGCCTGAACAAGAGGAGTATCGCGGAAATCAGGGTTCCTGCATGACCGATACCGACCCACCAGACGAAATTCGTGATATCCCAGGCCCAGCCCACGGTTTTATTAAGCCCCCACATACCGATACCGTCCCATAATAAGATGATGAGTGCATAGGTGCCCACCGCCAGCACACTGAGTGAAATGGCCATTCCCATTAACCACGAACGGGAAGGTTTGGCTTCTACCTGTCGGCAGATGTCTTCCGATACGTCGGCAATTGATTTTCCACCCGTGACTAATGGTGGCCTTACCGGTGATACTACTTCCATAATTCGTTCTTAGGCGTTTTTATCTTCTAAATCTTTATTTCTGATCTTTGTATAATAAAATATATTCGGCATGGTCCGGACCTCTTCAAGCACATGGTAAGCTCTTTCTTCCTGTACCTTCTTGACTCCATCCTTTTCAGTCAGTCTCAACATGCCGGATATCCTGCTTTCTTTATCATTCATATCCCCGAAAACGATGGCTTGGGTCGGGCAGGCTTCGGCACAGGCTGTATTAATTTCTCCGTCCCGGGGTCTCCTTCCTTCTTTTTTTGCTTCCAACTTCCCATACTGGATCCGCTGAATGCATAAGGAGCATTTTTCCATAACACCCCTCGACCGGACTACCACATCGGGATTCAGCACCATCTTCCCGAGATCGTCAAGCATAGGTGTATTATCAGCAAACTTCGAATTATCATGATACTTGAACCAATTGAAACGCCGGACCTTATAAGGACAGTTATTGGCGCAATACCGGGTTCCAATACACCGGTTATAGGTCATCTGGTTCAATCCTTCTGAACTGTGCGTGGTAGCTACCACCGGACATACCGTTTCACAGGGTGCATTGTTACAATGCTGGCACATTAACGGCTGAAAGGTAACCTCCGGATTTTCAGCTGCTTTCTCAAGTGCGACCCAATCGTCCGGAGGTGCATCACTGCTGTAATACCGGTCAATCCTGATCCAGTGCATTTCACGCCTGTTCAGAACTTCCTCTTTACCCACCACAGGCACGTTGTTTTCAACCTGGCAGGCTATGGTACAGGCCCCGCAACCAATGCAGGAGTTAAGGTCGATGGTCATTCCCCAGTGATGGTTCGGATATTCGTGGCCTTTCCACAGGCTTACGGCATAGGGTTCCACCTCCCCGTCGATATGCTCATCACCTATTTTTTTATCGAGCGTCCTGGAAGTATGGATCTTGGGATATACCCGGCCTGCTTTGGGATCGGCCTGATATTCGGGAAGGTAGGCTTCCTGGATCACGTTTTCACGATCCATATACGTATGGTGGGTTTGGGTTTGTGCAATCCGGTATCGCTCATCAAGTACTTCAAGACTCACCTGATTATTGGTCATATTAGACCAGAAGCCATTCCGGTTTGCCATCAGTGGATACGCATTGACGCCAAGGCCATTGCCCACCTTACCTGCTTTTTCCCTCCCATATCCTACAGCAAGGCCAAGACTGCCCCGTGCCTGACCCGGCTGTATGAGCACAGGCAAGGTCAGTGTTTTTTCACCCGCAGTAAGCCTGACGGTCATAAACCGGTTCCCCTCCGTATAGATCCCCAGTTCCTTTGCGTCTCCCATGGAGATGGTCAGGTAATTATCCCAGGTGGTTTTGGTAATCGGGTCGGGCATTTCCTGAAGCCAGGGATTATTGGCATCGGTACCATCACCGACAGCAACTTTCCTGTACAGGACCAACTCAAAACCTTCATTTTTCACAGGATATTTTTCATTGATAGCGGAAGCCAGATCCCTGTCAGGAAGGCTGTATGACCCAACCTCCCCGGCTTCACGAGGAGAAGAAAGCACCCCATCGTGTAAGCTTTTATCCCAGAAAGTCTGAAAATCGACTGCTGCGTCTCCGGGATAATAATTTTTTTCCCACTGTGATTTAAGATATTCAAAATAATCCGTCGTACCGGCTTCTGTCCAGGTAAGAAAACTCTGCTGGGCCTGCCTGGTATTGAAGAGGGGGGTGATCGTGGGCTGTGTAAGGGTCAGATGACCGGGGATGGGTTCGGCATCGTTCCATGATTCCAGATAATGATGATCCGGCACTACATAAGTACATAAGGATGCGGTTTCATCCAGTCGGTCGGAAGTGGTTACAGTAAGACTGGCATTCTGTAATGCTTCCGCCAGTTCAGCGCCCATGGGGTGATTATATACGGGATTGGAATTATAAAAAATAACGCCGTCGACCCGGCCCTTCTTTATTTCAGCGATAAAGTCATCCATGGCTTTTTCATCACCCTGTCTGAAATTAACCGGATTGGAAAGATCAATGGTCGCTCCGTAGTTCTCCAGCATAGCATTGATCCCATTGATCAGGATCTGGACATCGGGATCATTGGAACCCGATATTACAAGCGATTTGCCTCTGGCGGCCCAGAGATTATCTGCTGACTTCTGCAGGAATTTTATTTTCCCGGGATCGTTGATGGCAAGCTGAGGCTGACCTGCCTTTGCCGCGATCAGATTATACAACTTACCGATCACCAGCGGTTGCTGCATTGAATTTACCTGTATCCTGTAATCCGCATTGGCACCCGTAAGAGAAAGCAGGCTTTCATACTGATAATGCCTCGACATCTTACGGTGATCTTTATTGATCTTCCGGTTGCTTGCATACTCCCTGCTGAACCCGATCGGGTCGAGCCAGGAACCAAGGAAATCTACATCGAACCCTACTATGACATCGGCTCCGGAGAATTTATAATAAGGTATAATGGAATTACCCAGTGTGAGACGGTTAGCTTCTTTTATTCCATGGTAACTATCCGTATCGTAGGTTATATGGCCGGCAGTTGGATATTTATTGATAAATTCATTAATAACGGCATGGGTTGACGGGCTCAGCAGGGTATTGCTTATAATGCGGATCTGACCTCCCGCCTGAACTATGGAATCCAGTTTTTCAATAATATCTTTATCCGCATCCTCCCATGTTGTGGCTTTGCCTTCAAACAGGGGATCCCTGAGCCGTTCATTATCATAAAGAGACAGTACTGAGGCCTCAACTGGCGCGTTGGTACCTCCCTTACTTATACTGGATAATTTATTTCCGGAAATTTTTATTGGCCGGCCTTCCCTGGTTTTCACCAGAATACTGCAAAAATTTCCTGCTTGTGAATAGGTGGAAGCATAATAATTCGGTATACCGGGATCAACGTCCACCGGTTTATTCAGGTAGGGTATGGCCTTTCGTACAGGGGCTTCACATGCCGCAAGCGAAGCAGCTGCCACACTGAATCCCATCATTTTCAGGAAATCCCTCCGGGATCCGGAGGTGCCGGAGTCATCTTTTTCCCGAACGGGTAGTTCCTGGGCAAACTCCTTATGGACATTGTTAACAAATTCAGGATCGTTTGACAATTGCTCAATTCCGTTCCAGTATCGTTTTTTATTTTCTTTCATCTATTCAATTGCATTCTGAACTTTAACAATTTAATAATGGCATTTTGAACATTCCAGGCCTCCAATATCTTCTACCAGTAATTTCCCCCCTTCAGCATTTTCATGCACATCCATAAGCTTATCGTAATAGGCATTGTTTTTGTTGACTTCATTGGTACGATGACAATCAATACACCAGCCCATGGTCAGATCGGCGTACTGCTTCATCACTTCCATTTCTTCCACAGGACCATGGCAGGTCTCACATTCAATTTTTCCGACATTATAATGCTGAGCATGATTGAAATATACCAGATCGGGCAGATTATGGACGCGCACCCATTCGATAGGGGTGTTGTTTTCCATCGCATCATAGATCTTTTCTATTTCAGCAGATGGCTCATCGCTGCCGGTCACTTTAATAATGGCGCTATGACAATTCATACAGATATTCACACTGGGAATATTGGCATTCTTGCTATCCATTACACCCGTATGACAATATTCACAGGGTATTTCAAAATCTCCCGCATGCACCTTGTGTGAAAAGAGGATTGGCTGTGTGGGTTGATATCCTTCCTGGATCCCGATATGATAAAGGCCATCGATAACCGTTTTCAGCAGAACAGCTGTAAAAATGAAAGTCACACCAAAGATGAAGGCCGGACTTTTAACCATTCGTTTTACACTGATCCGCTGCTGAACCACTTCAATTTCAGATTCATCCAGTCCCTCTCTTTGTTTAAGGTAGGTGGTCAGTGTATTGACCAGCATGATCATGACAACGAGGATCAACACCAGGATAACGACCAGTGCAATCATGACCACAATCAGAAAATCGGTCGATACCGCTGGCTCCCGGGCATCAGCCGTTCCTGGCGGGGCTCCTTCCTGGCCAGGCTGAGCGGCGACCTGAGGCGATGCCTGGGTTTCCTGCTGGATGTAGGCCAGTATTGAATTTATTTCCTCGTCACTGAAATCATGAGGTGGCATCACCAGTTGATTGTATTCTTCGTATAGCTGAACTGCCGTTTCATCTCCCTGCTGGATCATCTGCTGGGAATTTCTTATAAAAGACTGAAGCCACGAAAGTTCTCTCCTCTCGGTAATACCGGCAAGAGCAGGACCCACCACCTCTTGATGAACCGCATGGCATTGGGCACAATAATTCCTGAAAAGGGTCTGACCTTGTTGAATAACTTCTTCACTGGCAGCCAGTGGCCCTTCCTGGGTTGTTTGTGGCTCTGTTCCGGCAGCAGGCGTTGCCGCAGTATCGACTGGCTGTTGAGCTTCCTGGGAATAGAGATTATGACCGGAATAAGTAAAGAAAATTAAAGTAGATATAAATACCAGAATTAGATGTCCTTTTACCGGGATCTTACTGACTTGTACTTCGGGCATAGTTAGTTCATGAAATTAAACTTCGCGCAAAACTATAACTACAATTGAATTTTCCAAATTTGGGATATATCGAATGCATTTATTACTATATAATCCACAAAAATGGTTTTATAATTTAATTTTTTAAATATATGACTGTAAAGAAAGTGCTTAAATTAATAATTTGGAATAATTATAAATAAATCTTTACTACTTTTTTTCTATTTTCATCCGTTGTATGATTCATAATCTGCTTCATTCACTTTCAAAATATTGAATTAATGATTCGTCATTTTCCTTTCCGGTGTTTCCTGGCAATTTTGCACCCCCTGGGCATTAACTAACTGCATTTCAGCCTCTAAACCGAATCACCCTTCGAGTAGAAATTCATTCAAATCACCCTATCACCAAATTGTTATTTCAACAAATCGCCACATCCCTAAATCGCCAAACCACAAAAACAACAAGGTATACAAAGTTTCAGTAAATTTTTCACTGTCCAATTCACACAAGGTGTTATCTTCCTTAATAACAGAACAGGTCAGGATTTTACAATCAATAAACACTGGTATCGATTTAAGTGTTTAAAAAATTTTATATACCTTTCCTTATACCTTTTTTATAATTTTGTATTTTTATCTGAAACAATAATTCAATTACACCTATGGCATTTGATATAGACATGATCAGGACTGTTTACGACAGGATGGGAAGCCGAATAGAAAAAGCACGCAAGATCCTCAACAGGCCTTTAAGCTTAACTGAAAAAATTCTTTATTCACATTTATACCAGGGTGACCCGGAGGAAGAATACACACGGGGCAAGTCCTATGTCGAATTTTCTCCGGACCGGGTCGCCATGCAGGACGCCACTGCACAAATGGCCCTGCTGCAGTTCATGCAGGCAGGTAAAGACAGGGTTTCTGTTCCATCGACGGTACATTGCGATCACCTGATCCTGGCAAAAGAAGGTGCCGAAAAAGATCTTAAAAATTCGTTGAATACCAGCAGGGAAGTATTTGATTTCCTGGAATCTGTCTCCAATAAATACGGGATTGGTTTCTGGAAACCGGGAGCGGGGATCATCCACCAGGTGGTACTTGAAAATTATGCTTTCCCGGGTGGTTTGATGATCGGAACCGATTCCCATACGGTAAATGCCGGTGGACTGGGTATGGTTGCCGTAGGTGTGGGAGGCGCCGATGCAGTGGATGTGATGGCGGGGATGCCCTGGGAACTTAAATTTCCCAAGATCATCGGTGTGAAACTTACCGGGAAATTAAGTGGCTGGACTGCCTCAAAAGATATAATCCTGAAGGTAGCGGGTATTTTGACCGTAAAAGGAGGAACCGGTGCCATATTGGAATACTTCGGTGAAGGGGCTCAAAGTCTTTCCTGTACGGGAAAGGGCACCATTTGCAATATGGGTGCCGAAATAGGAGCTACCACCTCCACATTCGCATATGATGATAAAATGGAGAAATATCTCAGAGGTACCGCCCGCGCCGATGTGGCCGAGCTGGCGAAAACCATCAGGGAGCACCTGACCGGAGACCCGGAAGTATATGAAAATCCCGAAAAACATTTTGATCAACTGATTGAGATCAATCTTTCCGAACTCGAGCCCCACATTAACGGCCCATACAGCCCGGACAGGGCCACTCCCATTTCCAGATTTGCCGAGGAAGTTAAGAAAAACAACTGGCCCAGGAAACTTGAGGTCGGATTGATCGGATCCTGCACCAACTCTTCTTACGAAGATATTACCAGGGCGGCTTCGATAGCCCAGCAGGCAATCGATAAAAAACTGAAAGTAAAATCCGAATATACGGTTACCCCCGGATCGGAAATGGTACGATACACGGTCGACAGGGATGGGTATCTCAAAAAATTTGAAGAAATAGGCGGTGTTGTCCTTGCCAACGCCTGCGGTCCCTGTATTGGACAATGGGCGCGCCACACCGATGATCCGGAAAAGAAAAACTCGATTATAACCTCTTTTAACAGAAATTTTGCCAAAAGGAATGACGGCAATCCCAATACCCATGCATTCGTGGCTTCTCCTGAAATAGTAACGGCCATGACTATTGCCGGAGACCTGACCTTCAATCCATTAAAAGATAAACTAAAAAATAAGGAGGGGGAAGAGGTTAAACTGGATGAACCTGAAGGAATAGAAATGCCTGTAATGGGTTATTTCGTGGAGGATAACGGATACGTGGCCCCGGCAGAAGACGGTTCAAAGGTTGAAATAAAGGTAAGACCCGATTCGAAACGTCTTCAGATCCTGCAGCCTTTCGATGCCTGGGACGGGGAAAATATTACAGGAATGAAATTATTAATCAAGGTGGCAGGAAAATGTACCACCGATCATATTTCAATGGCCGGACCCTGGTTACGTTTCAGAGGCCATATCGATAATATATCCGACAATACCCTTACCGGCGCAGAAAATTATTTCAATAATGAAACCAACAAGGTAAAAAATCAGCTCACAGGTGAATACGGTGCGGTACCGGATGTACAAAGGGCTTACAAGGAAAAAGGAATACCAACACTGGTCGTAGGGGATCATAATTATGGTGAAGGATCATCCAGGGAACATGCCGCCATGCAGCCCAGGCATCTTGGAGTCAGGGTTGTACTTGTTAAATCCTTTGCCAGGATACATGAAACCAACCTGAAAAAGCAGGGAATGCTCGCGCTGACCTTCGATGATGAAAATGATTATGAAAAAATCCTGGAAGATGATACCATTGATATTGTCGATCTGAAGGATTTTGCACCGGACAAGCCACTGACCCTGGTGCTTCATCATTCGGATGGCTCCGAGGAAAAGATCCTAACCAATCATTCTTACAACCAGACCCAGATCGAATGGTTTAAGGCGGGCTCTGCCCTTAATCTTATCCGGAAGCAGGAAGGACTGGACTGATCTGCCCTGATCAGAAATCGATATTACTCATCTTGAAAAAATCCGGATTTCTGTTAAACGGCCTGATCAGTATCTTGTATTCGTATTCGCCGGGATAGGTCCTGTATTTGGGCCTTACCCTTACCGGGGTGCCTCCCACTCCGGTTACTTTATGATCGAAATTCAATACCGGATTGGCAGCCCTTTTTAATTGAAACGGATACCAGGCTTCATTCAGGTTTTCGAAAGGGATAATACTGAAATTAAATAATTCATTGCTCGACATCAATATTCCTTTTCCATCCTTTGAGCGTATGGCCAGCCAGCGTGTATCCGTATGATTGTTAAAATCCTGCACAATCAGATAAGGAAAGCTGATTTCCGATATTTTCTGCGAATAAAGCCCATATTTTGCTCCAGTTTTGCGGTCGGGATAGGTTTCAAAAGGCCCTCTGCCAAACCACTCCACCGTTTCCACGTTATCAGCCAGAATAAATTTCAACCCGATCTTTTGCAAATAGCTCAGGGGAAACCAGTCATCAGCATACAGATTGGGAGGATCAATATCGGCATTTACCTTATGATGGATCAATATATCTCCTGAAGAATATATTTCATAGGATAAGGTCTGATGAAATACCAGCTGAGGAAAAGAAAAGGAACGGGATTCGATATCAAAGGTTAATTCAGCCTCAAAAGCCGAAACCGACCTGTGCCTGTTCACCACCCGATGAACCAGGCTGTCAAGGCCGTATTTATACCAGTAAAAGGCTTCATTCACTCCCCATTCGGAAAATTCATTCATAATAGGTTTTCTCCATACAGTAAACTCCGGAGCATGGAGAACCAGGTTTGTACCTCCATTTTGAATGGTTGTTAAATATCCGGTTTCCTGTTCAAACTCATAGTAATTGCCATTTGCCGATATTTTTATGCGGTTATCATCCTCCTCCACATTGAATCCCGAAGTTTCTTCCTGAACGATTATGCCTTTCTGTTCTTCCAGATTCAATACCGGGAATTCGTAAAAACAATACTCGTGACCCTTGTCAGCCCACCTATTTTTCTTTTTCAGACTGAAGGAAATCCTCAGGATATAAATTCCCTCCGGTTTGAACCGTGGTCTTTCAAATGGAATATCTATTACTTCACCTGTTTGGGCAGGAGTACTCAGACGTAAATTCCCGGAAGCAATACTCTTGTCATTTTCATATAGATTCCATTCCGTATTAATTTCTGACAGGTCAGTGAAATGGAACCGGTTGGATATTTTTAGTTTTTCGAGAACTTCCCCGATCATTTCCACATGCACCGGAGCGTGGGATTGTTTCATTTGAAAAGCTTCCGGCTGAAGTTCTCTGAAAGAGGAAACCACCCCATCCATGGTGCCCGAACCCTGTGGTGTGGCCCCGTATGACAAGAACGGGCTGCCTTTACTGGTCTCATTGAAATCGAGCCAGAGTATCGACTGCCCGGGATCATTAGCACCTCTTGCACTAAATGAAGATTCTCTGATATTTATAGCCTCAGGATAAATCCGCACATTATCATAAATATAACTGCTTATGAACCAACCCTGATTTTCATGATTTTTTTTATGATTTTTACCAATACATACCGGATGATAACTCCTCTCTATATTACCGGAAACCGAACGCTCGGCCCGTTTTTCCCCGTTTATAAACAGGTTCATCGATTCTCCGTCGTAGGTAGCCATCACATGATGCCAGTTATAATTCCAGTTCCGGGGCAGAAAGGTGCTGGCGGTATAAACCTGCTCGCCAACGGATATATTGAATGATAAAGTATCGGGATGATCCTGGGTTATTTCATAACTCAACCCTTTGGTGACCATGGGATTGACATCGTAATACCCCCTGGGATATACCCAGGTTTCAAGGGTGAGTTGATCCGTTATTGTATTGAACACCGGATGATTATAGATCTCCACAAAATCATCCAGCCCACTGAATGCCACTGCATTGCCTTCCCAGCCATCCACAAGATATACATGACCCATGAGCACGGACTGATGCTGATAGGGCGATCGGTCAGGGGTAGTGATCATATCGAATTGCAGGCCCTGATTCACCCAGTCCCAGGTAAAACCACCCTGTACAGACGGTTCACTGTAAATTACCTCCCAGTATTCATCAAAACCGCCCAGCCCGTTCCCCATAGAATGCATATATTCTCCCATAATGATGGGTTTATCGGCTTCCCGTCCCATCATTCTGAGTTTTTCCTGGGTCGGATAGCGGTATCCGTGAACATCCGTGAACGGAGCAGTGCCGTCGGGTACGTTTCCCTGGTGATATACCACCCGTGTTGGATCGTTTGACTTGAGAAAATCAGCCATAATCTCATGAACGGGGCCCAGGCCGCATTCATTGCCGGTGCTCCATAAGATCACAGAAGGATGATTTTTATCGCGATGAAAAAACCGTTCTGTACGATCCGTAAATGCCGTTTCCCAACCGCGTTGATTTGCAAGGTAGGATTCTCCTTCATGGCATTCTGCATTTACTTCATCGCAGATATAAAAACCATACTGATCCGCCAGGTCATAAAACAGGGGATCATTGGGATAGTGCGAAGTCCGTATGGCATTCACATTCAACTGTTTCATCAACTGCATGTCTTTCTCAATGATCTCCCGCGTCATGGTACGTCCCTTCAAGGGATCATGCTCATGCCGGTTCACACCTTTAAAAATTACGGGCACACCATTAATCAGCAACTGTGTGTTTTTTACTTCTATTTCCCTGAAGCCCACTGTTTCTTCAATGATTTCTGTTATGGCTCCTGAAGCCTCTTTTACGATCAATAACAACTTATATAAATGAGGTTTCTCTGCACTCCATTTCATTGGATTCTCAATCTTATAATTCATCTCCACCTTTTTTTCATCCCTTGGAAGCATAGTCCCGACCCTCAGGTTCCGGTTAAGTATCTCATTGCCATCCGGGGCCAGTAATTTTACATCAAGCAGCAGATCGTTATTTGCCTCATTATCATAATTCCGGAAAAAGGCATCGATGCTCAGACTGGCATCTTTATAATCCTCATCCAGGTCAGTAATAATAAAAAGGTCCCGTATATGGACCTTGGGAGTCGAATAAAGATACACATCACGGTATATACCACTGAAGCGCCACATATCCTGATCTTCAAGATAGGAACCATCGGACCAGCGCACCACCTGCACTGCAATCTGATTGGTACCCTGATGTACATAATCTGTGATATTCCATTCCGCCGGAGTCATGCTGCCTTTATCAAATCCGATGTATTCGCCGTTGACCCAGAGCCAGAAGGCAGCTTTCACTCCTTCAAAATGAATAAAAATTTCCCTTTCAGTCCATTCTGAGGGGATAGGAAATTCCCTGACATAAGTACCCGTGGGATTAAGATGATCAGGAACTTCTGGCGGATCATAAGGGGCAAATTCCATGGGTATGTTTCTATATATTTTGTATCCGTAACCCTGCATCTGCCAGGTACCCGGCACCACAATATCATCCCACTCTTGTGTCTGAAAGGATGGCTTGTGGAAATCTTCCGGAACGTCCATGGGCGTAGAGAACCATTTGAATTTCCAGGATCCGTTTAATGAACTGTAAAAAGAGGACTGGGAAAAATCTCCTGCACGTGCCTGGGATTCATTATTGAAAGGACAGAGAGGAACATGTGAGGGAAGTTGATTTTCCTGATACAACTCCGGATTTTCAATATAACGGTTCAGTTCGTAATATCGATTGGGCTGGGCTGTGGTAAGGCTTAAGGAAATCCAGCAAATCAAAAGGATTAATGAAAAAAAATACTTTTTCATAGATGAAAAATTAATTTATTATATTCTAATGTTTTGGAAATTAGACATTAAAAAAACAATTCTTTGTAATGAAACCAAATATATTAAATTCCTTAATGATTTCAGCAATATGAAATGAAGCTTGAAAGGAAATCAGGTTGCATTTCGATCAGGATATCACCATTTTTGTAAATTGGGAAATTTATTAAACCATAAAAATCCATAAAAACTATGAAAGAAGACAACATTTCTTTGGACCGTTCTATATCATCCAAGACAGAAGCTTTGTTAAACAAACAAATTGAGATGGAGGGCCAGTCATCAGCTCATTATCTTTCCATGGCTTCATGGTGTGATATGAAGGGTTATGTGCATTCTGCAAAATTTCTCTATGATCACTCGGAAGAAGAACGGATGCATATGCTTAAATTATTCCATTATATAAATGATGCGGGTGGCCATGCCAGACAACCCGAGATCAAACAGATCAAGCATGAATATAAATCGCTCCATGAAGTGTTCAAGGAGATACTGGGACATGAACTCATCGTGACTAAATCAATCAATCAGATTATAGACCATTGTTATAAGGTAAAAGATTTCGCCACATTAAATTTCATGCAGTGGTATGTAGCTGAACAGAGGGAAGAAGAGATGCTTTCCAGAAGGGCGCTTGAATTATTCGATCTTATTGGGGAAGAAGGTATTGGACTGTGGACTATCGATCAGGAGATCGGGAAACTGGAGGACAGTATTAATGAAGGTAAAATAGGTGCCTGAAAATACAGGGAATCTTCCCGCTTATCATAAAGGCTGACCTGAAAAGATCTTTCGCCTGAGAAACCAAAAAACTTCCGGTCAAAATCCTTATTGCAGGGATTTCGTGTTATTTTCCTGAACTGGAAAGCAGTTCTGCTTATGAAAAGACCTTTTTCAGTTCTTACCCTCAACCGGCAGAATACCACGATCTGTCAGGTCAGCCTGTTACACTTCCTGTCTTCAATGAATATCAGGGCCGGATAAGCCAACTCCTATCTTAGTGTAAAGTGGATGGGTTGGGAATTCTGTTTTCACCTGATGTCAGTGCTCGGAAGACATCTCTTCATAATTGACCTTGTTAACTTTCTTTACCTCCTGTTTGGGAGAATAATTTTCCCGCAGGGACTTAAACAGGCTGTAACATAAAACGATAAGTATAATAGCGAATGGAAGTCCCGTGATAATGGTAGCTGTCTGCAATGCAGTGAGGCCCCCTCCGATCAACAGTATACCGGCTACTGTCCCCTCCATGGAAGCCCAGAATATCTTCTGTCCTACCGGGGCATCATGCCGTCCGCCCGAAGTAAGGGTGTCTACCACCATCGAGCCGGAATCTGAAGAGGTAACAAAAAAACTGGCCACAAGTAAAACCGTGAGCAGGGAGGAAATAAAGGTGAACGGATATTGCTCGAGGAGGATGTATATGGCCGTAGCTACATTTTCATTTACCGCTGTAGTAATCATTGCATTCCCTGATAATTCCTGAAACAGGGCACTTCCACCAAATACGGACAGCCAGAGAAATGTAAGGATTGTGGGAACCAGCAATACACCCGCAATGAATTCCCGTATGGTTCTTCCTTTTGAGACCCTGGCAATAAATATGCCTACGAAAGGCGACCAGGCTATCCACCATGACCAGTAGAATACCGTCCAGGTATTCTGCCAGTTATCTTCTTTTCCAACACCCAGATAGGTCTCCGTCCACATGCTCAATTCAACAAAATTATTCACATAATATCCGATATTCTGAACAAATGCTTTCAAAAGAAAAACGGTAGGCCCGAAAATAAGCATAAACAATAGAAGCACCAGTGCCAGCCGCATGTTCCACTCGCTTAATACCCGTATGCCTTTATCCAGACCCAACACAAGTGATATGGTGGCAAAAAAGGTGATAATAATGATCAATCCGATTTGAATCCAGGTGGCGTACTGAAGGTCGAATAAATATTCCAGGCCGGCATTGACCTGTTGTACTCCGAACCCCAGCGAGGTAGCCAGACCGAAAAGTGTGGCATTCACGGAAATGATATCGATCAGGTCACCCCATATGCCATATATCCGGTTACCGAATATCGGATAAAAAACAGAGCGGATGGTAAGTGGCAATTTTCTGTTGAAGGTAAAATACGCTAATGCGAGGGCTACCACCGCATATATGGCCCAGGCATGGATACCCCAATGTAGAAAAGTAATCCCCATCGAGGATTTCGCTGCGGCCACCACATCCTGATTATCGGATAATGGATTATTGCCATAATGATAAATGGGTTCCGCCACACTCCAGAAAAGAAGGCCAATTCCCATACCTGCACTGAAAAGCATCGAAAACCAGGCCGTGGTCGAAAATTCCGGCTTTGCATGCTTTCCCCCTATCCGGATAGTCCCATATTGGCTTAATCCCAGAAATATGACAAATATCAGCAGCAGATTAACAAGTAATACCAAAAACCAACCCACATTACTGGCTACATTCTGCTGAGCTGAGGCAAACCATTTTTCCATGGGTTCGCCTACTATGAGTGTGGTTATTACCAGAATGAATATAATACCGAATGAAGTAAGAAAGACGGGGGCATTGGCTTTTATTCCAAGAAATTTACGTTTATCACTTCTGATATACTTTTCAGGCATAGTTTATTTTTAGGCTTTAATCTCTATTTATGTTTTATATAAAAGGATTTAATCCTGATGTCGCATTTATTGGAATACCCGTTCTGATACTATACGGCAGAATGGTAAAAAGTGCCATTCAATAAAAAATGGCACTTTAACGCTGATCTGCTATTGAATATGTACATAGATTTATTCAATAATCCAAATCGGGGTATTAATATCGTCTCCGCCCAGCCTGTTCACTACCTCTTCATAATTATCTGAATTCAGGCTTTTTTCTTCGCCGGGATAAAAGAATCGCACGGGTAATTGATCATTGTTAACATTCTGACAGGTAGGGCCGACAAAATCCAGTGATGACCAGTCCCAGTCTTCTTCATAGAGCCATCTTCTAAGCTCAAAGTAAGGTTCCAGACCGTGAAAGAAGAGGGAAAGCCATTTCTGCTGCCGAATCTGATTGAGATCACCCAGATAGGAAACACCCGAATTAGCATAATAATCCTGAAAATCCTCCCATCCAAACCTTGCATAATCCACGTTATAATAAGACATACTTGCCTTTATGGCTTGTTCATAATACATTCCGGGATCCCCGGATATCATTCCTTTTTGTGAAGCTTCCGCCAGGATAAATAGTTGCTCGGCGTAAGTCATTATGATCCCGTCGGCCTTTTCGCCCACACTGAAATGATTCGGATAATTATAATAGATCACACCCAGCCGGGAACCATCTTTGGCGCAGAGTTCCGGATTTTCAGAACCGTTTACTGCTCCGGTATATACGGTCGTTCCTCGGTCAACTGCAGTAATATCATCAGAGCGTGCATATACACCCAAGCGCGGATCATTAAACGATTCCATCACCGTGACAGACCTGCGGCTCATGACTACCGCATCAAAATCTCCCTGTTTCAAAGGTACCAAAGGATATTCATTCGGAAATTCACCGAGATACCCGAGCACCGCATTATCCTCATTGGAAGTCATTAAGGGCTCATTTGACACAATAGACTGCATTTCACCGGAAATATCCATCTTGGTGGACATATGCATTAACAGCCGCAAACGGAGAGCATTGGCAAATTTCTGCCATTTCAACAGGTCATTCTGGAAAAGAATATCCCCGTTTATTGCCGATGCGCTCTGTTCCAGAAGAGTATTGGCCCTCGCCAGTTCGGCCAGCAATCCATCAGCACCGGTATAGATTTCCTCCTGTCTGTCATACACCGGGAAAAACTCCTGATCTTCGGCCTGCAAGGCTTCCGAATAAGGGATATCTCCATATGCATCGGTAAGCACTGAGAACATCCATGATTTGAGTATGATGGCCACAGCCTCATAGGATGTATTCCCGGATTCGATAGCCTGTTCTTCCAGATCCTTTACATCGGCCAGTACTCCGTAAAAATTCTCCCAGGTTGTCGGGAATGAATTCCAATTATAGGTATCAACCTCCGCACGCAAAGTTTTAGCGGTTAATTGCGCCGCATTATTCCCCAGTAGAAATGCCTGGAAAACGGATTCGTTGACTGCCGGCCGGATGATCCCCGGCAGGATCAGATTCGAATCCACGGATTCAGGCTGATTTTTGTTGATGTTCAGATCCGTAATTTCATCACAGCTAAATCCCGTAAACAGTATAAATAAAAGTATTATTGATCGTTTCATTATAATCTTTTTTTTCTTGTTAAAATCTTACATTTATATCAAATCCAAGGCTCGAGGTAGAAGGCAACTGTGTGCTTTCAAAACCCGGTACAATTCCTCCGTTCCGGATCGAATACGTTTCCGGATCGATTGAAGGTACATCAGTAAACAAGAACAAATTACGGCCTACTACAGATAGTTGCACATCGAGGGCCCCGATCCTGTCGGTAATAAAGCTGGGTACATCATAGGAAAGCCTCAGTTCCCTGAGCTTTACATAGGTAGCATCATAGGTGGCTGCTTCAATATTGTCACGGTTAAAGCCATTACCATAATAACTATAGAAATAATCTCTGGTAGAAACCCCTACATCATTAGGCACTAAATTACCTTCCTGATCATACATAACTCCCGGGCCTACCACGCCACCTGCATCCACCAGATCATAGACAGGTTCACCATTTGAATCATATGAAACATCATAAATAATCCTTCCATCCAACGTGGAGATAGGTAATATAGGATCATCATTATTGGTTATGGTTCCCCCGGTATTCATCATCGCATGGGTCCTGGAGTATATTTTGCCACCAAATTGTCCATAAAACAACACCCCGAGTCTCCAGCCTTTATAGGAAAACACATTACTGATCCCGCTTATAAATTCAGGCTGGTATGAACCGGCAGATACCTTGTTAGTGGTCAGCAAAGGCAGTCCGTTTTCATGAATGATATTTCCCTGGCTGTCTCTCTGGAAACCAAGTCCCACAAGTTGCCCGTACAATTCACCGGGCCGGGCCTCGAAGGAAAGATCCTGACCGCCTTCATCCCCGGGGAAAAGATCGGGAACTACCTGATAATTAGAAATTCCCGAAGGTAAGGATTCAACCGTAGTACGGTTCCTGGCCAGGTTGAAATTAATGTCCCATGAAAAACTGGTCCTGTCAAAGACCCGGGTTCCCAGCATAATCTCTACTCCCTGGTTCCTCAGTTCTCCTCCATTTTGCAGGAATGTGTCACCGCCGGAGCTTTTCGCAATGGGGAATCTCAGGATCTGATCCATGCTGTTCATAATGTAGTAGGTCGCGTCGAATTGCAGTTTGCCATTGAAAAACCTCAGGTCGATACCTCCTTCCATGGAAGTCGTCCGTTCGGGTTTCAGGTTAGGGTTTCTTATATCCGCACTTTTCGTGGCAATGGGACTATCACTCCAGCCTACCTGGAATGTATAGGGAGTGACGAGGTTGTACGGGTTGGTGTCTCCTCCCACTTCGGCATAAGCAATTCTTATCTTTCCAAATGATAATGGCGACCCGGTCAGCCACGGCCCCCAATCGGTAAATACCGTGCTTATAGAAGCTGAGGGATAAAAGAATACATTATCACCTGAAGGTAAAGTACTCGATTCATCAACCCGCCCGGTCAAGTCAACATAGAATAAATTTTTATAGGAAAAAGAGGCAAGCCCAAAACCACTGTTAATACCCCTGTTAAATTCAAAATTCTCAGCAAGAACATTTCCATTTACGTTAGCAAGGGTATAAATGCCGGGTACCGATAAATTGGGAGCAGATGTTTGTCCCAGGAACTGCTTTTGCCTCATGATATTGAATCCCCCTCTGAGGGAATAATAGAAGTCCTGCGTATCATCGGACTCATAAGATAACAGAAATTCCGTGTTGGTTTCGGTAAAAAATATGTCATCTTCACGATAACTGCCATTTAACACTGATTTGGTAGATTTTGCACGCTTGTATCGGCGTCCTTGATTTTTCACATCAGCTCCAAACCGGAAACGGGCACTCAGTCGTTCAGTTATATCCAGGTTTAATGACAGGTTACCGATCAGGCGATCGGATTGAAAAGCGTTGGTGTTCTCATTGGCAATGAACCAGGGGTTATTCACCCAGAGTTCCTCCACATAATTCTGCTGTATATCCTCGAGGCCGGGCTTCCAGTAATTTCTCAAATTATCGATAGGTTCCTGACGTGGATACCACAACCATCCATACATAACAGAACTGCTTTCATCATATCCTGCATTGGGTACATTATCTGACTGGCCATGTATGTACATTGTATTTGCCCTGACGTCAAGACGCTCAAAAAACTTTTTACCAACACTTAAAAACCCGGTATTCCTTCTTAAACCGGTATTGGGCACAATCCCTTTATTAAAAAAATCAGTATAGGATAATCTGAAATCGCCTCCCTCTGATGAATTACTCAGGGATACCGTATTAACTGTTGAGAGACCCGTACGGAAAAAATTTCTGATATTTCCTTCGGCAGGTGTATAAGGTACGGGTACCCCGTTCGAATCCCATTGTTTAATCGGGGTGCCATCCGTCCGGGGTCCCCAGTTCTCTCCAAATGCATCATAATACTGGCCTGTATAGGTAGTGCCATTATTATAACTGAATTTCCCTTCTCCACCAAAGCCATACTGATTCTGATAATCGGGGAGCCTGAGTATCCTTTCGAAAGTCGTGTTGGAGGTAAAATTCAATCCCCAACCCGTCGTGTTTTTTCCGGTCTTGGTAGTGATCAAAATTACACCATTACTGGCCCTGGTTCCATATAATGCCGCGGCCGCAGGACCTTTTAATACAGAAATTGATTCCACATCTGCCGGATTAACGATTTGCGCATCATTTCCGAAATCAATGGTGGTAGAACCATTTAATCCGTCTCCGGGTGTGATTAATGAATTGGATATGGGAATGCCATTTACCACAAATAAGGCCTGATTATTTCCTGCGATCGAGGTTTCACCCCTTATGATCACATTATTGGAAGCAGTGGGTCCGTTGGAACTGCTGGAGATCCTCAAACCGGCAATTTTCCCCTGCAAAGCATCAGAAAAATTGGAGGATTTGGTCTGATTAATACTTTGGCCATCAATTTTCTGTACCGAATATCCCAGGGATTTTTCCTGACGTTCAACCCCCAGAGCGGTAACTACCACCTCCGAGAGTTCCTGAACATCTTCGTCCAGCATTACTTCTATCACCTCTGAGGAACCCACCTCCACTTCTTTCTGTGCATATCCGATATAATTAAACTGAAGCACCGATTCTTCATCCGGAACCGTAATGGTAAAATCACCATTATAATCCGTAATGGTGACTTTCGTGGTTCCTTTGAGAAGAATGGTTACTCCAGGCAGGCCTATGCCACTTTCATCCGTCACATTCCCCTCTACAGTAATCTGCGCCTGGAGAGTAACGGAATAAAAAAACAAAAATATTAAAATGGGTATTTTGTAAATTTTATTCATTGGAATTTAAGCGTTATAGAATGAGAAAAATATTTTTTATGATTTGAATAATTATGATAGTGAAGTTTATCCAGCCTCATTTGTTTCCACAAACTAACTGATCTGGTATCTGCGCATGACAGTTTTATTAATACCCGATGAACTTTTTACTCAATGAAATAACCGGATCCATAAAAATGGACCACTCAGGAAATTAACATTAGTCTCGATGGCTCGATAAAAGCAACCGGGAGTTTATGGTCAGAGGATCAGCATTAGGGCCGGTACATTTAACAGTCTAAAATGTCATCTCGGCGTGATGGAAAACAACAAGAAAGAAAGTTGAGAATTTTTAAACAAATGAGAATAATTTCTGATACCAGAATTTAAAATATCAAATAAATAAAACATTATTTAATGTAATTATTTCAAAAACACTGTTTTTTCATCATGGTGCAAGTATATAACTCTAGTCAGTAAATACCCAATACATCCCATAATACTTCCATGCATGTCCAAAAAAATACAAACGATCCCGGCCTCTTAGGCAGTAAAATTCATTTCCTCTGTTTATTAGTGATTGTTATCAGATTGACGGATCCCTGATTTAGGCGGGAAAATATTATATATTGATATACATGGTTGTGATAAACAAAAGCATATCGAATGCACTTCCACTGTTTATTCCCGTTATCCGGTATTGCATGTGGGCTTCGAATTTTGTGGTGGGTGATACAAACCATCCCAATCCGCCTGTGGTCCGGTTTTCACCGAAATTATTCACTGACTTACCAAATGACCATAATATTTCCTCAGAGGCAATCAGGTATAATTCCCTGGGATCGAGGGATTCTCCCATCAATGGCCAATCGACAGACAAGCGGTAACGCCACCGGTGTACGAATACGGTTGAACGCCACCGTTGTTCGAATCTTATTCGGTTACCAAGTCTGTAAGGACCAAGACGGGTTATAAATGCCGTTTGCTCCATCAACCTGTGTTCGTATCCATTTACTTCTTCAAAAGGATCAACAACCCGGTACATATAACCAATACTCAGTGAGGTTCTGTTTAAAAAACGATAAGTACCAAAACCTCTGATCTCAAGATTGTTCAACTGGTAATTTCCTACGGTACCTTCCGGTCCCGGCCTGGCAAAAGTACTGAAGGAAACCAGTTTACCATTCACCTGCCACCGGTCATTTAAGCGGTAAGTAGTTGAAAATTCAGGCTGCCAGTTAATAAAAATTCCCTCCTGAGCCCGGACGTTTCCGCAAAGGGATATAATGGTCAGTATAATGAAAAGTGATATTTTAATAAAGAATGTTGTCAACCTGCCGATCGATTATAGTTCGTTTTTGTAATAATTTTCCATTTTCTCCGAATAATAATTCGTGGCTGACAAGATCATTTTCCTGAAGGCCATCCAACTCTAATTCATACCGGATAAGCATATTTCTTTCATCTGATCTTAACGCTCTGGTGAGTATTTCCTTATCACTAAGCCGGGTATCCAAACCGGAATATTGTTTTTGTATACGTCTTAGCCTTAATTTTTTATAGTTTTCCCGGAGATGATCATAAATAGCTGATCGTGTATGCTCCGGCATCCTCTTCATGTCGAAAAGAAACTCCACATCTTCCAGTTTTCCATCTCCGGTAAATTCCACGCTGAATCTTTTTTTATTCAATTTGAATTTACATTCAAAGCCTTTTGTCTCCAGGTTGGTCTCACTGTAAAACCGTATTTTCCTTGCTTTTTTCAATACAGAATCAAGAAGGGTCAGGGCTTTTTCCGGAAAGTCTTCCTTGTTGATCCTGTTTTCTTTTTCATATTTAATTTTCTGTGGAAAAGCCGGTATATGCGAAATAAATAATATTAACGCGATTAATACAAAAACCATTTTCCATCCATCTATTTTCATATTATTCTCAGCTTAAAAAAAATATATAGAATAAATTCATAATGCCCAACTTATATATTAATACCTTGGAATAATAGAATTTATAAAAGCTTTTATTTAAACAATTCATCGCTATTTGTATCTTCCATACTGAATTTCATTGCCATTCCGTTATCGATAATCACTACCGGGGCATTTTCACACTGATCGAGGCATTTTGTTTTTATGATTAATATATCTCCTTTCAAGAGCCTCCCTTTCAATGTTGACTTCAGATTTTTAAAAATTTTTTTTGCTCCCCGTTTTTTACAATCTTTTCCTGAACAAACACAGATCAGTTTCTCATAATATCTATTTGATTTTTTGATTCCCATCAGATTTTATAATAAAAAGATTACCACCAACAATTGATAATCAGCGGAATCAGGGTGCCACCATCTGCATGAGGATTCCACAAATCCAGGCACCATAAGTCCCTAATGCATATCCAAGTACGGCAAGCAACACTCCTACCGGCGCAAGCGAAGGATGAAAGGCAGCCGCTACCACCGGCGCAGATGCCGCTCCTCCAATATTCGCTTTGCTTCCCACCGCCAGAAAGAAATAGGGAGCCTTGATGGCCTTGCCCACAATCAGCAACAGGATCACATGAATGGCCATCCATATTCCCCCTACCATGAACAATCCCGGGTTATCCAGGATTTTCAGGATATTCATCTTCATGCCGATCGTAGCTACCAGGAAATATATAAAAACGCTTCCGATCTTGGATGCACCGGCACCTTCATAATTCCTGAGTTTGGTAAATGATATGATTATTCCAAAGGTCGTGGCCAGCACAATCAACCAGAAAAAGTCCGAACTAAGGCTTAAACGATCAAGTTGCGGAAAATTTTCGGCAAAAAACGGCGCGATGCGATCAGACAGAAAATGGGCAACCGCCGTGAAACCGAATGCTATGGCCAGTATCACCATGAAATCGGCCAGTTCGGCGATCCTGGCTATGCTCAGTGAAAAATCATGCATTTTTTTCTTCAACACCTTAACAGCCGCGGAATCAGCCTTAAAAAACCGGTCCAGTTTATCGTTCCGTCCCACACCCAGAAGCAAAAAGGCCATCCATATCTCAGCCACGATCACATCCACGGTAATCATTATCGAATAGAGGCTATCGGTGGGCTTAAAGATCTCATACATGGCAGCCTGATTGGCTCCACCCCCTATCCAGCTTCCGGCAATGGTGGTCATTCCCCGCCAAACGGCCTCCGGCCCGGCTCCTCCTACGATCTCGGGGGAAAACGTGGATACAATTAAAATGGAAAGCGGCCCACCGATCACGATCCCGATAGCAGCCGTAAAAAACATGACCAGTGCCTTCGGCCCCAGTTTCAGGATCTCTTTCAGATCGATACTCAGGGTCAACAAGATCAGGCTTGCCGGCAACATATACCTTGAAGCTACAAAATATAATCTGGAGGCATCCGGGTCAACCACATGAAAGGTGGTTAATAAGGAGGGGATAAAATAGCACAGCAACAGCATGGGTATCACTTTGTAAAACTTTTTAAAGGCAGGCCGGTCACTGGTCGAAGTTTTAAAAATCAGCCCAAGAATAATCATTATCAAGCCAAGAATAATAGCATCATTTTTTATCATAGGTTCAATGTTTCTGGTATATCTCTCTTATTATTTCAACAAATTCACTGAGAATCATCGCAGTAGCGCCCCATACCACATAATTATTTATATCAAAATAAGGCGTGCGAATAAGATATTTTCCCCGGATTAAAAGTTCCTTTTCCTTTATGATATCTTTTTCCATTAACCGATCCAGCCGGCATTCTATTATTTCGCTTACCTCTTTGGGATCCCTTTTGAATTGTGGGGATGATGATAAAAAGCCTAAAATGGGTTTTACATTAAAATTACTTGCCTGAACATATAGTTCACTCAAAGGTCCGATCACCTCCACCCGGGCCGCCTCAATCCCAATCTCTTCTTCTGTTTCCCGCAAGGCTGTAGCGATCCGGTTTTTATCTGCTTTTTCGGTCTTCCCTCCCGGTAATCCTATTTGTCCGCTATGCACGCCTCCATACTGCGCCCGTTTGATCAAAGGAAAAAACAGTTCATCATTTTTATTATAAAGCATGATCAGCACACTGCTTTCCACGGGTTCCTGTCCGAAATTAAAATTAAAATCCGTATCACCCCTGTGGGAAGCTGTCATGAGCTTCTGGGCCATTTCACCGGGGAGTGGCTGTTCCAATCTTTTTTTCAGGCGATCGATAATTTCTCCAAACGTTCTGTCAGACATGCTGCAAATATATACGATATTGGTTTTTTTAAAGAATATCCTGCCAACAGAGGAGAATAAAATACATATAGAGATCCCTTTGTTCGTGGGGTTATAGAGAACCTCAGTTTGTTTAATTAAAATTATTCAATTAATTTTCAATCACTATTTTTATGTAGTATGACAATAAATTCCAGAAAAGTATTAAATATTTACCGTTCGCTCGACAGGGAGCAGATCCAGTTTGTAGTCGATAAAAAGATCGAGGGTACGCACACGCTGAACGAGTGGCTGAAAAAACTTCATAAAATTGCCATCATGGACACCCTGGGCGACGACAGCCGGGTCAAATCAGGCAATCTCTCGCTCATATTTGGAATATTTACAGCATTTACGACAATTCTGACTATCTCAAAACCGGTTTTATTCTTTTTTCCGATCGGTTTTTTTCTGCTGTTCTCCTATTTTTTTGTTACCTATATTACCCTGAACAAACTTGATATCGGAAATCATCTGCGCCTTTTCATCATGCCACTTCTTGAACACCTGGATGATCAGAACATCGTGGAGGGACCTGTTACCCTTCGTATGGATTTTTCAAAGCCCACTGCCAAGGAAAACCTGGTCCAGACTATTGAGGATGAAAAAGAAAAGCACCGGAGATTATTCCGGTTTCACTGGATGGATGGAGATATGAATTTTTCAGACGGCGTAAAAATTACCTGGGAAATTAAAGATGAAGTTTACCAGGAAGAAAGAAGCATTCAGGACAAAGCCTCTAACCTCGATCTAACAAGCAAATACCGGCTTACCCATTACCTGAAAATGAAATTCTTTGCCCCCACCGAATCGTTCGAGTCCCTGGAAAAAGAACCACGAACCAGTGAAAACGGGAAATATTTCATATTCGATCTGGCACAGCAAGATACCTCTGACAGTATGGAGGAAGGAATGACGCCCGCAAAGTTTATCGAGATCCTTGAAAAAGGCTACCGGAAGATTAAAAAGAAAAACGAAGTCAATATCTGAACCTTTACTGCCTTAGGGATTTGACTTTCTGCCTTAGGGATTTGACTTTCTGCCTTCAGGAGGATCTTCATACAGTTATTCCGGATACCCCGCATATTATTCAGTTATTACATTATTCAGTTATTTCGGATACTCCGTTCATTATTCCGGTTTTATAAAAAAGAGGCAGGTGCCCAAATTCCTTTTTAAATTCATTGCCAATTTTTTCCTCAAGTTCCGGAATTGACTTTTGTTCTACGATATTGATCGTACATCCTCCGAATCCTCCACCCATCATCCGGGCACCCAGTACAGATGAAAGATCCATCGTCTGATCAACCAGAAAATCAAGCTCTTTACAACTGACTTCATAATCGACTTTTAATCCCTCATGAGTTTGATACATCTTTTGTCCGAACTCTTCCAGTTTTCCTTCATTAAGAAACCCACAGGCCTCCGATACCCTCCGGTTTTCATTGATCACATAATCGCAACGTTTATAGATGTCCCGGCTTATTTTATTCCGTACTTCATCCAGCATTTCCGGGGTTGCATCTCTCAGGGTCCTTACTTCGGGATGTTTTTCCGAAATACTGGCCACGCCCTGTTCACATTCGGTCCTTCGGGTGTTATATTCCGAGGTCGCCAACGAGTGTTTTACCCGTGTGTCTATAAGTAATATACCGTGATCCTCCAGTTTCAAGGGATAATATTCATGTACGAGAGAACGGCAATCAAGCCTGAACACATGATCCTGTTTCCCGAAAACGGAGGCAAACTGATCCATAATTCCGCAATTCACCCCGACAAATTCATTTTCAGCTTTCTGCGAGAGTTTAACCAGATCGATCTTTTTTTCACCCAATGCAAAAATTTCATTTAGGGCAGTGGCAAGCCCGCATTCAATGGCCGCAGATGAAGATAATCCGGCGCCTATCGGGATATCACTTATAAACACACAGTCGAAACCACCCGGTTTATGTCCCCGTTTCTGAAGCTGGTCAACCACTCCCATCAGGTAATTCGGCCAGCCCATGGGGGAATATTCGAGATAATCGATCTTAACCTCGAATTTTTCGTTCATATCCAGGGCATAAAAGCGGCATAGATCACTTTGATTTTTATCAACGGCAAAAAGTACATTTTTATCTATAGAAGCGGGCAATACAAATCCATCATTATAATCGGTGTGTTCTCCGATTAAATTGATTCTTCCGGGTGCCCTGAAGATGCGGGGGGTTCCCCCGAACAATTCATTGAACTTCTTCTTTATTTCTAAAAAATCCATTGATCTACCAGAATAAGAAATACAACATGGCAATTATGATTACGATGCCCAGTGCACCGAGATTGAATACGGTTGATGTCTCGAACAGTTTCGGATCCACTTTATAGGCCTTTCGATGAACCTTTTTCAATTTCACGTTAAAGATCAGGATCAAACCCAGAAAGATGAACAGGGTAGCCAGCATGAATATCGATTCAATGCCAAGGTAATCAAGCGGTTCGAAAAGAAGAATTCCGATAACAATAAATACAAGTCCAAGAATTACAAAGAACCAACCCAGGGCGACCCATCGTTTCAACCTCGGAGTAAGTTCGACGGCCTGATCCACCTTTCCTTTCATATCGACCATACTGAAAATTGTGGCTACCAGACTCAATACGATAAACACGTATCCCATTCTAAGGATGAAGGGCATTTCGGGGAAAATCGCTTTGATCGCAATTCCTGCCGGAATGGTAATAATGGCAGTCCACAAAGCGGCATTGGGGGTAGCTTGTTTCCAGAACAGACCCATACAGAATACCACTACCACACCCGGATAGATATAGCCTGTATATTCCTGAATATACTGAAATGCCTGATCCAATCCGCCAAGGAGGGGTCTTGCCATGATCACCGCGATGACAAGTGCAATAAAGGCAGTAAGCCTACCTACAAAGACCAATTGTTTTTCTGTCGCCTCCTTATTAAAATGCGCCTTATAAACATCCATGGTGAAGATCGTGGAGGTACTGTTTATCATGGAAGCAAGAGAGGATACGATGGCGGCCACCAGCGCTGCAAAGGCAAGACCGCGGATCCCTACCGGGACAAAATTTTTGAGCAACCATGGATAGGCTTCATCGGCCCTGGCCACCGTACCGACCATATTGACCGATTCGGCCAGTTCCGGATCATTGAACAATACGAATGCGGAAATTCCGGGAATGATCACCAGCAGAGGGATAAGTATTTTCAGGTATCCACCAAAGATCAGGCCTCTTTTGGCATGGGAAAGATCCTTGGCAGCAAGACCCTTTTGTATAATATACTGGTTGAAACCCCAGTAACCCAGATTGGTTAACCACATGGCTCCGAAAATAACAGCCAGACCGGGAAGGTCTTCAAACGCCCTGTACACTCCACCCTGGCCATCCGGTATCAGGTAATTTCTGGGTATGATCATCTGAAAATGTTCAGGGGCCTTTTCGAAAATTACGGCAAATCCCTTCAGTATTCCCTCTCCACCCGAAACCGCATTTAATGCTAGAAAGGTGGTGACAAGGCCTCCACCGATCAGAAAAACCACTTGAACCACATCAGTCCAGGCCACGGCCTTTAATCCTCCGTAGATAGAATACAACCCCGAGAAAAAGGCCAGACCGATAATTCCCCACCAAAGTGGGACCCCCATAATTTCCCTCAATGCCAGGGCACCCAGCCAGCTGACGGAGGTGAGGTTAACGAAAACATAGACCAGCAGCCAGAATACGGCAAAAGCGGTGCTTACACCCTGATTATACCGGTCTTTAAGGAACTGGGGCATGGTGTATATTTTCTTATCAAGAAATACCGGCAGAAAATATTTTCCAACGATAATAAGCGCTACAGCAGCTATCCATTCGTACGCGGCTATTCCAAGGCCAATGCGATACCCCGAGCCCGACATGGCAATAAAGTGTTCGGCTGAAATATTGGCCGCGATGAGCGAAGCCCCGATCGCCCACCAGGTCAGAGACCGGTTAGCCAGGAAATAATCCTGGGAAGTTTTCTCTTCTCCTTTTTTGGTCCTGGAAATCCACAATCCCAACGTGACGATAAAGATTACATACAGAAAAAATACAATATAATCGAGCGTGGAAAAACTCATATTCCTTTATTTAATTATGATTTATGATAAGAGAACCCAAAATTAAAAAAAATCACTTATTATACTATCTGGATTTTGTTTGCTTATACAAAATAATTTCAGAATATAATTTTGGTTTCAATTATACGTAATATAAATGAATCAAATTGTCGATTAATGCGGAAAAATAGAAAGGGGTTATTGTTTTCCATAGAAAATTAATAATTTTAGGTAAGGCGAAAAAAGACTAACCGTTCGGGACATGAAAAAATTCCCCATATCAAGAAGAAAATTCATAGAAAAATCCTCCATGGCAGCCGCTGCTTTTACAGGAGGTGTTTTTATTTCTTCCTGTGATTCCAGGAATAAATCCTCAGAGGCTGCGTTCCCTGTACGGACCCTGGGCAAAACAGGTGAAAAAATAACCATTTTAGGTTATGGTGGTGGGTCCCAGTTTATGAGAATGCCGGATGGTGAGTGGGAGCCTCATTTACAATACGCACTTGACGCGGGTATTAACTATTTCGATACGGCATCCAGTTATGGTGCAGATTCGGATAAACCCAGCGAATCCCGTTATGGTGAAATATTGCCAAAATACAGAAAAAAGATCATCCTGCTTACCAAGATACATGAACGGGACCCTGACAAGGCAAAAAAAGAATTTGAAGGCAGTCTGAAGAGATTGAACACTGATTATGTGGATATTTTATTGATCCATGCCATCAAACCCGAAGATCAGGTAAAAGATATTGAAAAGGGTGCTTATCAGGTGCTACAGGATTTCAGGGATCAGAAGATGGTCAGGTACATAGGGTTTTCCAGCATGGATAGCGCTGAGCGATCCAGTGAACTTATTCAACGATTGGATTTTGATGTAACCATGCTGGCCATGAATCCCACGAAATATGAAAATTTCGTTGACATAACCCTTCCGGTTGCCCGTGAAAATAATCTGGGTATAATTGCCATGAAGGTTATGCGCGATATAGTGAATGAGTATGCAAAACCAAAGGAGCTGATAGAATATGCATGGGATCTTGAAGGCGTAAATTGTGCATTGATCAGCCATATGGGAATGGATCCTTTAAAGGAAAATTTAAATCTGGCACTGGATTATGAAAAATCGTCATCCGGGCAGGCAGTTAACCACCGGGATCTTGAAAGAAGACTGAGTCACCTTGCAGGTCCTGAGCATCTGGTCTATGCCAGACCGGGATATACGGATGGTGTTTATGTTTAATAAAAAAATAAGAGAATAAATTCGGTTAAACAGGTCAATTAGGATGCGGGATAAGATTTTGCGAAATTTTCTTTTGATTTTATTTCTGGGAGCAATATTAGGCTTCGGGAACGGCTGTAAAGTTTCTGACCGTCCCTACAGGCCAAACAAGTATATGGAGTATTCCAAGCGGACAAACAAGGTTAAGGCTAAGCGAGTGAACGATATTCAATACAGAAGTGCCTATAAGTATGATACAGAAGGCACAAAGTTCAAAAAACATTTTAAACGGAGGCGGCAGAGAAAAAACGATAAAAAATGGTTTTTCGGATTGTTTTAGTTGACGTCCGGTTTTCACCATGTGTGTTTTCCGGGATTTCTGGTTTTCTTTTCATTCCGGCAGTGATCCCGCGGTTCATATTACCCTTATAGAGCAAAGGTTATTATTCTGGAAATTTGGAAGGTTAAACAAATGTTTTTTCTAATAGCGCGATCTTCTTTCCTCCTGAAACATGTCCAGTTTTTTATTTAACCGTTTCACGATTTCAGGATGCTGCAAATATAGATTATTTTTTTCCCTGATATCCTTTTCAAGATCATAAAGCTGAACTTCAGGATCACCCGGATCCCCCGGCTCGGTCCAGCCACCTGAACCTTTTGCCAGGATAAGCTTCCATTTACCCTCCCGGATGGCATATTGTCCGTCAAATGATTGCATTACCAGATCAGTACGGGCACCGGGATAATCTTCTTGTCCCATCATAGCCGGTAAATGACTAAAACTATCCTCTCCGGCATTATAGGGCAATTCCACACCCGTTATATCGGCACAGGTAGCCAGCAGATCAGTCAGGCTGACCAGCTGATCGTTCCGGGTACCGGCTTCTACCTGATCGGGCCATCTTACGATCATGGGTATATGGTGCCCTCCCTCCCATAGATCCGACTTCATTCCACTGAATATATGATTTGCCCGATGATCGAATTCCCGGATATTTTCAGGCCACCAGTAAGCCCCGTTATCACTGGTCAGGATCACCAAAGTGTTATCGGCCAGGTTCAATTCGTCGAGAATATTCAGGATCTGTCCAACCGTGTGGTCCACCTGCACCACAAAGTCCCCGTACAATCCCGCCTCGGATAAGCCTTCAAATTCTTCAAGCGGAACCCAGGGAGTATGGGGCGCAGCAAGCGGAAAATAGAGGAAAAAAGGATTGCCGGGCTGGGAGGTCATATGATCCTGGATAAATTGAATGGCTTCTTCCGTGAACCTGGGTAAAACCTGGTAGAAATCAAAGCCCCGGGAGGCATCGCCTGCCCGCCAGAATTCTCCCTGTGAACGCGGATCCGGCGACCCTTTTATCTCAATTATATCTGTATTGACTATATATTCGTTCCGGACATAAAAATAGGGAGGTATATCGAGGGACGAAGGAAGTATATAACTATAGTCGAATCCATGGTCTGAAGGTCCGCCATCTATACGTGCCTCATAATTGACATTGGATGTATTCGTTTCGGACCATCCGTCACCGGTAACCAGCGGAATTTCAGGATCTTTCTTTTTGAAATCAAGGCCCAGATGCCATTTGCCAATGCAGGCTGTGTGATAGCCGGCATCTTTCAGCAGGGAGGCTACTGTTATCCTGCCGGGTTCAATAAGTGAAGGAGAATGACCGACGAGAACACCGGATTCCAGGCGTGTACGGAAGCAATAGCGACCGGTCAGGATTCCATACCGGGATGGGGTACATACGGCTGAGGGGGAATGAGCGTCAGTGAAAGTCATACCTTCTGTTTCCAGCCGGTCCATATTGGGGGTAGGTATTTTCGAATCGGGATTGAGAGCCTTTATATCGCCATAACCCATATCATCGGCAAGGATATAAACTATATTTGGATAATTATCCGGGGATTCCTGTACAGAAGTCTGACAACTGCTAACAAGTAATGAGGTAAACAGTATAAATATAACGAGCAATCTGTCTATCATGTATATGAATGGGTTTTTTTCTAAATATAGTCAATCTCCATGAAAACCATAAAATCAGGTACGAGAGTACACGTATCAGAGATTTAAAAAATCCCGAGAAATATGTCCTTTTAAATGATACCAGGCAGTGTATACACTTAATGTCTTCTATTTTTCTTTTCCTTCCGCTTTATCGGGCACAAAAGTGAACTGATAGTTCTTGGCTCCGGCAAATTCTTCATTGGGACCTTCATACTTAAACCTGGCGCTGTCGCCGGGCTGAATGGGTTGACTTTCATTCACAGGTGTTGAAAAAGTACTGAGTTCTCTTTCCTGGGTTCCAAGAAGCTTGATCTTTATGTCACCTTGAATAGCTTGCTGGCCTGTATTGATCACCGTGCCCTGCATGATCCAGGTATCATTTTCAGTTTGTTCAAAATTCACATTCTGTACCTTTATGCTGGGTTTGGGTTTTTCCTCAACGGTTTTTTCCTTTTTCGTCGGAGCCTGGCAGGCTATAATAAACAGCAGAAAAATGATCGAATATCTCATTGTAATTGGATTTAAGTAACATAAAAAATAATGTTAATAAAGTTACTAACTAGGTTGAGGAATGTCAATATATGTTATTTATATATATCGGGTGATGGCATGAGAAATTAAGGAGGTTTCTGCTTGCATATATTGATTAAAACCCTAAATTTGAATAGGATATAACACAGTTCTGCGCTACCTCATGCGAATTCAATTTTTTCTGATACTGCTATGGACCCCTCTTATCGGCCTGTCACAATCAGTCGAGGATTCTCTTCTTGCCAGGCTTAAAAATGTCCCGGAAACGGAACTGGATACGATTTATTACCAGTTGCTGAAGAATGGGGTGATGAATGGGGACCAGGATTTTGTCAAACTGATGAGGTATGCGGATTCGGCATATTATTACGCGGAAAAATTTGATAGTAAGCAGATACAGGTAAGAGCTGTATATGGGAAAGCATTTATTTATAATAAACAATTCAAACCAGACAGTTCTTTTATTTTTCTTGAAAAAGCCAAAGCTCTAGCTTTTGAATATAATACTTTAGATAGATTATCCTACATATTTGAATTATATGGAATCAATTACATTCTAAGGGAAAAATATGATTCTGCTATACACAGTTACTTGAATGTAATAAAATATGCCCAACGATTTAATGATAAAAGACGTGAATCGTTAGCAAATAATCAAATTGGATTAATTTACCTTCGTTCTGAGGAATATTCGATAGCCTTGGACTATTTTAACAAATCATTAAAAATCAAAGAAAATTATGGTTTCTTAGAGACAATTAATACTGTAAAATTAAACATTGGATATTGTCTAATTTTATTAGATAGAATCAATAAGGCTAATGAGTTTTTTGGAAAATTATATGATAATTGGATTGATAAATCGATAAACTCAAACAAAGGTGTATCTTGTACACAATTGGATAAGTCTACGTTATCAGGATTATATTTAGGCCTTGGTATAATAAACATTGAATTAAGAAATTTTGAAGAATCATTCAATTATCTGTTAGAAGCTAAAAATATTATTGATGATAATTTTGTATCAAAAAAAGTATCCATATACAAATATCTAGGCATCGTTCATCAGAAACTCTCATCAATCGACTCCGCTTTCCTTTACCTCGACTCCAGTATTTATTATGCCAAAAAACATGACCTGCCGAAAGAAATTTCATCCAGTTATCATGAATTATCCAGACTTTATGAGGACCAGCATGATCTGGACAAGGCTTTGCATTACGAACGTTTATCCTCCCTGTATGCCGACTCGGCCAAAAAACGCATCAATATACCTGGATTCACCGACCCGTTTGTCGAATTTGAAAAATACAAAGGGGACATAGAGATTCAGAAAAAGGAAGCTTCTATCCGCCGAAACAGGCAACTGGCTATTCTTTTAGGTATGATTGCCTTTCTCTCATTGACAGTTTTTGCCCTGGTTCATAAAGTTGCCCGAGTCCGGAAAAAACTGAATGAAAAGCTCAGTGATAAGGTCTTTGATCGTACACAGGAATTAAACACCTTCCTTTACCGCTCTTCCCACGACCTGGCAGGCCCCCTGGCTACCATGAAAGGATTAATTAACCTAATCGAACCCCATGGTATAAGTGAAGACCACAAAAAATATATTGAGCGGATGAACCTCACCACAGTAAAACTGGACCGGATCATCCACCGGCTGGAATCGATCGGTAGTATATCGACCAGACCACTAAGAAATGAAAAAGTAGACCTCCTGGAATTATCAAGAAATGCAATTAAAAAAGTACAAAACGGCTACTCCGTAATTCCGGAAATATCCGTTCAGGGCAATACCTATGCCACGAGCGATCCCGAACTACTGTCAGGTATTCTGATCAGTCTTCTTGAAAACAGCTTTAATAATATCGACCGAAGGGAACAGGATCAGAAAATATCGATCACGTTCATAAACAATAAAGATCTCCAACTCACCATTACCGATACAGGAACCGGAATAATTGAAGGACAGGAAAACAAGATATTCGAAGTGTTTTTTACAGGCTATGATAAAAGCGAACGGGCCGGCATCGGACTGTACTTTGCAAAAATTGCAGCCGAACGTCTGGGTGGCACAATCTTCCTGAAAAACAGTAAAAAACCGACTGTTTTCGAAGTAAAGCTGCCTAAGCGTTAACGTGATTATTTTCATCCATAATCATCCATTTCTATTCCTGATAATTTATCACAATAATCGAGTCCGTTATACCATTCTATATATATTCGCGTTAGTGAAATGAAATAATATGACCGACAAAAAACAAAGGAAAAGGAATAAGGGCAGGCACAGATTAATAAAGTTTTTTCTCAGCCTGACAGGCTTTTTTATCTTTCTTGTCCTTATTTTCATCTTTCTTATTTATTTCGGCTTTTTTGGCCCGATCCCGGAGCAGGAGGAACTGGCCGGCATAAAAAATGAAGAAGCCACACTTGTTTTCAGCTCCGATAATAAATTAATTGGAAAGGTCTTCGCCAGTAACCGTACTTCCATTCCATTTGAAAAAATACCCGATCACCTGATCGATGCCCTGATATCTACTGAAGATATACGTTTTTATGAACACAATGGTATTGACGGCCGGAGCCTCTTGAGAGTAATGGTTAAATCTATCCTAATGGGAAACCGGGCCTCAGGCGGGGGAAGCACCATTACCCAGCAACTGGCTAAAAACCTGTATGGGAGAAAAGATTTTGGATTCCTTACATTGCCGGTGGCTAAAATCAGGGAATCCATTCTGGCCATGCGCCTCGAAGAAGTCTATTCAAAAAATGAGATCCTGCTTTTTTACCTGAACTCCGTACCCTTCGGTGAAGAAGTGTATGGGATAGAAGCGGCTGCCAACCGGTATTTTAATAAATCGGTTTCCGGACTGAAGACTGAAGAATCCGCCTTGTTGGTGGGAATGCTGAAAGCAAATACCTATTTCAACCCGCGATTGCATTCTGAAAGGGCACTGGAACGTAGAAACCTCGTGCTGGAACTCATGAAGAATAATAATAAACTTACCGGTTTGGAGGCAGAAAACTTAAAATCCAAACCCCTGACACTCGATTATGCCAATTTCAGGTATGAAGGACCGGCTCAATATTTTCTTTACCAGGTGGAACAAAAAAGCAGGAATATCCTTAAAAAGATAAAAAAGCAAAACGGTCAACCCTATGTTATTGAAAAAGACGGATTAAAGATCGTCACTACCCTCGATTCAAGATTACAGGAATTATCACGAATGGCCATAAGGGAACATCTCAAAGTAATGCAAGTACATTTTGACAAAGATCCCCTGGTTCGAAATTCGAAAACGCAATTGCTCAACCGATTTGAGAATAATGATAAAAAATTGCGGGAGATCTGGACCTGGGATGGCATTAAAATATATAGCATGACCGAGCTGGACAGTGCATGGCATTATAATAAAATGCTTCATTCAGGCATGCTGATCATGGAGCCCCGAACAGGGAAAATACGCGTATGGATTGGAGGCAACTATTACAGATACCTCCCGTACGACCTGGTGCTGGCAGAAAGGATGATCGCCTCTGCATTTAAACCTCTGATCTATACGGCAGCCCTCGAAGAGGGGTATGATCCCTGTGATTATTTTGATAATGAAATAAAAGTATACGAAAAGTATGAAAACTGGACACCGGCCAATTATGATGGCACAAGTGGTGATGAAGTATCCATGTGGTATGCTCTCTCCCGTTCTTTAAATTTACCTACGGTAGATCTATACTTTAAAACGGGACACAACCATGTAGAAGACTTTTGTTTTCGAATGGGTATTGAAGATCTTCCGGATAATGCTCCCTCCATCTCACTTGGTGCTTTGGACCTTTCTCTGATGGATATGGTCCCTGTATACGGCACTTTTGCCAATAATGGGTCAAGGATCGAACCCTGCATTATACAGGAAATACGAGACTCAGACGGAAAAGTGATTTATGAAAAAGAAGCATCCAGACCCTGGGAGGTGATGGATCAGAAAAACGCCCATCTGATCAATGCCATGCTCCGGAAAGCAGTTAACGAGGGTACGGGTATTCGTCTGGGATCACAATTTGGCCTTACATCTGATCTGGCAGGCAAGACAGGTACTTCCCAGGATTACAGTGATGCCTGGTTTTTTACCTATAACCCTGACCTGGTGTGTGGGATATGGGTGGGAGCCCGTGATCCGCAGGTTCACTTTTCCACGGGAAAATACGGAAACGGATCGGCTCTGGCCCTGCCAATTGCCGGAGAGCTGATAAGTAAAATAGAAAAAGATGGACAATTGAAAGCCAGATATCTTTCTTCCTTTAGTATCCCGGCAGGTTATACCAATGAGCTCGATTGTGAAGGCATGCGGACCAAAGGCGCCATCAACCGTTTAATAGAAAATATATTCGGCAAAGATGATGAAAAACCGGAGAATGGACCGGAAAATATTGAAACAAAGAAAAAATCAGATACGGTTGAAAAAGAAGATTCAGGGATAAAAAAATTCTTCAAAAGACTTTTCGGAAAGAAAAAATGAGTTGCGAATAATTAATCCACCATTATTCCTATTTGCAAAAAATAATAAAATTCTATATTGGAAAACTTTAATAACAGCATTTTTTTTCCATAACTTACTTATTCATCCAAATTTTTGCATTATGGAAGAAATAAGTGGAAAATTAGTCAAAGCCGGTATTACATTATTTATACTGGGATTAGTCATTATAGTAATGATATTGATGTTTATTCAGTAGCCTGGCATGCTATTTTTGATTTATCCTGGCTTTTTTTCAGGAGTTCTTTTTTCAAATGATACTTTTAAACACTTCAATCGGGTCAGGAATGGATTAGCTGAACTAGTGCGGTAAGGGTGGCCCCTTCAAACCGGAAACTGCCTGCCTTCTGTATTTATTACTTAACAAATGATTCTTGAGAGCTGGATCAGCGAATTAGCTGCCGCTGATCCGGAAAAGGGAGCCCTTCAACCCATAATCTGCCTTGCCTTCGGCAATTTTTTAGTTAAAGAAAAAATACTAAAGCAAGCTTTGTGTTTTTATTTAACTAAAAAACCCGACTATCGTCGGGCAGATTATCGGTTGAGGTCGAGAGCGGATTCGAACCGCTGTAGGAGGTTTTGCAGACCTCTGCCTAGCCACTCGGCCACTCGACCTGTTAATAAGGTAAACCTCAAAGAGTTTCCTTGAAACCTCAAATACAAATTAACATCTAAAATGTTAATTCTGCATATAAACTAAGCAAAAATGCCAATTATCCTGATCTGAAAATCTATGGCCATCCAATAACATTATATTATAAAAACAAACGGGACGACACGCCTGTCCTCCCGCCTGAATTAATCTACATTATTTTATTTTTTGCTTTCTTCTTCTTCAGCTTTTCCGGAATCTCCCTCTTCTTCTTTTTTATCAGAAGCTTTGGACTGTTTGTCCTCTTTCTTATCGTCCTTGCCCTCTTCTTCCTTTCCTTTCTCTACTGAAACTTTGGCTTCTGCTTTTTCCTCCTTCTTTTGGGAAGTCTTGGTTGACTTGGTATCTTCCGCTTTTTCCTCCGGTTTCTCTTCTTTTTTCTCCTCTTCAGCGGAAGCCTTTGGTTCCGCTTTCTCTTCCTTTTCCTTGTCAACTTCTTTTTTCTCAGCTTTCGCGGCAGCTTCCTCAGATTTTTCTGCCTTCTTCTCTTCTTTCTCCTCTTTGGCGGAGGCTTCTTCTTTCACCCCGGACCTGGGTTCTTCCTTCTCCGTTTTGGCTTCCGTATCCTTCCTGGCTTCCGTCTTCCCGGCTGATTTTTTATCTTCCTTCTTCTCACCTTCCATCTTTTCTTTCAGCTCCGACAAGGCGCCAAGATCACCCAGCGTATCCTTCTCCCTTCCGGCATTGATCCGGTCAAGCGTAGTTTTTTTACCTTTCTTCTTCTTGGGAGCAGCCTTGGGCTTTTCGTCCTTTTGGGTATGAGTTGCCGTATGGGAAAGAACAATCCGCTTGTCCTCCTTGGAAAACTCAAGTACCTTGAAATCAATGGTCTCCCCCACTTCTGCTACAGATCCATCCTCTTTAACGAGATTCTTTGCGGTGGTAAATCCTTCAATACCGTAAGGTAATTCAAGTACCGCACCCTTATCGGTTTTGCTGATCACGGTACAACGGTGCACCGAACCTCTTGTAAAGACCGACTCGAAAGTATCCCATGGATTTTCTTCAAGCTGCTTATGGCCGAGGGCAAGCCTTCTGTTCTCCACATCAAGCTCAAGAACCTGAACTTCAAGCTCATCGCCCACCTTCACAAATTCTGAGGGATGCTTGATCTTTTTGGTCCAGGAAAGATCGGATACATGAACCAGGCCGTCGATACCCTCTTCAAGCTCGATAAACAGACCGAAGTTGGTCAGATTTCGGACAATACCTTTATGCCGTGTGCCCACAGCATATTTAGTAAGTACATCCTGCTTGGTCCAAGGATCTTCGGTGAGTTGCTTGATGCCAAGCGACATTTTCCTTTCCTCCCTGTCAAGGGTAAGGACAACCGCTTCAAGTTCATCTCCGATCTCAATGAAATCCTGAGGGTTACGGAGATGCTGTGACCATGACATCTCGGATACATGGATCAAACCTTCGACACCCGGCATGATCTCAAGAAATGCACCGTAATCAGCCACATTAACGATCTTACCTTTTATTTTGGAACCGATTTCAATATCTTCAGACAGGGAATCCCATGGATGAGGTGTCAACTGCTTCATGCCCAGGGATATCCTTTTCTTTTCATCATCGAAATCCAGTACAACCACGTTCACTTTCTGATCCAGTTCAAGCACTTCTTCAGGATGGTTAATCCTTCCCCAGCTGATGTCAGTGATATGAAGCAATCCATCCACGCCTCCAAGATCGATGAATACACCAAAATTGGTCATATTCTTGATAACGCCTTCGAGTACCTGGCCTTTTTCAAGGTTTTCAAGGATTTCAGCCTTCTGTTTTTCAAGATCTTTCTCGATAAGTACTTTATGCGAAACGACCACATTGTCATTGCTGTAGTTGATCTTCACTACCTTCACTTCCATTTTCTTGCCCACAAACACATCAAAATCACGGATAGGCTTAACATCGATCTGTGAACCGGGAAGAAAGGCTTCTATTCCGTATATATCAACAATGAGTCCACCTTTTGTTCTTCTTTTGACAAACCCTTCTATCACTTCATCGTGATCCTCCGCATGCTGGATCTTTTCCCAGGCCTTTACAATTTTGGCCTTTTTCCGTGACAGGATCAGTTGTCCGTTTGCATCTTCCTGTTTTTCGACAAATACCTCAACTTCATCACCTATCTTCAGATCAGGCATATCCCGGAATTCCGCAGCGGAAACCAGTCCGTCCGACTTGAAACCTATATTAAGGATCACATCCCGGTCGCTGATACTCACTACCCTTCCCTTAACCACATCTTTTTCAGTGACGGAAGTCAGTGTGTCTTCATACATTTTTTCGAGCTTCTCACGCTCTTCCTTTGAGTAATCTTCTCCGAATCCTTTCGACTCCTCATCCCAGATAAACTCTTCTGTCTGGTTTTTCTCTTCCATATTAATTAATAATATCCGGATTTTTGCATACCAGTTGCCGGACTTAAAAACTGGTTTATTTATTCGACATTCCTGATAATCAGGACCATCCATTTTGAATGGACTGCAAAGGTAGCAAAAATTTGTTTTTCATAGCATCATACGACTTTTTTTTTGATCTATGCGGCTCCTCTCCCCGAAATATGAATCCACCTCAGTCATCAATATAAAGATAAAGAACCGGCAAATCGCGAATTGCGATGGACCGGTTCAAATAAAAGATGGGAATGAAATGATCAGATTTCTTCTTTTACCAGTAAACCTGTAAAATAATCCATAATTACCTTCTGGAACAATAAGGTATACTGAGCCTGTGCCCGGCTTGCCGAAGCATCCACAAAAAATCCGGTAGCCCTGGATAGTTCGACCAGGTCACCTACGCCGACTTCATATCGTTCTTTCTGAATCGTGAATGATGCTTCAGCGGCTTCAAACTGTTTCAATGCAGCGTAATATTCGTCTTTGGCAGCTTGAAAATTAAGATAGGCGTTCTGAACTTCATTGAATATGAAAATTCTTAACTCCTCTTCTGCCAGCACTGCATTTTCCCAGGCCACCCTTGCCCTCGTTTTTTCAGACAGGGTCGCGTGCCTGGAATATATGGGGATCTGAAGCTCAAGCCCATAGGTGAACTGGCTGTTGTCTTCCACCTGGCCTGCAAAAGATTTGGTCTGTTCAGGATTATCTATCTCTTTTAATTGTGAGGAATATCGCGTACCCGCCGAACCGAAGAATGAAAGGGTCGGGAAATGGCCGGCCCGGGCTATATTAATCCCCGCACTTGCCGCTTCCTTCCGGGCAAGCGCCTGTTTATAATCCGGCCGGTTTCTGATCGCTGTTTCATACAGTTTATCCAGATCATAGGTCTCCACCAGGATACTTTCAAAACTCCAGACCGGTTCGTCAAGATCAATATGGACATCAGGATCAAGCAGAAGAGTTTGTTTTAGTAAAGCTTTATCGAAACGAAGGTCATTCCTGGCCCTGATCACCTGCACATCGATCTTACTTACCGTGGCCTCCTGGTCGAGCTGATCACTCAGGGGCCGGGTACCTGCCTCAACAAATCCACGGATCTGTTCCAGCGTGGTCTGCTGAACTTCAAGGTTCTGTTCGGAAATTCTTAATAATTCATTGTCAAGTAATATCTGAAGAAATTGATTGGCGACGGTATAGATTATCTCTTGCTCGGTTCTGTTAACAAGATATTGCTGTGACTCCAGTAAGGACTGGGTGCGTTGATTGGTATATTTTCTGTTCAGGCCGTCAAAAATTATGTATCTGGCCCCTACCGATAGATTACCCAATTCGGTATTATCTCTGAACACCTGGCCCGTCACCTGATCAAATTGCTGGCCATTCAATCGCTGGGCTGTAGCTGATGCCCCAGCCCCGGGAGCATACAGCGCCTTTGCCTGTCTTCTGTCGGCCAACCTGGCTCGAAGATTGTTTTTTTCCTGCCGGATCGAAACATTTTTTTTCAATGCCAGATCAACGGCTTCCCTAAATCCAATGGTCAATGAATCCTGTGCAAAAGAAATCAGCCCGTGTAAAGTAAAAACAAGTAATAATAAAAATGATCTGCCCATGTCGATTGTACCTGTTATTATGAAGCAATTGCCCTTTCGATTTTTTTATCGCTGGCCATAGCACCGTCAACCAACTTGACAATACGGTCGCCATATTGAGCATTTTTTTCAGAATGGGTTACCTGGATGATGGTCATGCCTTCCCTGTTCAGTTTTTTGAATATTTCCATGATCTCATTCCCCTGTTCGGAATGAAGGTTGCCGGTAGGTTCATCAGCCAGTAAAAGCTTTGGTTTTCCGATAATGGCCCTTGCTACTCCGACCAGTTGCTGCTGGCCTCCCGAAAGTTGTTCAGGAAACAGATCTTTCTTGGCTACTATCTGAAACCGGTCAAGCATTTCGGCCACCATGGCCTTCCGCTCCGGCGATTTTATCCCCCGGTATAATAAAGGAGTTTCAATGTTTTCATATACCGTTAATTCGTCTATCAGATGATAAGCCTGAAAGACAAATCCGATATGATGTTTATGCAATTCCGATCTTTTTCTTTCCTTGAGTTTGTTCACCGGCTGATCCATAAAAAAATATTCGCCGGCAGAGGGCTCATCAAGCATGCCGATAATATTGAGCAAGGTGGATTTCCCGGCTCCACTCGGTCCCATAACGGTTAAAAATTCTCCCTGCCTGATTTCCAAATCAATTCCCTTCAATATAAATATGCGCTGATATTTATTGTCAACGTACTTGTCTAAATCAACTGTTCTGATCATTATTAAATAAGTTAAAATAAGCCTTCAACCGGGAAGAGCCAATAAATATGCCAAACATTAAAACAGATCAAATAGCAGAACTCAAAACAGGTTCATTGAGTATTTTAATGAGAATTGCGTCGATTTAATTAATTGAATATCAGTTAAATGTGTAAATATTACTATCCCCGGCTGTCCAGTAAGCTTACCCGTCCCGACACCTGTTTTTTCACCATATTTAAAATTCAGATCGTCCGGTTTTGGGATTGGGACGTCCGCTGGTGGACAAAAAAAGGGCCCCGAATTAACGTGGCCCTTTTGCAAACAGAGAGTTTTTAAGTTTTACATTTGATTTCTGATATGAAGGTAAACAATTTTGGTAAAATTGAAAATTTTTTGTCCCGAAAATTCAGACAAAATCAATAAGCCAACCCGGCCCGGGCCCGGTTTTTCATGTGGCCTGCCTAAACTCCTCCGGCCCAGGCAGGATTCCGCCGCCATTTTGGAATCGTTACGGAACCAGCCCAACTCCACTTCATCCATTATTCCATCATCAGCCGAGTAATTTCCCTCATCATTTCAACTTTATTCCGTAAAGAATTCAGCACCAATCCAACATCAGATGATCGATAATTCCATGACCTTATTTTTCTCATGACCGAAGCCATACCCATCGCCTTCCTGTCAAACCAGCGCTGTAAATCAACCACATGTAATAACGATCCACTTGATTTATTAAATCCAAAGCCGTAATTTTTGGGATTATTTAAACATTTGCGATGAAAAAAAAGAACAAATTCTACCGTCAGAGCATCTCCGGAGCACCCACCATCTCTGTAATAAGATCATTCTTCAATTCATGGGTGTTGATCTGGATAGGGGCATCCATAGCCTTAACGGTAATCTATGGATTGGTCTTCAGGTTTACCCCATATGAAAATATGTCCGTTCTGAGTTGGATGGGCATGCTGTTTCCCACCTTACTTCTTATGGCGCTGCTTTCCGGTATAATGCTCATTTATATTCATGATAAAACACAACGTAATGATCCGGCACAACGACTTTTCCCTATTATTATATGGGGAAGGAAGCTTTTGATAAAAGCAGGTCCGTTACTTCGGCAGTATCTCTTTCTCAATGACCAGGAAGAAGCCCCCTTTAACAGGATTACCCGAAACTGGATCTATGAAACTTCAAAAGGAGTTCGGAATACTATTGGCTTTGGCAGCCAGGTGGACATGGACCGGGTAGGGGCCACCATTGCACTGCCCGCCACATTTACCAATATGTCTACCAAAACCGGTGAAGAGACGGGTAAATCGTATGAAAAAATTATCGGCAAATATACGGATTGCAAACCGGTTACCATGAGGCATTTTATCAATATCGGAGGCATGTCCTATGGGGCACTTTCCTTCAGGGCTCATGCTGCCCTGAATAAGGGAGCTAAAATGGCCGGAATAATGCATAACACCGGAGAGGGCAGCCTGGCTCCCTGCCATGAATACGGGGGTGATCTCATTTTTCAGATCGGGACCGCCAAATATGGTATCCGGGATGAAGAAGGCAATATGGATGATGGCATGCTGAAGGAAATATCCCAGCATCCCCAGGTGAAAATGATCGAAATCAAGTTGGCCCAGGGGGCAAAACCGGGAAAAGGAGGAATGTTATTGAAAGAAAAAATCACCTATGAAATAGCCCGGATACGAAAAATCCCCATGGGTAAGGATGCCTATGCACCTGCCAGGCACAAAGAATTCAATGACGTAGATGGGTTGTTTAATTTTATCGACAGAGTGAGAAAGATCACCAAAAAACCTGTGGGAATAAAAATGGTGATCGGACATACGGCGGAGATCGAATCCATAGCAGAAAAAATGAACAGGGAACCGGGAAGAGGCCCCGATTATATTGCGATCGATGGAGGGGATGGAGGCACCGGAGCAGCACCACTGGTATTAAGCTCTTACTCGGGACTTCCCATGAAACAGGCAATAGCTGTGGCAGAATGGGCACTAAAGAGACATAGGGTAAGGGAAAAAGTGGTTTTATTTGCCGGCGGAAAGATCTCCACCCCCATTGAAGTGGCCGTGGCCATGGCACTTGGAGCGGATGCCGTATATATTGCAAGAGGTTTTATGTTATCCCTGGGCTGTATCCAGGCCCTGGAATGTCATGCGAATCATTGCCCCACAGGAATAGCGACACAGAATAAACGCCTCGAAAAAGCTATCGACATCGAAGCGGCTGCACAAAGGGTAGCCAATTATGCAGATACGCTTTATAAAGAAACCCAGATGCTGGCAGAATCCTGCGGATATTCCAGCCCCGACCAAATCACACCGGATGATATAATGATCGTCACCTCACCGGGTCATCTCGATTACCTGTCCGAATTGCACGGCATATCAGCCTTTGAAGCAAGCCTCGAACGCCGGAAAGCTAAAGACATGGGCCTTTCGGTGGGTGAAATGAAAATGTGGGAAGCGGATGATGCGAAGTAAATAAACCACAAAATTCAGAAAATTACCGGTACTGTATTTCGTAAGTCAACTCCGCAGCCTGTTTAACCATGTAGCTCACTCCACAATATTTTTCCTGTGACAAATTCACCGCTTTTTCAACCTTGCCCTTATCCAGGTTGTTTCCTTTAAACTGGTAGATCACATGTATCTTTTTATAATATTTGGGATGGTCATCAGTCACTTCCCCCGATACCCTGATACTGAAATCTTCGTATTCTACCCTCATTTTTTTCAGGAGTGATACCACATCCATCCCGGTACATCCGGCAAGAGAAAATAACAACAGTGGCTTGGGCCTGGGACCTTTATTTTTACCCCCTACTTTTTCTGCTGCATCCAATACAATGGTATGATCATTGACATCTGCCTCAAATGACATACCTTCAGTCCATTTTGCTTCTAATTCATGTTCCATTTTGATTGTTTCATTTTTATTAAAAAAATCAGAAACTAACGGCCTGTTCTAAAAATTAATGCTCAATGTGCTGCTGCAAAAATACAACAAATATTCTAATCGTACTTACCGGTCTTTTCCTCAATCGAGACATTAGCGTCTTTCCTGATCTGTATCTTGATGTTGATCAGTAATTCTTCCGCCCCTGAATCGAAACAGGTCTTCTGCATCTTCTTCAATAGTTGCATAATATCATCGTACTCCCCTTCAATAACAGTCTCAAACGGACAGACTTTGTTTTTCAGCCCCGACCTTTTGATTACTCCGATCGCTTTATCTATTATCGAATAGGCATCGGTTGTGTTTGATTTGGGAAGTATCTGAACAGCCAGGTTTATGTTATGCTCCATATTAAAAAGCTTTAGTTATGCTAACTTGTTGTGTGAATTATTATATGTCTCATTATCATTTAACATACTGATGATTAATGATTTATCATTTTCATTTCCTGGTGTTTCCTGGTGTCTTGGAACCTTCTGTGGCATTGAATCATTATGTTTTTAGTCACGAAGGCATTAAATCACTAAGGTATCACCAAGTTTTTTATTATCTGATTCACACAACGAATTATTCTTCTTTAGTTGCATTATTATAAATTCCATTTGCGCCTTTTCCAAGCCCATACCATGCCGGATATTCGCTTTTCTATTGGTGAAGAATATTATCCTGCCACCCGCATCGCATGAGCTGAACCATATGCCTCGCCAGAATAAAATTATATTCCAGGTATAAAAGAGCTTTGGAAAAGGTTCAATGTACCTTTTATTTAATCCTGTTTTCGTTTTTATGCCATGGTGAGCCCTGATCTGAAAGGAATGATCCGCCCGGTCTGACTTTTTCGACATTCGTTTTTATGCCATGGTGAGCCCTGGCCCCGATCACTTTTTCGGACAACAAGACAAGAAGACCTGATATTTACCCAGCTTTTGTTTAGATTTGGCTAAATATTTGTTAATATAAACCATAATTATTATTTTTATAGGTTTAAAAATATATCGGTATGGATTTTAGAACCTGTTCAATCCTTTTGATGGTTTTGATTTGTGGTCCTGTACAGGCTCAAAAGGGGAAAATTTCCGGTGTCGTACAGGATAATGAGGGAGCGGTGGAATTGGCTTCCATAGCATTGAAAAATTCCCCGGTGGGTACCGTAACTGATGAAACCGGTTATTTTGAGTTAATTGGAGTCGAACCTGGTGATAAAGAACTTATAATTTCTCATGTGGGATACATGAAGGAAACCAGAAAGATCAGCTTGAAAGAAAATGAATCTTTCGAACTGACCATCCGGCTTATGCCCCACCTTAATCAACTTGATGAAATGGTGATCACCGGCACCCGCACCAGTAAAGATCCGAAACTAAGCGCCGCGGCAGTATCTGTGCTGGATGGTAAAACGCTCGAAAACACCCAATCTTTATCTCTTTCCGAGGGTCTGAATTTTCAGCCCGGCCTGAGGGTGGAAGTAGATTGCCAAACGTGTAATTATACACAGCTCAGGATAAATGGTCTCGGGGGTGCTTATTCGCAGTTACTCATCAACAACAGACCTGTATTCAGTTCATTAATGGGGCTTTACGGACTGGAACAGATATCATCGAATATGATTGAAAAAGTAGAGGTAATTAAAGGTGGTGGATCTGCACTTTTCGGATCCAGCGCGGTTGGAGGTACAGTAAATATTATTACCCGCGAACCTGATCACGATGAACTGTCCTTTAGCCTGCAGGGAGCTTATATAGGAGCAGAATCTCCGGACATCAATTTTAACGGGAGTATGACCCGGGTATTTGATTCAGGCGGAATTTCCCTTTTTACTTCCGGTCGAAGCAGGAATGATTACGACCATAATGGAGACGGGTTCTCAGAAATCCCGAAAACCAATAACCTTAATATGGGGATAAAAGCTTACCTGAGCCCCGGCAAATATGATAAACTGAACATCGACTTTTTCAATATCCGGGAATACCGTCGCGGTGGCAACAAGATAAGCGAACCTGCACATCACGCCGATCAATCGGAAGAAAGGGATCACACCATTTATGTCGGCGGACTCGATTATTCCATATCCTTCCCTGGTATCAAAAGCAGCCTGAATACCTATCTGGCAGGGCAATATACCGACCGGAAACATTATACCGGAATAGATGGCGTGGATGCATACGGGACGACGGATAATTATTCGGTCAATTCAGGGCTCCAGTGGAATTATTACCTTCCCGGTAACACGTTAACTGCCGGACTTGATTATAAAACGGATTATATAAATGATCATATCCCCTATTACGATTACCTGGTCAACCAGACCACCCATCAGACCGGGATATTTATGCAATCGGACTGGTCCCTGACTGACAAACTTACATTGTTAAGCGGGTTAAGGGCCGACAATCATAATTTCGTAGATAAAATCACCTGGAATCCAAGGATAAATATTTTATATAGCCTGATCAAAGATTTAAAACTGCGGGCCGGATTTTCAACCGGGTTCCGGGCTCCCCAGGCCTTTGATGCAGATCTCCATATTGCTTTTTCCGGTGGAGGTATATCGTATGTCCGGATAGATCCGGCCCTCGAAGAAGAAACCTCGAAGAGCTTTAATGCCTCCATTACTTATGACAGGCCGGAACAGAATTATATCTATGGTTTTACCCTTGATGGATTTTACACACGGCTTGAAAACACCTTCATTCTTGAAGAAGCGGATACAGACCAGCAAGGGAACCTGATCCTGGAAAAAAGGAACGGGGCAGGTTCAAAAGTTTATGGAATGACCCTGGAAGGAAGAATAAACTATCGATACCTGGTTGAAGTGAATGCCAGCCTCACCTGGCAGAAAAGCCTCAATGATCAACCGGTAAATTGGTCTGGTGAGGTGTCCGGCATAACGGAATTTCTACGCACACCCCGCACATATGGTTTTTATACCCTTCAATATAATCCGTCGGATTATTTCCATATTAATTTTTCAGGGACCATCACCGGTTCAATGAAAGTGCCTCACTTCGGGGGCGCACCCGGAGTGGATGGCGACCGGATCGAGATCACCCCTTTTTTCTGGGATAATAATCTTAAAATAATCCAGGATCTTTCATTAAATAACGGCAAAGAGCGAATTGAGATCTTCGGAGGGATCCAAAATATGTGGAATGTCTATCAGGATGATTTCGATACAGGTAAATACCGGGACTCCAATTATGTGTACGGACCTCCTAAACCCCGGACCTTCTTTATGGGCATTTCTTTTAACACATTATAAAAAGGAGTGTTTCTTCATATAAGAAAG
>CAZIXF010000028.1:0-19764 GCA_964543195.1 uncultured Roseivirgaceae bacterium
TAAATAGTAAAAACGGTTTATTTTGAGAATGGTTTATGAATAATCGGGGTTAATGGAATACAGAATGCGGATGCATCAGCAGTGGCATGTGAATGAGTAATATAATGTAGGTTTCAAGGAGACAAACCAGAATTCTATGTGCATTATCCGGGTTAATTGACTTGAGTGAAAAAGATGTGTGTTCCGGTGACAAGTCGGTAGTTGACCATGCATCATCAGGAGAATTGTGATAGAATGAAGGTATTGAATGATTTTATCGGGCTATAAAATCAGTCTACCGATCCGGCATATTCAGCATTTCGATCCGCTTCAGGCACGCCATTCTCTTTTACGGTTAGCCATCACTTCCTGACTCTGAAGCGCTTCCAGGGCAATGTTGGCATCCTCTACCATCTGGAAATCATACATTCCCGCACAAACAAAATCTGCCCCTTTTTCAAAAGCATAGCGGAAGGCATCACGGGGATGTATGGCACCGGCGGCCATCGTTTTAAATGCAATCCAGGGCTGTGAAAGCGATTCCATGAAGTTGATCGTTCTTTCAGGATCGAAACAATATTTGTTATCATGCCATTCTTCATGACGGGCCGACCAGTAATTATGATGATGAAGCGTCTTCATCCAGAAATCCGGGTTGAATCCTTCTTCTACACAAGCCTCGATCGTTTCAATATGGTGTGCTCCAATGCCAAGGATCACATTATTGTCCCGGATAAGCTGTAAGGCTCCTTCGAGGTCCTTCTGGCGGCCGTTCTTCATATAATAATCGGCTGTCTCTCCCTGGATATAACAGGCTACGGCGCCATAGTCAATGGCTCGTTGTATCCTGTCGAGGTATTCTTGGTAAGGTGTGGCATAAACGCCGTTATCGTATTCAAGTCCCGCACAGTCGGAAATGAAATTGATCTTCCCGATGCCTCTTTTCCAGTATTCATCGATCATGGTGGCCATTATCGGATTGGTAAGCAGGGTGTTTACTCCACATTTTTCGGCCAGCAGAAGGGTAGCAAAGATCTTATCGCGATGATGATAGGCCTTTACTAGGTGGGATACATAGATCAGGTCCCTTGAATGTGAATATCCCGATAACAGATTTCCTCCAAGTATCAAACGGCTGAATTCCTTATCTACGATCTTTCCTTTCGGGATCTGGCCTTTCAGGTCGCTGAGTGTAGAAATGTTCAGGTTTTTGACCGATGCACCCGTCATCGCATCCACCAGGTTCTGTTCCTCATAGCTTTCCCACTTCTTTTTTCTATACAGGGCAAAACCAAAAGCGCCGAGAACCGGAAGGGTGGCTACGCTTTTCAACCACTGCCTTCTTTTCAATTGTTCGGTAGAAACCACCTGGCCATCCTGGGACTCAATGTTTGCTTTTTTCAACTCCTTCTTCTTGTCTTTTTTAACCAGGAATGAAAGGCTGTCCAGGCCAAAAAATTTGCCTGTCGGGATAAATGCCAGGGCACCCAGGGCAAGCATTTCCACGAAATTTTTATCGATGATCATGTAGTTTCCCTCAGTCGGCACACCGAATTCCAGACGGATAAATGGGGGATGGGCGATATAATATAAAAACAACAATGCCATTCCTGCTATGGCCATGGGGCGTGTCAGTAAGCCCATCATTAATGAAAAACCGATGATGATAAGTGCCCAGATATTGATCACGTCCACTGCCTGTAATACGGCAGGCGTTTCGGCTATCCAGTTAAATAAAGGGGCAAAGATCCAGCCGGAGGTAGAAAGATATTCGGCGGAGGTCCAGCCCGGTGTAAACAATTTGGAAAGTCCTTCAAATAAAAAATGCCAGCCAATAGCGATTCTGAGTAGTACCAGCATCCAGATTACATTACGATTGACGGGAGTGGTTTCAGTTTTATCCATGACCAAAAAAATTCAGCTATCTTAAAAATCCAGTTTAAATTTAAAAAAAAAATACGAATTGATATTCTGTATTTCAGGAAATCATTGAAAATTATTCAAATAATGTTAATTTGACCCTTAATAATTATTAGCAACCTGTTTGCCGATTCATATTTTTAATAACCGAATCATTTTATCATGAAAAAATTCTTACCGGTTCTGTTCCTGCTCCTGACCCTGACATCCTGCAATAAAAACGCTGACGAGGACCCGGGCAAACCCAATTTCATCTTTATCATTATCGATGACCAGAACATGGAATTATCCTGTTTCGACAGGGATTATATCCAGTCTCCGAATATGGACCGTCTTGCTTCCCGGGGCGTAATTTTTCCCAATGCCTATGTGCAGCAGGCCGTATGTGCCGCTTCCAGGGCGAGTTTTCTTACCGGACTGCATCCGGCCTCCGTAGGAGTGGAATATCCCTATTCCTATTATTTTGTTGAAGAGGTAATACCCAGATACGGAACGGTTACCCAGTTTTTTTTCAATAACGGATATTATACCCGGAATTTCGGGAAGATCCATCACGGTTACAAAGAGCGCTTGTCGGCACCCAATTATAATCCCGGCGGCACCCGCTATGTGGACCCGGAAAATATAGCCATCGACAATACGCTTGGAAATGAAGGTGTGCCACCCTACGAAATGTTCGACGGTCCCGATACCCTGTTTCGCGATGCAAGGACTGCCAGGGCCGTAGTCCGGGCGATAGAAGAAGTGACTGACCGGGATGATCCGTTTTTTTTCGCGGTGGGATTCGTCAAACCTCATCTTCCGCTCAGCGCTCCGAAAAAATACTGGGACTTATACGAACGTGATCAAATACCATTGGCAGAGGTGAGAGACAGGCCGGTGGGATATCCGGATATAGCAATTGACCGCTATAATCTTAACCAGTATAAATGGGAGCAGGAACATCCGGACAGCCTCTTTAGTGAGGATTATGCACGGTTGCTTCGCCAGGCCTATTTCGCCTGTACCAGTTTTATCGATGCCCAGATCGGTTTGATCCTCGATCAGTTGGAAGCCTCCGGTCTTGCCGAAGATACGTATGTAGTTTATATCTCGGACCATGGATTTCATCTCGGGGAACAGATCCACTGGGGTAAAACTACCCTGTACGAATCTGCCTTGAACTCACCTGTGGTCATAGCCAGAAAAGGCATGAAAAACAGCGGACAAACAGCAGAAGCCCTGGTCGAGTTTGTGGATGTGATGCCCACCCTTATCGACCTGGCCGGAATGGATGTGCCCGGTCATATTGAAGGCGTGAGCCTGGTGCCGCTTCTTGAGGAACCCGGCCAATCCTTCAAAAAAGCCGTTTTCAGCCGGCAGGAGCGGGATATCATCGGACGTAAAAAAGGTTATTCCGTGCGAAATACACGGTATCGTTATACCGAATGGCACGATCACGTGAACGACGAGATCATTGCGGTCGAATTATATGATCTTCAGGAAGACCCATTGGAAACCTATAATTTGGCGATCGACCCGGAAAATGAAAAACTGATGACGGAAATGTCGCAACTGCTGGAGGCCGGCTGGGAGGAAGCACTGCCTAAGTGGGTAACCGATATTCCGGATAATCCGGAAGCGCCACCTGCCTATGGCTGGGGCAATGAAGGTGCACCCAGGCGAAAAGTCTGGCATGAGGTGTATGGCGGACGGGAAGAACAAGGATGGAGGAAGGCCACTGAATTACGACTCCGGCAGGAATCGGAGAATAATTGATTCAATTATGTGCTGATTCTGAAAAGATGTATGTGATCAGGTTTTTCAGATCAGAGATCCCGGAATCGTTTAAAAAGTATCCTGATCCCGGAATCGTTTAAAAAGCATCCTGTAGGATTTCGGAAACCCCTTTTGAATTTTTACTTTCACTTTCTATTGACATTTCGGATATTTTCATTTTATTTTAAAACGTAATTAATCGAAGATTGATTCCATGAGGAAATTCGATAATATGCTGGCCAACCAGCGCAGGGAAAAGATAATTGACCTGTTGCGGGAAGACGGTTCCGCCAAGGTGGCCCATTTATCGAAGGTCTTTAAAGTTTCCGAAGTCACCGTAAGACAGGATCTGGAAAAGCTCGAACAGGACGGGCTGATCATCCGTGAACATGGGGGTGCTTTTTTAAAAAGTGTGGAAAACCAGGTAAGGGCCTTCACCCTGATGAATAAGGATAACCTGGATAAAAAAGAAGTGATCGGGAAAAAGGCTGGCGGCCTGATCGACAATGGCGATACCATAATCCTGGATTCGGGATCCACTACTACAGAGATCGCCAAAAACCTCACGGATAGAAGGAACCTTACGGTAATTACCAATGCGTTGAATATTGCCATAATCCTGGGAGGAGAACCCGGTATAGATGTGATCATGACGGGTGGTGAGTTTAAGCCACCTACCTTGTCGCTTACCGGCCAGAAGGCCGCCGATTTTTTTGGCAACGTACATGTTGACAAGTTATTCCTGGCCACCGCCGGGATATCTTTAAGGGCCGGGCTCACCTATCCGAGCCTGAGTGATATCGCGGTAAAGCGGGCCATGATCGAAGTGGCTGAAACGGTTTACCTGGCGGCCGATTCAACCAAGATCGGCAAAGGGGCTTTTGCCAGTCTCGGGGCACTGTCATTAATTGATTACATCATTACCGATTCGGCCATTGACGAAAGCCACAAAAAATTGTTTCATGACCATGATATCGAATTGATCATCGCAGAATTATAAATTTTTTTTAATCGAACCAACCATGATTTTAATCGAAAGTTATCCGCTTGCCGTTCTTTTCTTTGTTTTCACCATGATCTGCTGGGGTTCCTGGGCCAATATGCAGAAAGTAGCCGAAAAGAACTGGCGCTTTGAATTATTTTACTGGGATCTTGCCATCGGATTACTGGTATTTGCTGCATTGGCGGCTTTTACCGTGGGCAGTTTTGGTGAAGCCGGCCGCCCCTTTCTTGTCGATCTGAAACAAGCCAATACGGAAAGTATAGCCTATGCCATGCTGGGAGGAGTAGTCTGGAACCTGGGTAATATTCTGCTCGTAGCGGCTATTGCAGTAGCCGGTATGTCGGTAGGTTTTCCCATCGGAGGAGGTATCGCCTGGATCCTGGGTATAGTGGTCAACTACGTGCTGGTCAGACTTGATCCTGTCAAGACTTATGAGGGAAATCAATTCCTGCTCTGGTCCGGCGTGGCGGTGATCACCGTGGCCATATATTTCAGTATGCTTTCCTATAAAAGACTGGCCTCGGAAACTGCCAAACCCACTGTTAAAGGTATATTGCTTTCAGTTTCTGCCGGGATTTTGATCGCCTTTTTCTACGGACTGGTGGTCAAGTCGCTTGATAATGATTTTGTAGCAGGGGGTACGGGGAATCTGACCCCTTTTACAGGGGTGTTTTTCTTTTCTGTAGGGGTTTTTGTGAGCACCCTGGTGTTCAATCCATTTTTCATGAAATATCCGGTACAGGGGGAACCGGTAAAGATGTCATGGTACTGGAAGGGTGATTTTAAGACGCATACATCGGGCGTGATAGGCGGTTTTATATGGATGCTGGGCATGGTGATGAGCTTTATGGCAGCCGGAGCAGCCAATCCGGCTATTTCCTATGCGCTCAGTAATGCAGCTCCGGTTGTGGCTATTTTATGGGGTGTGCTGATCTGGAAAGAATTCCGGGGAGCGCCCAAAGGCACCAATACCCTGCTGGTGTTGATGTTCATTCTATACCTTGTCGGGTTGGTATTGATTACAGCCTCCAACTGATCGATCAGAGGTAATTTTCAAGGCAGGTAATTATTTTTTTATTCTAAAAATTCAACATGATGAAAAATGAATCAATAGGAGTAATTTTCGGGAACAGGGATTTTTTTCCCGATCATCTGGTCACTGAAGCCAGGAATGATATACAGAAGGTATTAAAAGATCTGGGAATCGGGGGCATCATGCTTTCGGAGGAAGATACCAAATTGGGGGGTGTCGAAATATTCCGGGAAGCGAACATTTGTGCCGATCTTTTCAGAAAAAACAGGGACCGTATACTGGGTGTACTGGTGGTACTTCCGAACTTCGGGGATGAAAAAGGCGTGGCCGATACATTGAAGATGGCCGAACTTAACGTACCCGTACTCATCCAGGGCTATCCCGACGACCTGGATAAGCTGGATCCATCAAGAAGAAGAGATGCTTATTGCGGTAAAATATCGGTAACCAATAACCTTTATCAGTACGGCATTAAATTTTCGCTCACAGGAAAACATGTTATTCATCCAACTGATCCTGAATTTACCGAAGATCTGAAAAAGTTTATGGCGGTATGCCGTGTGGTGAAAGGCCTAGGGAAGGTCAGGATCGGTGCTGTGGGGGCCCGGCCGGGAGCCTTCAACACGGTTCGTTACAGTGAAAAGATCCTTCAGCGAAACGGGATCTCCGTAACCACCGTCGACCTGTCCGAATTGCTTGGAAAGGCTGAAAAATTGGGTGCCGGCGATAAAAAGGTCAGGGGCCATCTTGACCGGATCAGGGAGTATGCTTCTACGGGAAAAACACCCGACAACCGGTTGCTGCAGATCGCCAAACTGGATGTGGTCCTGAAGGAATTCATGGAAGAAAATGCACTGGATGCCACCGCCATACAATGCTGGACTTCATTGCAGCAAAACTATGGCTGTAATGTATGTACAAGCATGAGTATGATGAGCGAAAACATGCTTCCCAGCGCCTGCGAGGTGGATGTAACCGGGACACTTACCATGTATGCCATGCAGCTTGCATCCGGATCGCCCAGTGCGCTGGTGGACTGGAACAATAATTATGCAGATGATCAAAATAAATGTGTCTTGTTCCACTGTGGAAACTGGGCTAAATCATTTCTCCCCGATATCGAGATCAGCAATGCGCCGATTCTCGGTACTACAGTAGGTGTGGAGAATACTTATGGGGCGCTGGATGGCAGGGCTCCCGCCTCAGACCTTACCTTTGGCCGGATCAGTTCCGATGATTCCAGGGGTGTGTTGAAAGCTTATGTGGGCGAAGGGGAATTGACGGATGATGAGTTGAAAACATTTGGGAACCGGGCTGTCGCCCATATTAACGGATTGCAAAATCTGATGAATTATGTGTGCCGGAATGGTTTTGAGCATCACGTGGTCATGAATGCCTCCAGGACTGCCGATATCCTGGAAGAAGCCTTTTTGAATTACATGGGGTGGGAGGTATATAAACACCCGGGTAAATAACATAATAACTAAGCGCTGTCAGCTCATCATGACGCTAACTCTGAAGGAACTGGAAAAAAAATCCATTGAATACCGGAAAAAGATTCTCCGGTATATTAAAGAAACCGGTGCCGGACATACCGGGGGCAGCCTGTCCTGTATTGATATTCTCAATGTATTATATAACCGGATATTGAATGTAAGACCGGAGACATTCCATGACCCGGACCGCGACCGGTACCTACAAAGCAAGGGCCATTCGGTAGAAGCGCTTTATGTGGTATTGGCAGACAGGAAATTTTTTCAGGAAACTGAGCTGGAAACCCTGTGCCGGTATAAATCACATTATGTGGGACATCCGACGAGGAAGGTCAACGGGGTAGAACAAAATACCGGTGCGCTGGGACATGGATTATCCGTCAGCGTGGGTATGGCTTTGGGTGGGAAAATGGATTCCAGGGACTATAAGGTGTTTACTTTATTGGGTGATGGCGAACTGACCGAAGGTTCCAATTGGGAGGCCGCGCTTTCTGCCTCCCATTATAAACTTGACAACCTTATCGCAATCATTGATTATAATGGTTTACAGATCACCGATCGAACCAGGAATGTATGTAATACCGATCCGCTGGATGAAAAGTTCAAAGCATTCGGATGGCATGTTGAAAAAATGAATGGTCACGATTTCGGTGATATGATCAATACCCTTGTAAAGGTGCCCTTTACTCCTGGCAAGCCTGGCTGTATCATTGCTCAAACGGTAAAGGGTAAAGGCGTGAGTTTTATGGAAAATGAAAAAAAGTGGCATCACGGTGTTCCGGATGATAAACAGTTCCTGCTGGCTCAGGAAGAATTGGATAAGGCTATGATCGCTCTCGGCTGGCAAGGAATTGAATAGCAAGAACGAATGAAAGGAACCTACACAACAGGTTATAAGGCTAATCTGGAAGTCTTTTCGAGCACCCTACAGGAGCTGGCAACAGAGGATGATCAAATTTTGGTGGTGACCAGTGATTCGAGAGGTTCGGGTAAGCTCGTTCCCTTTGGAGAGAAATTTCCCGGTCGGATCATCGAAACGGGAATAGCAGAACAGAACCTGGTAGGAATTTCTGCCGGGCTGGCTTCGACGGGGAAAATCGTGTTTGCCGTATCGCCTGCCTGTTTTCTTACGGCCCGGGCGCTTGAGCAAATAAAAAACGATGTGGCCTATTCCGACCAACCGGTCAGGCTGATAGGCATCAGTGCAGGTGTAAGTTACGGGGCCCTTGGGTCGACGCATCACAGCTTGCATGACCTCGCAGCCTTGCGCGCAATACATAATCTGATCATTTGCGCTCCGGCCGACAATATGGAAACCGAAAAAGCGATCAGGTTGGCTGCGGAAACGGATCAGCCATTATATATACGATTTGGGAAGAAGCCCATGCCTTTCTTATACCATCATGATATCGATTTTGCGTTTGGCAAGGCTCTGAAAGTCAAAGAAGGTCGTGAGGTAGCGATCATTGCCACGGGAGAAACGGTATATCCATCACTGGAGGCAGCTTCCGAGCTGGAGGAAAACTATAATCTGAGTACCCGGGTGATCAGCATGCATACCATCAAACCGCTGGACAGAGAGATGCTGGCTGATACGGCAAACAGATGCCGGGCTTTACTTACGGTAGAGGAACATAGTATTTTTGGAGGACTGGGAGAGGCCTGTGCAACCTGTCTGATGGAACTGGGTTATTTTATGCCCTTTGCCAGGATAGGCATTCCTGACGAGTATACCATAACCGGCTCACAGAATGATATCTTCGATCATTATGGATTAAACGGAAAAGGTATCGCGCAAAAAGCAATTCAATTACTTAAAAAAAATAAAAAATCATGAAACTCATTTTCTGTTCATTAATTATCTGTTGCATTCTCGTTCCGGTGTTAGAAGCTCAAGGTCAATCACCGGAAACCAAGCACCGTGTTCTTATCCTTACCGATATCGAAAACGAACCGGACGATGCCGAATCGCTGGTCAGGTTCCTGTTGTATTCCAATATGTTCGATGTGGAAGGATTGATCGCCACCACTTCCTGCTGGCAGCGTGATGAAATAGCGGACTGGCGTATTTATGAGATCCTGGATGCCTATGGAAAGGTGCGTGATAATCTTGAACAGCATGAACAAGGTTATCCTGATACCGGTTATCTTCGGTCAGTGACCAAGAGAGGGTATCCTGACTTTGGAATGAATGCTGTGGGAGAAGGCAAGGAATCGGAAGGATCGGATTGGATCATCGAAGTGGTCGACAGGGATGCTCACCGACCCGTATGGATACCGATATGGGGCGGCGCCAATTGCCTTGCCCAGGCGTTATGGAAGGTGAAAAACACCCGGAGTGAGGAAGAACTGGCGGAATTTGTTTCCCGGATCAGGGTCTATACGATCTCCGACCAGGATGATTCGGGACCCTGGATGCGCAATACCTTCCCTGAACTTTTTTATATATGCAGCCCCGGCTATCATGAGAACGGAGGACAATCCTATTATTTTGCCACCTGGATCGGCATTTCGGGAGAAAGACATTATAAATTCCCATCGGGCGCCGATCAATATATCGTAAGCAACGACTGGGTGGATGAACATATCCAGAACCATGGCCCCCTGGGAGCCGAGTATCCCGATATTGCCTACATAATGGAAGGGGATACGCCTTCTTTTCTTTACCTTGTAAACAACGGCCTTAACGTTCCGGAACATCCGGATTACGGGTCATGGGGAGGACGATATGCCTTTTATACGCCTGCCGCAAGAAACTTTTTTCATGAACCCGAAACACGGCCTTTCTGGACCAATACATCGGATATGGTAACCGGCAAGGATGGGTTGATCTATGTGGATGAACAAGCCACAATCTGGAGATGGAGAGAGGCCTTTCAGAATGATTTTGCCGCCCGGATGGACTGGACCATCCAGGCATTTGAGGAAGCCAATCATCCGCCCGTGGCCAGGATCGATAAGGGTCATTTGGTCAATGTTTTCAGCGGGGAAAAAGTGAATTTAAATGCGGAAGATTGGGAAGACCCGGATGGTGACGACCTGAGCTTTGAATGGCTATATTATAAAGAGGCAGGATCCTATGGGGGTAATCTGGAAATGGATGGCGTCCGGAATCCGGTCATGTCCTTTACCGTGCCGGATGTCGATCAGTCGGAAATAATTCACATTATCCTATCGGTTACGGACAACGGCAGCCCGCCGCTGACCCGTTACCGGCGGCTTATTGTAAACATTCTGCCCAAAGTGGAATGATCAACATCGATTGTATAATTCAAAAATAATAGATCATGTCTGAAAAAGTGATATTAGCTATCGACCAGGGTACAAGCAGTACCAAATCACTGATATTCAGTCCAAACGGGAAAGTGCTGGCGAGGGGATCAGCCCCGTTGACTTCCTGTTACCCGAAGCCGGGATATGTCGAGCAGAAGCCGGATGAGATATACGGGAATGTGATCGATTCGCTTCGGTTATGCCTCGAGGATTATAAAAATATGGGAGGTAATCCGGATGATATCGAAACATGCGGGATCTCCAATCAGCGGGAAACGATGGTCGTGTGGAACAGGAAAGGTGAGCCACTTTATAATGCCATTGTCTGGCAATGTAAACGGTCCATAGGTATTTGTGAACGTTTGGCAAAAGAAGGTTTAGAAAAAGAGATCAACCGGAGGACGGGACTGATCATCGATCCGTATTTTTCAGGTACAAAGATGATCTGGCTTTATGAACAGGAGGAAGAGATAAAAAAAGCAGTTGATGGGGGAGATGCTTATTTTGGAACGGTTGATTGCTGGTTGCTCTATCGGCTGACCAAAGGAGAAAAGTATTATACCGATTATACCAATGCATCCAGAACTCTTTTTTTAAACCTTGAATCCCTGGAGTGGGACCGGAGTCTGATGGAAAAATTCGGCCTGGCCGGGCTAAACCTGCCGGAGCCCAAACCCTCTTCCTTTTTGTTCGGTACTTCCGACTTTAACGGTTTGCTGGATAAAAAAATCCCCATTACCGGAATGATCGGTGACTCCCATGCCGCTGCTTTCGGTGAGGGTTGTTATGAAAAAGGCACAGCCAAAGCTACCCTCGGAACAGGCTCCTCCATACTGCTCAATACCGGTGAAAAGCCGGTGTATTCTCAAAAGGGCATGGTCACTACGATCTGTTGGAGCATAACAGAACGGGTAGATTATGCGCTTGAAGGTATCATTGTTACGTGCGGAGCAACGATCGAATGGCTGAAAAACCAACTTGGATTATTTGCTGACAGTAAAGAGACGGAACAAATGGCCGCCACGGTAGAGAATAACAACGGAGTGTACCTGGTGCCTGCATTCAGCGGCCTGGGGGCACCCCATTGGAAAATGGATGCACGTGCCGTTATCTCCGGCCTAACCCTGGGCTGTAATAAAAACCATCTGGTGAGGGCTGCCCTGGAATCCATTCCCTATCAGATCAAGGATGTGATTGCTGCCATGGAGGAGGAAAGTGGTCAGCCGCTCAGGGAATTAAAGATAGACGGAGGAATAAGTGCAAACCGGTTTGTGGTGCAGTACCTTACCGATTTATTGAATACAAAGGTCGTTAATATAGGTATGGCCGATGTATCGGGTCTGGGTGCGGCATTAATTGCGGCTACCGGGATTGGTATCTATTCATCGCCGGAACAGATCCGGATCGATCAGTCGGAGATCAAATCCTTCACTCCCGGAAAAGGCCTCAGGTTTGTGGATAAAAGTTACGAGGGCTGGAAGGAAACGATCCAAAGGATCTATCTTACGGATTAAACGGTTAATGAACGGAAGAGGACCATCATCGGAAAAGCACTTGTGCTTATTGCCAATTTCATTTGGCCTTGCTCCACAGATCGGATCATCATCAGTTAAAAAACCGGTTATTATTCTTTCTGATAAATAATAAACAAGGCAGGAGAAGAGGTTCCCGGTTTTTTTGAGTTCAATAAACGGTATATCTCTTCAGCGAGTGGTTTCAGTATGCCTGAAGAGTTATTGGACAATAGTATGATGGCAATATCTTTATCCAGATACCGGTCAAAGAAAGTCCTGAAACCCTCCAGCTCACCGGCATGGTATACATGATCCGGGTTTTCGGGATCGATGTTCCAGCCGAACCCGTAATACGCTGTACTGTCGTTTTTAAGCACATAGGGTTGATAAGCCAACTCTTTAATCCTTTTATCAATGATTTTATTGTTAACCAATGCCTTATGCCATTGATAAAGATCCTCTGCGTTGGAATATATGCCACCGCCACCTGTGGTACGGAACCGGTAATCGGTGAGTGTGCTGTCCCTGCCGTACCCGGTAGCCTTGTTATTAACCGCAGGGGCCTGTTCATCAAAGACGATAGTCTGATCCAGGCCTGCTTTTTTGAACACATTTTCTTTGAGAAAATGTGCGAAAGTCGTATCCGTGATCCGGTCAACCAGGATAGACAGAAGCACATAGCCGGAATTACTGTATTTATACCGGCTTCCGGGCTCAAATTCAAGGCGTTCAACCTCTTTCAACAGATAAAGTACATCTTCATTGGTAAATCCTTCGTGCGGCTTAGCGAACTCATAATAATCCGGTATGCCACTGGTATGGGTTAACAGATGCCTGAAGGTAATGGGTTTGTAAAGATCTGGCAGTTCTTCCATATAAAGGGTAATAGTTTCATCGAGCCGGATCTTGCCTTGCTGGACCAGGAGCAGGATGGCAGTGGCGGTAAACTGTTTGCTGACAGAGGCCAGGTAAAATTTTGTTTCGGGGGATAAAGGTATATTTTTACTGCGATCGGCCAGGCCAAAAGCTCCCTTATAAACTATCCCCGTTGAATCGGCAACCAGTACCGTGCCATCGAAGGCTCCTGTATCATGTACATGTTCAATGAGCTGCCGGACAGAAAAAGTGCGGGCATCCTGAGCATCTCCTTTCTCCGGTCGTCGATCGCAGGATATAAAGATATAACCAATTATTACTGCCAGATACAAGTATTTATTCATATAAGTTTTTCAAAAGCAAACCATTTACCTCTTCCGGGTCTATAATATCATTTCAAATCTGTCAACCATCAGCTTTTTTTACCCCATCAACTTTCCGTTTTTCTCCCAACGCGACTACCCACAATTTTCTTCCGATTCACCTTTCATTTTTCTTCCATACCCCAACCTTCCGTTCTGTACGTTTATAAAAATTTATATTCAACTCCACCTCCAACCCATAATCGTCCGTTCTCCACATGGTTGCAATATATAATTTACTTCACTTCCAACCAGCTGTTCTGGAACAATATGGCCGTTACGTGAGATGTACAATACTCAGTTTCCCCCTTCAGGGCAGGGTATCCTTCCACTGCCGGTAAGCCTGCTCCAGCATATGTACTTTTTCAGGCCGGTCATCCGCCAGGTTATTCACTTCAGTGCGGTCTTCCGTCATATCGTATAATTCCCAATCCTCCGCATTGACCTTTACGATCTTCCAGTCGCCCATTCTGAACATCCTGAACCGCTCGCTCCAGCCCGAGACAAAATAGGCGGGAGGTTCTCTTTTTTCTCCCATGAATACCGGCAGAAGAGATTTTCCATGCAAAGGGATCGACGGCTGAGCGTCCACCGTTTCGGGATAGGAAACACCGGCAATTTCAAGCAGGGTTGGTACTATGTCCACCACATGTCCGGGTTGATGGGTAATGCTGCCATAATCCCGGATCCTCGGGGGCCAGGAAGCAATCAAATGTGTATTGGCTCCGCCTTCATGACCGTATTGCTTGAAATATCTGAAGGGTGTATTACCAAGATTGGCCCAGGCAGCGCTTAATGTACGATAACCTTCGGCAGGTCCGGGAGGATAATCAAAATCACGGTTGCTGTCATAGGGACAGGAGCCATTATCGGAGAGATACATGATGAGGGTATTATCCCGGAGACCGTTTTCTTCAAGATAGTTCACTATCCTTCCAATATTAATATCCAGTCGGTGAACCATGGCTGCATAGACTGCCATTTCAAGATCGAGTCTGTTTTTTTCTTCTTCACTAAGTGAGTTCCAGGGACGATAAAGGGGAATATTGTTCCTTATTTCTTCATCTCCGGGAGGATGGCCCCGGAATTTGTTGATATTGCCTTCCGGTGGGCTCAATATATATTTTTCTTCGAGAATACCCATATCGGTCATGCTCTCGTACCGTCGTTGCCTTAATGTATCCCAGCCGGCAAGGTATTTTCCCCTGAATTTAGCAACATCCTCTTCGCGGGCCTGCAATGGATAGTGTGCTGAATTATAAGCCATATAAAGGAAAAAAGGCTGGTCTTTATGCGTGGCCGTATCGAGAAATTTAAGCGCATGATCGGTAAGAACATCGGTTTTGTAAAAAGGCTCTTTTTCATGATACACATCCTGCACAGGTAGCTGTTTTCCATTCAAACGGAAAGGGTGGGACATCTCCCCGGAGGGAGGGATAAAATATTCACTGATGACATCAAAAATAAAGGTATGATCGTAATGATTTTCTGCATAGGCAGCCTTCGGTATCCAGTTATGAAAATGTTCCTTACCGCACATAACGGTCGTGTAGCCGTGATTGCTCAGATGTTCTCCCAGTGTAATGGTACGATGATCACCCTGATATAGGCCGGTCAGCATGACCGATCGTGTGGTCTGGCATTTAGACATGTTATAAAACTGTGTAAATCGAAGACCCTCGCGGGCAAGCCTGTCCAGGTTGGGAGTGGCAATTTCGCTACCATAGCATCCCAGGTCCGAAAAACCGATATCATCACCCAGGATAAGCACGATATTGGGAGGCTTGTCTTCGCTCTTTTGCTGGCATGTCAGGAGAGGAAAGACCAACATAAAAAAAACAGTTATCCGATTTAAGCGTCTCATATTTTAAGTTTTAATTTATTGTAGCTGATAAAACACCTCATTTTCAGTTAATTATGATCTACTTTTTAAATGCTTCATTTAAGGCCCAGCTTGCATATAGGTCATAGCCTTTCCATTTATCGGCGGTTTGTTCATCGAGCCGGTTTTTGATTTTCAGTACTTCATTCTTTATAGCTGTGGTCCTGTTCCTGTTCAGTTCAAAGATCCTGGCGGCCATCAGAAGCACCATATCCTCATCAGAATTCAGGCCTTCAAGTATTGTATCCTGAGCCGTTTCGGAACATTGGTCAAAAGAGCATAAGGCATCAGCCGAGGCCAGTCTCACGTATATGGAAGGATCTGAAAGTGCTTCTCTTAATGCCATAATGGTATTTTCTTGAGGATCTTTTGCATACTGCAGCCATACGGCAGCCCAGTATCTCAACAATACATGATCGTCGTTCAGGTAACCTGTCAGTTGGCGTTGGTCGACGGAGGAGTCAAGGATAAGATTATTCAGATCGAGGATCTTCTCTAAAGGATATTTGTCAGGATCCCCGGCCAGGTGATATGCTGTCTGACCATTTGTGTGTTTTTTCATATAAGCTTCCGGCATCAGGCCGGTATCGTGGGTTCGCAGCATCCAGTTTTCCAGCCGGTTTCTCATTTCCAAAAGTACATCTTCATATTCCGGATCATCAGCCAGATTACGGGTTTCATATGGATCCTTTTCAAGATCATACAATTCCTCGGGCATACGGCGGGGCAACCACATGCTTTGTTGGGCTCCGGTCATTTCTGTGATTTCTTTTAGCCGGTAAAGTTCCTGCATGATCTCCGATTGGTCGCTATAAAAATTAGGTTGGATGAGGGGCAAATGAGGAAGGAAATTCATAATATAACTATACCGGCTGCTTTTTACTGCGCGGCTGATCTCAAATGCCTCATCCACACGATCGGAGGTGGCAAAGGCATAGGTTCTTGTTGATTCTTTGGCCTCTTCTCCCATAAAGGCCTGCCCCTGCATATATTCAGGTTTCTCAATTCCGGCAATAGACAATAAGGTGGGAGGAAAGTCCGCAAAACTTACGATATCCTCTACTTCTGTTCCTATCCGGTAGGTGGTTATATCCCTGTATTTATCAGGAACATACACAATAAACGGAACCTGCACGCCGGAATTATACAAAGCGCGTTTAGACCTGGGCATACCCGTACCATGGTCTGAAAAGAAAAATACGATGGTGTTTTCAGCCAGGCCATCTTCTTCAAGCTGATCGAGGATATCACCCACCTGCCGGTCCATGATCGTGACCAGATCATAATACCGTGCCCAGAGTTTTCTTACACGAGGTGAATCGAAGAAATATGGAGGAAGTTGAATACTGTCCGGGTGTTGTCTTTCCTTATCTTCAAGCAACCGTCCATATTTTTCATAAAAAGTTTGATCATCGCCAAAAATCTGAGATTGATGAGTGGTTTCAAAGTTAAACACACTGAAAAAAGGACTTTTTCCAGGACGGTTTCTCCAATGGGCTGTCCGGCTTGACTCGTTCCATATGGTTGTGTCGACGAAATTATAATCCTCCTTATAATAATTGGTGCAGTAATAACCCGATTCTCTCAATAGATGCGGTACCGTTTTGATTTCGCCGGGGATATTAAAATCGGATCTGAGATTCTGTGTACCCATGGAAGTGGCATATATGCCCGTCACCAGGCAGGAGCGGGCAGGAGCGCAAACAGGAGCAGTAGAGTAAGCATTATTAAATTGAATGCCTCTTTCGGCCAGGTTGTCAAGGTTTGGCGTTGTTGCCACCGGATCCCCGTACGTGCCCAGCATGGGTGTGATATCTTCCGTAGTGATCCAAAGAATGTTAGGAAGATCTTTTCTGTCATCTTTTTCTTCCGGTTGACAGCCGAATGCTATGATCAATAATGAGAATAAATGAGTTATAATTAAATTAAGAAATTTCATGGAAGTATCCGGTTAATGTTATTTTAAAAAAATCCCCGTTTTTACAATTATTGATATGATCTGTTAATATATAAAAGACTTTTTAGTTATGAATGATCGATGCCTGGTTTTCTCTTATTCCGTAATCCCAAATGCGGCTTTCAGTGCCCACAGAGCATTGATATCATATCCTTTCCACTGTTCTTCAGTGGTTATGCTATCGAGGTGATGATATATTTTTCGCACCTCGTCTTCGATCTTCCTGGCTTTTTTATGATGCCACTGGTATACCCGGGCTGCTGTCAACACATCGATCATTCTTTGCGATCTCAATCCGTTTAGGATCACTTTCTGTGCCTGTTCATCACATTGGTCATGAGCACACAGCGCATCGGCAGCCGCCAGTTGAACGTAGAGCGATTTATCTGCCAGGGTAGACCTCAATTCCTCCAGGGTACGAGGTGAAGGTTCTTTTACACTTTGAAGGTTGACCGCAGCCCAGTATCGGATTAATTCATGAGAGTGAGTAAGTTTACTGGCCAGTATCTCCTGGTCAATCGGCTTTCTCAATAAAAGCTCGTTCAGTTCAAGGATCTCTTTCAGGGGATAAAGACTGGAATCACGGGCCAGGTCGAAAGGTATCCTGGATTTCGTGTTTTTAATTACGTATCCTTCGGGCATAAATCCTGCATCCCTTGTTTCAAGGATCCAATCCTTCAATTTTCCCCGCAAATTCACAAGCACTTCGTAGTATTGTGGATCGTTAACCAGATTGTTCAATTCATAAGGATCGACACGGAGGTCATAGAGTTCTTCGGGTGGTCGATGAGATTGCCAGATATGTTTTTCGGCCTGGGTAAATACACTATCTTCTTTAAGCCGGTATAATTCCTGCATAATCTCCGACTGATCATTATAATAATTGGGTTGCATCCAGGGAAGATGAGGTAGATAATTGCGTATATAGTTAAAACTATCCGTCTTTACCGAGCGACTTATGTCGAACACTTCATCGATACGGTCACGGGCTGCGAATGCATATCGCCGTGGTTTCATTTTCTGACTTCCCAGGAAAGGGCGTCCCTGCCAGTAAGAGGGAATCTGCCAGCCTATTAACGAAAGGACGGTTGGTTGAAGATCAACAAAGCTCACGGTCTCACCGGTTTGGGTACCGGGTTCATGTTCCGTTAAATACCTGAATTTTTCTGGAAGGTATACGATCAAGGGCACTCTAGTACCGGAATTATACAATACTCCTTTTGACCTTGGCATGCCCGTACCGTGATCAGAGAAGAAAAACACAATGGTGCTTTCACGTAATCCGTCATCTTCAAGTTGCTCCAGAAGTTCCCCGGTCTGCCGGTCCATGAGGGTGGTCAGATCATAATACCTTGCCCATAGCTTTCGTATTTCCGGTGAATCCGGAATATAAGGAGGAAGTTTAATGTTGGATGGATCATGACGTTGGGACTCTGTCAGTAGCTTGCCAAATCTATTGTGAAAGGTTTCATCATCACCAAAGATCCGGGATTGATGGGTTGTTTCAAAATTAAAAACACTGAAGAAAGGGGCTCCATCCGGCCGGTTGCGCCAGTGGGCCGTACCACTAGATTCGTTCCAGATCGTGGTATCGGAGAAATTATAATCCCTTTTCCGGTTATTGGTACAGTAATAACCATATTCTCTCAGTATATGGGGCAGGGTTTTTATTTTTTCCGGAAGGTTAAAATCCGAGCGGTGATCATGCGTGCCCAGCGTGGTGGCATAAAGACCGGTAACCAGGCAGGAGCGGGCTGGCGAGCAGACGGGTGATGTGGCAAATGCATTGTTATACTGAATTCCATTTTCAGCAAGACGGTCGAGGCTGGGTGTAACAGCCACCTGATCGCCATAAGTTCCCAACATGGGGGAAAGATCTTCACAGGTGATCCAGAGTACATTGGGAAGATCAAGATCCGGCACTTCTGTTTGCCGGTCAGTACAAGAAAGAATGACCGTCGGAAAAAATAAAAATATGAATAATGACCATTTTATAAAGATTTTCATTAATTTTTAAATTACAAATTAAAAAAATATTTTCATAAAAATATTATAAATTTCCTATAAAGGCCTGGCCAGGATCAGACTGTCCCAGGGTTCCAGGTTAAAATAATTGCTGGCCCCGTTGATCAGGCTGAAGCTCCGGTCGAAGCCACGTTTGACAGGCCAGTGTTCCGGAGGATCGCCTACATGCCACTTGCCTGATATAAAGATCTGATAACCATTTTTGTTCAACAATTCTGCTATGGTTGGAGTCGATTTTTTAAGCCATCCCTGGTATGCAGGCAGGAAAGTAGAATCCTGTTTGAGCCGTCCTTCGACCATGTCGCCCATACCGGCCTGGTGTGGGTACATCCCGGTCAGCAGTGAAGCTCTTGTAGGACAACAACGGGCGGCATTATAGAACTGGGTAATCACCAGGCCATGTTCAGCCAGGTAATCGATATTCGGAGTCGGGATCTCACTGCCGAAACAGCCGATATCAGAATAACCCATATCATTGGCCAGGATAATCACAATATTAGGCAATCGATCATTTTTATCCGGCTGGCAACCTGCACATGTTAGCAGGATCAGGATAAAAGGTACATAGAATTTCATTTGTTCATTTGTTCAGTTGTCCAGTTGTTCAGTTGTTCAGTTGTCCAGTTTTTCCTTTTCGTTGTTGATGAGTAATCTATTTGTTGAGGAATCATAAACTCCACAACTCCACA
>CAZIXF010000028.1:19864-25829 GCA_964543195.1 uncultured Roseivirgaceae bacterium
CATTCACCCATTCACCCATTCACTCATTAAAAAAGTGTCCTTCTTCCATCAAAGGAATGAATCCCAGCAATCCGCCCCAGGCATAAAAATCATTGGCATTCTTTACATCGGGACCTTCACCGGTTACGGCATTGTAATTTTCATATACACGGCGGTTTTCTTTCCATTCCTTCATAATCAGGTTTAGGGATTTTTCAACCAGTATTTTGCGTGCCTCAGGCAACTCGTAATTCCGCAAACCCATATAAACCAGAAAATTCATCGGAGCCCAGATCCGTCCCCTCCAGTAACTGTTGTCCTCATAGGCGGGGTCATCCCTGGATATGGAAGGGATCATCCATTCACCATAAAACTCTTCCGGGTTCATGAAGTGCTCTTCGATCATCCGCTCGGCTTGTTCCTGGGTGGGTACCCCTGATATCAAAGGATAAAAATTAGTAGGGGCCAGGTGGTCGCTGAATTGTCCCGTATTGGTGTACATGTCACGGTAAATACCGGATCGATCATCCCAAAGTTCCTGAAGTTTTTTACCATATCTGCCAGCCCTGGCTTCCAATTCGGCAGCATTACCGGTTTTTCCAAGCTCTGTGGCAATTTCAGCCAGATAATTACAATCAGCAATGTAGAGACCCATCAGTCCGGCATCTGCCAGTTCGAGAAGATTTTTTTCTTGATTGAATACCGCTTCATCGAAAAGGGGCGAATTATCCAGGCCCGATTCCCACATGGCGCCCTGTTTGGTATTACCGCTCATCCCCTGTGGATGAGGATCCGACCCCCAGGACAGATATCCTTCATTGTCACGTTCCTGTTCCCACCAGCGGTTCCAGGTGAGTAACTTGTCATAAACTTCCTCAAGAAACCATTTTTCACCGTATTTATCATAAATAAGCTTGATGCACATACTGCCTACGGGAGGCTGTGAGCGGTCGAACGACTTTACACCGAAAGAAGCTTCCAGGTTAGGTACAAAACCTTCCGGTGTAAGGGCGTTGGTCATGGCGATCGCATTGGCATAAGCCAGTTCTTTCTGGTCGATGGCCAGCATAAGGGCAGTAAAATAGGTATCCCAGTCGAAGATGATGTATCCACCCCAGGTTTCGTTCCATACCCGGCTGACAGGTGCAAGCGCCCGGTCATTTTTTGCATCATAGACCACATTCCAGGAAATAACGGACTGCATGGCTTCATAGGCACCGGAAAGATCGCCGTATTCTTCCGGAGCGGATTCGAACTTTTCTTTTTCCGAGCTGATAACCTCAATGATCTCTTCTTCCGTTCGCGGCCTTCCCGTATAAAATGCTGTAGTATTCTCCGATGACAATACATAATGGGGCGCCGGCAGGGGAAAGCGTTCATCTATGGTTTTACCGGTGGTACGAATGTCTATGGCTCGTTTATCAAACCCGGCTTTTATCATGTTATCGTCCCAGCCTGTATAACCTGGTTTATTCCATAAAACACCCGCTTCAAGAACCAGGAGATGTGGATTGGGAGGCATATCGAGCGGTGTATAAAGGATGAGGACGTCTTCACCGTCGTGGGCAGACTGGATCCTTGCCCGGGTTCCGGCCCATTCCAATTCAAAACAGATATAACTACCATCGTAGGCATGGGCAACAGGGGTAATCGTTTCGGGAAAATTGATCTGTGGACCGGTGATATATGCCTGGTCCATCCAATAGGGCCCGCCCCGTTTTTTTCTGAATGTCAACCTGAGTGATAATCCTTCCGGAAGCAGTACCTGGGAAGCCAGGTTGGGATTGTTCCATGTATTCCAGCCTTGCAGAATACTCCGTTGAAGCTTCTCATTGGAATCAATTTTATGCACCTCATTCTGCAGCACCTGGTGTTCACATCCAAAAAACAGAACAGCCAGAGTAAAAAAAAGAAGATTTTTTCTCATATTCAAAAAGAAAACCGGGTTAGAAAAATAAAATCCTGGGTAAAATTTCCAAACCAAAATAAAAATATAAAATTTATCATCTAAATTATATCATTTAAATTTCACAGCATATTGAAAATTATAAGAAAACAGAAAACAAGAGAAATTGAAACCCTTGATGAAATGCTTAACCTTATCCGGAAAGAAAAAAATCTTGATCATGTGGCATTTCAGGACCTTGATCTTACCGGTATTGAAGGGCAGCTAAAAGAGGTAACGTTTTCCCACTGTATATTTCTTGGATGCAAATTAACCGGGGAAATGCAGATCAGGCTTTTGGATAAAGACAACCTGTTGTTCCCCAAACTGGATGTGCCCTATAATCCATACAGGGCTACATTATATCAACCGGATGATTTGTATAAGAATTATGATCCTTTCAGACCCGAATCGTATCAGGATACACCCGATTTTCAGATCTACAGGTATTATCGGGATAAAGGGAAATATTACCCGGATTCAATTTATGAAACTCTGGCCCAGAAACTGCATGATCATTCCATCACAGATGCCCTTATGGACATTGTTGAAAAACTGGATGCAAAAACGATCATTGCCATTATGGGTGGCCATGGTCTGGAAAGGAATTCTCAGGACTATAAAAAGGTAGCTTATATTAGTAAACAGCTTGTTGAAAAGGACTATTTCATGCTGAGCGGGGGAGGACCGGGAGCCATGGAGGCAACCCATTTGGGTGCTTATATGGCCGGCCGGTCACAAAAAGATCTTGATGAGTCTATCGGAATGCTTTCTGAAGCTCCCCACTTTAACGACAGGTGGTGGCTTTCGAAGGCTTTTCAGGTAAAGGAAAAATTTCCCCAATCCCATGAGCATGTGAACGATGTAGGTATTCCTACCTGGATGTATGGTCATGAACCGGCCACACCATTTGCCTCGCGCATTGCCAAGTATTTTGGGAACAGTGTGCGGGAGGAAGGACTTCTGGCACTTGCTTATGGCGGTATCGTATATACTCCGGGAAGCGCCGGTACTATTCAGGAGATCTTTCAGGATGCCACTCAGAACCATTATAAATCCTATGAAATGGCCAGTCCAATGGTATTCCTGAATAAGCAATACTGGCAGGAAATCAAACCGGTCTACCCCTTATTGTATAAATTATCGGAAGGAAAGGAATATCAAAAATGGCTGGGTATATATGATGACCCGGAAGATGTTCTGGATCATCTTTACCGGTTTTCACGTAAATAAGGCTCGCTGTATCTTATTGGCCGGCTGACTTCGGGAATGACCAGCTCCGGTCGAATTAGGAGAAATAAGATTTGAAAACTAATGCGATTCAGGTAATTACTGATGCTGCCATTTTGGATATCGGGGTTCAGCCCAATAATAACACTGGCAATTAAGTAATCTATATGTTTATCTCATTCACTCCTTCGCTCAATTCGATCCTGATATCCTGATAAATAAAAACACCTTCCTTTTCCGGAGGTACATCAATGTAACCGTTCAGGGATTCACCTGAGCGCTGGAGTTCTACTTTAATATCCCCCGTTTTCAACGGTAGTTTACTCTTAATTGAATTGAGTTCTCCGAACCGGGGCTTGATCTGAAATTTTTTAAAGCCCGGCTCCAGGGCCCGGATACCGGTCACTGATCTGAAAAAATGGATATTCGGGCTGGTGCTCCATGGATGGCAATCCGAGCGCTGGTCTTCCCAGGTTACCGGGATCTCCGTGAACGTGGTCAGCCCATGGTCCATCATATCGAACCAGGGCTGGATCTCAGGAACAAACTCATCACCTTTACCGGTTTCATACAATGCTTCCAGAAGATAATACCTGAAAAAGAGGGCCACCTGATGCAGGGATTCTTCTTCCAGCACTTTGGTCATCAGCTGAGAAGCTTCCATGTCCTGAACAGCGCCGGTCAGGATAGCCAGTATGTTGGTATGCTGGGAATAATTATCAAATGACGGTGTTTCCGCATATAATCCCTTGGATTCGTCAAAACAATGCCGGTTAACCGCTTTGATCAGGCGGCCGGCACGCTCATTATATTGGTTTGCCCGTGTTGAATCGCCGGTAAAAAGAAGGATCTCAGAAGCTTTTTGGAGAGCTTTTGCATATTCCAGGGTAAAAAGTGCCGAGTTGCCATCTTCAATACCCGGGGGCACACCGTTCGGGAACCCGGGTGACCAGTCGACATCATTCCACCATTCCAGTGGGCCCAGCAAACCATTTTCCTGCACCCGGTTATGAAACCATTCCAGCACATTATGAATACCCAGTTCAAATTGGCTGGTGAATTCTCTATCACCGGACCACATCATATAATCATGGATCATTTCGATCCAGACCAGGGAATAAAAAGGTATTACAAGATGAAAGGCATTGGGATAGCAGGCCAGGGTTAATCCGTCAGGAAAACGGCTCCAGTCGGTTTGCATCAACTGGTTACGAACCAGGTCGTCATTACTCGAGAGGTAAAGGATGGCCAGGTTATGTACCTTGCAATCTCCAACGTACTGCATCTGTTCGTAATAAGCATCACTCAGGAGAATATCCTGCGCACAAAGGCTTGCCGTACGCCAGCCGGGTTCCATGAGATTATTTAATTTTTCCTGATCGGATGAAAAAGCAGCTTTCAATTCAAGGGGGTAACCCACTCGTTTATTAAAGTAACGGTGAATGGTCAAAGGGGCATCCTCAGTTTTGATCTTCAACTGTATAAACCGGAACGCCCGGTGGGAAAGTGGTCTGAAAAGACGGTTAAGCCTTCCGTCGGCTACGAACACATCCTCAATCCCGACGAATATCTTGTTGTCCAGTTCGTTCCGGTTTCCCTTTGTTTTCCGGTCAGGATTATAAAGGGTTTCGGCATAACCGGCCCTGATGATACTTCCCTTGCCACCGCTGATGGTCATTTCCGGATAGCCGATAGTCAGATAGGTCTGATCGATCAATAAACTGACTTCTGTGTCAGGTGGTATCTGAAGAATTTCCCTTCCCTTAAGAAAATTATTTCCCGGATCGATCCCGTCACGCCTGACTATCCGGGTAAACATTTCGACACTTTCCTTGAGTAACTGTATTGGACGGTGTACCAGAAGTTTGCCTCCGGAATAATTTATCCCTCCCGCATACTGTGTATCCCGGCCACCGGCGTTATTAGACCAGGCTGCTTCCTGCCAATGGCTGTCATCGTATCCGGGAAGTTCCCATCCCCAGGGATACAGGGCGGATATAATGCTGTCGGTAGGATTCGCCACATAGAGCCCAAAAGCTACATCCTTTTTATTGATCCATTCAACTATGTTGGGATATACGGCCCGGTTATGATAGGTTAGCCAGTTTCCCGGAATTGTATTGACTGCTGCTTCCGATTGACCATGTCCCTGAACAAAAAAATCCGTATTTGCCGAGAATCGGGAAAAGGTTCTTTTCGGTCCGAAGTTCACAACCTCGGCGGCCAGGGTGTTCTCACCTTCTTTCAAAAGAGAAGTCAGATCGAGCGTTTCATAGTACCAGTGATGAAGGTCGGAATGGGCAGGACCTTTGGATGCAAAAATACCATTGACAAATAACCTGTACCGGTTGTCGGCAGAAATATGAATTATGAATTCATCGGGCACCTCGTCCAGTTGAAAGGTCTTGCGGAACAAAACCACCGCATGATCGGTGCCGGTAACTTCGGGATGCTTGATCCATGCAGCGGTATAACCTCTCCGGGTTGTCTGAAGATTATAAGAAGACTCTGTCAGGTTTTCCAGTTTCTGGGCTACCGATTGGGAAATTGTTAAAAAAGAAATCGTAATTATTAATATGAATTTTCGCATTGAGGAGATTGGTTTTTTGAATTAATTAATTTAACTCGTTGTGTAAATTATCATACAGCTCATAATCTTTTAATATTCTTATAATCAATGATTTATGATTTATGATTTCCGGATGTATCCTGGTTTCTTCGAGGCTTTGTGGCATTCAATCATTATATTTTAGCCACGAAGGCACCAGGTAACGGAGAACCAAAGTTTTTTGGCCATCAAATCGCCAAATC
>CAZIXF010000028.1:25929-67406 GCA_964543195.1 uncultured Roseivirgaceae bacterium
CGAAGGCACCAGGTAACGGAGAACCAAAGTTTTTTGGCCATCAAATCGCCAAATCACCAAATCACCAAATCGCCAAATCGCCAAATCGCCAAATCGTCAATTCACCAAATCGTCAATTCACCAATTCACCAATTCACCAAATCGCCAAATCACCAAATCACCAAATCACCAAATCGCCAAATCACCAAATCCCCCTGGTATCATTGAGTATTTTAATTATCTGATTCACGCAAACGGGTTAATTTAACATAAAAATATAATGGAGTAAAAATATTCTATTTCCACAGTAATTGTAAAAAAAGAATAAAAAATACCTGAAAAACATGCTTTAATCCAGATAGAAAATGATATATTATTCAAATAATATTTAACTGGTAACAAATATTTAAAGATAGAAAATATGATGGATCTATTTGAACATGGATGGGAGATGGCTCTTTTATATATCGGCGGTGTTGCTTTACTGATCTGGATCTTCTGGTTGTTTTTCAGGATGTCTAACCCCCGGGGAGCGAAAAAAAATCCTGCACTGAAGGAAGAAAAGAATGAACTGGCCAGGTTAAAAGATCAATATGCCAGGGGAGATATCACCAGGGAAGAATTTGAAGAAAAAAAGAAAGAACTTGAATAGGTTTGGAAGCTAAAACCCCGTAATGTGTTATTTTTATATGTCAATTTAAAACTGAGCTGATTGTATGTATTATTTTTTATTTTCTATCCTGTTTTTTCTTACCACTTCCGGTCTTGATGAGTTTTCCTTACAACAGGATCAGATCGAAGGGGAGTGGTCGATAATCACAGAGGAATCTGTTTTTGAATTTAAGATACCCGTCCTGCTGGTTGTGAGTGCGTCCGGTACTTTTTCTGATGTAAGTGGAACACTGGATATAAAAGGTGAGTTGACCGGCATTGAGGTTACATTGACTGTTGATCCGGCCTCGGTGGAAACCGGTAATGACAAAAGGGACAAACATTTACGTTCTGAAGTTTTTTTTCATGTGGATAGATATCCGAAGATCACTTTCATTGGTAATAAGATCATTCCTCAGCCGGTCGACAATGAATTTACCGTGGAGGGTAACCTGACCATTAAGGATGTAACACGGGAAATAGTGGTGCCTGTACACTATCATGGGATGACCGATGAGGGAAACATTAAATTTACCGGATCCAAAAATATAAACAGAAGGGAATTCAATATTGATTATACGGGACGGGGGCTTGGTGATGTGGCCGAACTTGAATTTACCATTGTAGCTGAACCCAGGTGACCGGTGAGAAAATTCCATTTACAGCAATTATCTGTCTTTGAGTAAAGAAGTCGGCAGGGTAGAAAACCGCTGGTTTTGAAATAGTATCCGGATCCTGTGACAAGCTTATTAATAGGGCAGGGGTTTCATTTCTTTCCATAATCTTTTGAACTCCTTCACATAGGCTTTCACGATCCGCTTATTGGTGGTAACCAGGATATTCTCGTTGTTAATATCGGAGCCGGTTCTTGTCCAGTTATAACTTCCCGTAAGTAGTTTTGTATTATCTACGATCATAAATTTATGATGCATCAGGCTTCTGTGGCTATCGATTTTTATATCAATTCCCTTCCTGTGCAAGGCATGGATGTCCGATCCTTTATCAAATATTTTTCCATCATCGGTTATGATCCTGATCTTAATTCCTGTGTTATACCGGCCGGCAATCGTTTCGGCTATGGGATTGTCACTGATGGTGAACATGCAGATCTTCAATTCAAATTGGGCAGAATTGATCAGATCGATCACCAGATCCCGGATATTGTCATGATGTGTGAAATATGCGTTGTTTTCACCCGGATGGGCAGGCAACCCGTTTATATATTCGATTACCTTATCCAGCCAGGAGGCGTAGGCAGTGTAGTTTTCCGAATTGACAGATTGATCTGAACTGGAGATGATCTTCCGGATCAGAGACAGTTTTTTCTTATTGCTGAGGGGTAGGGATAAGGCCTTTTGGAAGCTTTCAAGCTCCGGCTCATCCAGGATAAAATCTTTGAGGATATGATTTGACATAAATTCCTGTTTTTACATCCAACTCATTTGATTTCCAGGATCTGAAAAATACAACAATATCCTTTTTCAGGCAATCATAAACCAGGAAAAACCGGGAATTTCGTGCCAGATTTAAAGCATATTCCTAATGGATAGCGACAAAAAGACTTGGATGATCAAAATCTGGCAGACAAAAGATTAAAATGCTCTCCATACCACTGCAATCAGAAAAGTGACGATGAATCCCATGATCAGTGGGAAAAGAGCTGAAATCGTGGTCCATTTGGCACTTCTCGTTTCCTTATAAATAGTATAGAGTGTTGTACTGCAGGGATTGTGGATCAGGCTGAACACCATCAGGTTGACGGCGGTAAGCAGCGACCAGCCACCGGCCCTGAAGAGATGCATCAGATCGTGTTTGCTGTCCAGTTCGAACATTACTCCGGCTCCTTCACCAATTCCGGTCGCCCCGGTTACCATCACCGTGAGCATGAGTATGGTTGGGATCACAATTTCATTGGCTGGTATGGCCACAATATATGCCAGGAAAATTACCCCATTTAAGCCCAGCAGTATGCCAAAAGGATCCATAAAAGAATGAAGATGTTCGGCTATACTCTGGTCTCCAAAATGAATATTTGAGATCAACCAGATCACAGCTCCGGCAGGCAGTGCAAAAATGATGGCCCTCCAGAGAACAAATATGGTACGATCTATGAAGGACTTGTACAATGTTTGAGCTATCCGTGGAGGCCTGTAAGGCGGAAGTTCCAGGCTGAAAGCCGAAGGTTCTCCTTTAAGGATGGTCCGCGATAAAGCCCAGGATACTATGAATGTGAGAAAAATACCAAGTACCGCTACAAATATCACGGCAGCTGCGGATACGATACCAGCCAGAAAAGCGGGTACAAGGCTTCCTATAAACAAGGAAGCAATTAATATCTGGGTGGGCCACCTCCCATTGCATAAGGCAAAATTATTGGTGATGATCGCGATCAACCGCTCTCTCGGACTGTCTATGATACGGGTTGAAACGATCCCGGCCGCATTGCATCCGAATCCCATGCTCATGGTCAGGGCCTGTTTCCCATGCGCACCGGCCGATTTGAATATCCTATCCAGGTTATATGCCACTCTCGGAAGGTATCCGAAATCTTCCAGTAAGGTAAAAAGCGGGAAAAATATAGCCATAGGAGGTAACATCACACTTACCACCCAGGCAGTGGACAGGTACATTCCATCGATAAGTAATCCATCCAGCCAGAAGGGCAGACCTGCCTGTGCTGCAAGACCCTTTAAAAAGGGGTGTCCCTGGTCGAGCAGTAAATAGGCCAGTGCCCGGGAAGGATAATTGGCCCCGGTTACGGTAATCCACAATATCACAGCAAGCATCAGGAACATCAAGGGAAAACCCCATATCCGGCTGGTCACGATCCTGTCAATAAATTGATCCATATGAAATCCCTTTTCTTCATCCGGATGTTCCACAGCGTGCTCTGCAATACTGGCTGCTCTGAAAAAATGATTTTCAACCAGTTGATCATGGAAATTTTCACCGCTTTCTTTCCTCACGTTTGCCACGGACTCCATTAATTGACCAACCTCATTTTCATGCCTGAAAGAGAGATCCAGCCCATCCATTCCTAATTTTTCTGCATCATAAATACTATATGCTTCATCTCGTTTCATGTGATCAAGTAGTTCACCGCTCTTGAGGGCTTGAATAATATCTTCATCCTCGTCAAGCACACGTTCAGCTATCCAGTCAGCATTTTCCAGGCCGGGGAATAATTCCCTGATTCGTTTACTGATCTTTGTAATGGCTTTTTTATGTGCATTACTATAGTAGGAATTTTTGGGTGGAGAAGTTTTTATCCGGTGATTAGCTACATCACTTATAGCTCCAAGCAGATCTTTTAATCCCCGTTTGTACCTTGCAGATACAGGAATTACAGGAACGCCCAGGTCTCGGGCCAGGGATCTCTCTTTCACCTTTATTCCTTTACGTTCGGCTTCGTCGATCAGGTTCAGGCATATAACCACCTTATCGGTGATTTCAAGGATCTGTAAAACCAGGTTGAGGTTTCTTTCCACTCTTGTGGCATCCACTACGATGATTGTTACATCAGGCTTTCCGAATAATATGAAGTTACGGGCTATTTCTTCATCGGCGCTTTTTGAAATAAGAGAATATGCACCGGGAAGATCGACCAGTTTGAAATTTTGATCATCAAAATTGAAACCGCCTTCGGCCCGGGTAACGGTCTTGCCCGGCCAGTTACCGGTGTGCTGCTTCAGCCCGGTCAATGCGTTGAATACGGTACTTTTGCCGACATTGGGATTACCTGCCAACCCAACCACAAAGTCCCATTTGTCGACATTGATTCCCAGTTTTTTAAGATGACCGTCCCGGTAGGCAGGACATGCCTCGCATCCGGTACTGTTTGCCCCGTCTGTGGCTTTTTTTTCTTTATGTACTTGTACCTGGTCTTCTATCATAATCTTACTTTCACCCTTCAATCTCAATCAGGATTTTTTTTGCCTGATCATTCCTTAATGCAATTACCGCTCCCCGGATAGTATAGGCGACCGGTTCTTTCAATGGATTATTCAGTGCATACCTTATTTTTGTTCCGGGTACCACTCCAAGATCGAGAAGCCTGTAGCGTTCATATCCCTGACAGCTATCATCGAGCTTAACTACCCGACCAATTTCTCCGGGTTTTAATTTAACAAGCGATGTCATTTTAATTCTTTATTCAATCTGTCAGTTTTATCCGGGAATAAAGAGCCTGTATTGTTCTCTTTATATAATCCGCACCATGAACTGTATAAGATTTCAAGATAATTTTTTATCCCTGAATTGCTCGTATTAATAATTCTTACTGTAAATATAAAAAAATATTTCGATAAAATAAAAAATAAATTTAGCCAAAGCTAAAATATTTTAAATAAATAATATGGATAATTATTTGTCGCGGAGGTTTCAAGATGTTAAACAGAGAAAATTCAATATATAGTACTACTTGAAATCACACGTCCTTAGGGCATGGCCATGTTCTTGCGGGGCTTTACCCGAAAGACGTGTGCGCCTGAAAAAAATTTGCGGTGCAAGGCAAAAATCGGGGTTAATGCCACTTCATTTGGTGGTGGATAGTCCGTTTTTACCAAATTTTTTACTTAATTAAAATTCGTCCGGATGTAGAGGCCAGTTTGGATCAGGTACATGGGCTTTTTTCATTAAAGAATCCATTTCAGCCACGATTTCGGGATGTTGACCGGCTATATTGTTTTTTTCAGAAAGATCATCGGCCAGGTTATAAAGCGCTATGGGTCCGTCGGGATTTTCCCAGACATTCAACCGAACTGCTTTCCAGTCATCTTTTCTGACAGCCTGTTTTTTACCCTGTTCGTGAAATTCCCAGTACAGAAACTCATGTTCAGGCTGGTTTTCCTCTTTTAACTCGGGAAGGAAGGATATACCGTCTATAAAATCCGGTGGTTGCACACCGGCTATATCACATAATGTAGGCATTACGTCCCATTGGGTTGAGATATGAGAGGAAACCGTTCCGGCTTCAATCGTTCCCGGCCACCACGCGATCATGGGTACCCTTATGCCCCCTTCATACAGGTCTCTTTTCATGCCACGGAGAATGCCGCTTCCGTTAAATATCTGGGGTTCGGCACAACCGTTGTCGCTGGTGAAAATTACCAGTGTATTGTCGGCTATGCCTAGATTATTCAGTTTTTCTGTGATCCTTCCCACGTAATCATCCAACCGGGTGATCATAGCCGCATAGGATTTTTTCCATTCCGGCCAATCCTGTTCTGTATAAGGTTCCAGGGTAGGGGATTCAAATTTATACCCTTCCGGTGCTTCTCCGTTATTATGTGGCATAGTAACAGGTAAATACAGGAAAAATGGAACATCCTGATTGGAAGAAATATAATCAATGGCTTTTTCAGCAAACATATTATTGGAGTAATCCACTTTTTTAGTGGCATAACTACCCAGGCCCCTGGTCCAATGATCATCAGGAAGGTATACAACCTCATTTTCCAGAAATATTTTTTCACCGTTGTGGTACAGATATTCAGGGAAGGAATTATGGGCATGAACCTGACCATAATATCCAAAAAACTCGTCGAATCCCTGAGTAAGGGGATCTCCCTCGGTATTTTCCACTCCCAATCCCCATTTGCCGAACATAGCCGTTTTGTATCCGGCTTCTTTTAATAATTCTGCTACGGTCACGGTTTCGTCCGGTATGGGAAACTGTCCGTATGGATCTACTTCCTTGTTGCCTCTGGACGGTGTATGACCTGTATGAAGGCCGGTAATCAGCACGCTTCTTGATGGTGCGCAAACGGAAGATCCGGCATAATGCTGTGTGAACCTCATACCTTCTCCGGCCAGTTTATCGATATTCGGCGTTTTAATAACCTGCTGACCGTAACACCCTACTTCATTATAGCCCAAGTCGTCCGCCATAATGTATATTATATTAGGCTTGTCAGAATCCGTATCCTTATTATCAGGTGTGCAGAAATAAAACAGTAACAAGATTGCGGGAAGGAGAAAAGTAAGTCTCATTGAATAAATAGAATGTTTTGGATTAATAAATAATTGATCACATTAAATGATGGTTAAAGTTATAAACTAAAATCAATTTTCAGGATATAAATTCATTTTAAACTTGCTTTATTGGATAATTTTATCCACATTGAATGGTCAACAAAATTTTTACCAGCTATGAAAACTCAATTCAATTTCAGGAAGTATTTCCTGTTGTCTTTCTTTATTATTCTGTTTGTTTCATGCGAAAATCCGGTAAAGAGAATACATCCGGAGGATATGTATGGACGGATCATTGTAAACGTGGATGTAACGATGGCCATTTCCAGTGCAGGTGGCCGGTTAGCTGAGGTCTCACCCGATGATCTGATAGTTGAGATCTTTAACGCATCAGGGGATGTTCATCAGTCGTTTGAACGGTATGGTGACTTGCCTCCCGAAATTACCGTGGAACCCGGTAGTTATTATGTGGTGGCCAGGACCTCCGGGGAGCCGGTAAATGGTTTCGAAAATCCTTATTATTACGGGGAATCGGATATTTTTTCCATTGATTATGAAGAAACGGTTAGTATCGACATCATTGCACGGCTCGCCAATTGTATGGTATCTGTTGTGTATTCCCAAAATATCGTGGATCAATTCACTGACTATTCCACGGAGGTGAGTTCGGATGGTGGTGCGGTAACATTTTCAGCCGGTGAAACCCGGCCGGCCTATTTTCCACTGACATCCCTTACGATAATGTCAACCCTGTATTATTTAAAGGCCGACGGTACTAGTGCATCAAAAATTGTTGAAGGCAGCATTCAGGACCCTATGCCTCAAACCCATTATGAGGTTCAGATTGATGCTCAGGTTCAGGATGGATCACTTCCTGTAGGTGTCACGATCGATCCGGCGGTAAATTTAGAGATCATTCAACTGAGTGATCAATCCCAAACCGTGGTTGAAGGTCCTGTAGGCTACGGGGAACTGGTTATTTCAGAGATCATGTATAATCCGGCGGCCCTGAGCGATTCAGAAGGTGAATATTTTGAGATATTCAATACGGCGGACCAGGCCATCGAACTTTCTCAGACCGTGATAAAAAAAGGAACCGAAATACAATTTATAATTGAGGAGCTCATAACGATCGATGCCGGTCAGTATCTGGTGCTGGCCAAACATGTCAATGCAGTCCCATCTTCAGACTACGTTTATGGCAGTTCCCTGTCCCTGTTGAATTCGGGTGATGAGATCATTCTGGCCAATTACGGTACGAACGGCTCCAACGGCTCGGTGATCTGTTCGGTTAATTATGGTCTTGCGGGGTTCCCTGATGCAAACGGGGCCTCCCTGAATTTAAATGTGAACACATTGGATGCCGATGCAGCGAAGGAGGGAGCCAACTGGTGCCTGTCGACCCTTGCTTTTGAAACCGGTGACCTGGGTACACCGGGTACTGCAAATGAGGAATGCAATTAAAACTAGTTCATCTTATATGAATTTTCCGGTTATTCTTATCAAATCTGAAATTGATAAACAAATCTATAATCCCAAATCCGTTATTAGAATATAAAATATACACATAACGCCCTGAAAATGTATATATTACAGATAAATATCTCTAATGACCTTCATTAGAAACCATTTGATTATAAGGAATTTATCCTCTAATGAATAATCTGGGATAATATTTTAGATGCAGCCATTGAAGTTCATAAATTTCCTGGCCCGGGATTACTGGAAACCGTTTACCACCGGTGTATGTTCCAGGAAATGCATTTACCTCAGTATCCTTTCGGGAGTAATTTCTGAAGTCAGCAGCTGATCTCTTTTCTTTTATCACGGTAAATACAATTTTCTACTTCACAAAAATTGCACATATAGCCTTTTCTTTCAGCCTTTTCTCCGATACCAATCACCCCACTCACCGACTTGATCGGATACATCAGGCAGGATTCCGATAATTGTATCCCGCAGAAGTTATCCGGGAAGAATGAAAATAAATTTGGTTGTTCACTTACATGCCAGTCACAATAACCGGGACTGAAACGATTGGTTATACCCAATCCCTTTTTCTTCATTTCGGATTCCAGATGATCCTGAATACGGTCCATGGCGGACTCCACGATCTCCGATCCAGCCACATCCACAATCCAGCCTTTCATCATATCTCCGTCTTTCATTAATTTCTTCGACCATTCGCTGATCCCTTTTCCGGCCGTGCAAAGGAATAATGCTGCCTTTTCAGCCTTTCGCATCTGGTATGAAATGATTTTATGTATATTGAAGGTCTTGTCCTCGATGGTAAGCTGATGTTTATTCTTATCCCGTTGAATGTTATCGAAAATCCGGTATCCGCCCCGTATATCACAATAATGCGGCACTTCTTCAAGTACTTCCCTGATCATGGTTGGAAAAGGTTCCGGTACAGCTCTTTCCCCATAACCCATAAACTTTTCTATACGGGAAGAGGTGATATTCAATGACTGAAAGTCAAATTTAAATGATTCTAATTCCATAATTAATAAGTCAAAGTTCTAAAATCCCTGCTGAAACCGGACAAGTTAAAATTGTTACCCAGCATTATCTTTTTTAAAAGCGTGGTCTTACCGCTTCCCAGAAAGACGGTAACCAGATAAAGAGGTGTTTTATCCATTGTTCCGTCTATTCTACTGCTGATCGCATTCTGCGAATATGCTCCGGTGTGGTGCCGCAGCATCCCCCTACAATATTGGCACCGGCCAGCTGGATCTCCCGGATTTTCGAAGCCATTTCACCGGGTGTTTCCGGAAACACGGTTTCCCCATCCCGGTATTCAGGTATTCCGGCATTGGCATGTATAAGTACGGGTATCTGATCGTTGGTCTGCCGGATTTCCCGCACGATATCGATCATGCCACTTATGCCATTTCCGCAATTGGCCCCAATGATATCGATCTTTTCATTGCTCAATTGATTGACCATATCCGAAGGGGAGAAGCCCATCATGGATCGATATTCTCCCGATTTGGTCTTTTCAAAAGTCATTGTACAGATTATCTCAAGACGAGTATTTTCACTGGCCGCCTTGACGGCAATCCGGGCTTCTTCGATATCCGACATGGTCTCTACCACGATCGCATCCGCACCACCGGTACTTAATGCCTTTGCCTGCTCGGCAAACGATTGATAGAAATCATTTTCCGTATATTCCCCCATCATAAGGATCTTACCGGTAGGACCGATGGAACCCAATACAAAATGCTTATCTCCTGCTGCTTCTTTTGATAACCGGGCCGCTGCTTCATTCAGTTCGGAAGCCCGGTCTGCCAGGCCGTAATGTTCCAGTTTAATACGGCTCCCGCCAAAACTGTTGGTTTCGATCATATCCGAACCGGCTTTAATATAGCTAAGGGCTATTTCCCGGACCACTTCAGGATGGGTTACATTCCATAACTCGGGACATTCTCCGGCCTTCAGTCCCTTAGCCTGCAGGAAAGTGCCCCAGGCCCCGTCTGAAACAAGTATTTTCTTTTTCCGAATTGCATCCACTATTTTTCCCATGATCAGATATCTTTAATCCATTCTTTGATTATGGCCACATCAGGAATTTCCCCTTCCGCTTTCAGTTTATATTCCGCGATGATGATGGCAGGTGTGTTTATGACCCCATATGAAGATAAGACATTTTTATCGGTTTCCCTTGTAATGGTTACCTCTTTACCGGTTTCATCCAGCGCTTTTTTTACTTTTTCACCGGCCTGATCGCATTCATCCTTATTTTTTCCCAATATCAGGATCTCACCCTTCTTTGATTTGATCTTAAGCTTCAGTTTTTCATTGATCCGCTGTTGGATGGCTGCTACCAGTTCGTTTCTGGGCGGGATTTTTGATACAAAGGAGATCCTCCCATCAATACAGATGGTGGGGATATTTTTTACCATCAGGGATGACATAAAAGAAATGCCTTCGATCTTTTTGATGGGATGCTCCCGCCATTCCACAAGGCCTTCAAAATGGGGAGCCACTTTTTTGACAGCCTCCACCATATACTGACAGGGAGCACAGGATTCGGAATCGAGTGTGATGATATCGACGATCACTTTGTTGGACTGGCCGTAATCCTTCATATTTAACACCTCTACAGCCTGTTGTGTATGTTCCATGGCCCTGACCACATCCTGCTGGTAGGGATCATGGATCAAGCTGGCAATGGCTTCCAGGTTTTCAGGAGGGGTATCCATGGGAAGATCGCATCCCGGCGATAAGATGAATCCCTGTTTTCCTCCCAGGTCAATACATTCCAGTGCTTCCTTCTGGGCTTCTTCGGGAGTACCCATCAACAACACCATGGTGAGTTTCATGTTTCCGCCAAAACTAATTCCGTATTTATCTGCAAATTCTTTAACATAATCCAGCGGGATGTTTTCATCAATTGAAATGTTGTCCGGTTTGCATTTGCACATTTCTTCGATATTCTGCTGGGCATGACCGCAAACAAAAAAGGAACTGTATGCCTTTCGACTCCTTATATGATCAAACAGCCTTGCGGCATAGCCGGAAACATATGAGTTGAAGGATACCGGATCGATCTGACTGGTCATCGGATCCACGAGTGCTATTATTTCACAGCCGGCATCGATATAATAATCACTGATCTTTTCCGCTACCCTTGTCGTAAAATCCAAAAGTTCATGAGTGTAATCCGGATCTTCCATCATCTTCACAAAAATATCCGTGCCCAGAAGATGCAGGCCGAGGGTGAAAGGCCCCGTAACAAGACCATAAAAGGCAATATCCGGGTATTTTTCTGTTAGTTTCCGGGTTGCCTCCAAAACTACAGGTATTCTTCCATCAGATCGTGTAGGGATTGTCAGGTCCTCCAATGTTTTTCCTTCCGAAAGGGGATGGGTGATCACAGCAGGTGGGGTATGTTCGGTCCATTTTAATTCGCATCCCAGTATTTCAGCCTCGATCTGGAGATCGAAAACCACGGGAAGGCCATCGGGTTTATATCGCTCAATGGCTGAAGAAAGTCCTTCAACGATCAGGGAGGGTGATTTCAGATAATCTTCTGCAGTACTTCCGGTCAAACTGCCCCCGTGACATCCCACGAAAGGAACCCAGGGAACCCTTTCCGTGGCTTCCCGGTTGAAAGCCTTATATAATAATCCCTTATTCATTGGGTTCTTTTATGAATTCACCCTGATTATTGGCGATATGCAGCAGTACTTCAATATTCTGCAGAGGAATATCACCAGTCAGGGCATGAGAGGGGGAAAAAATATAGCCTCCTTTTTGACCCAGGTTCGATAAAAGTTGAAAACTCTCCCTTTCCACATCTTCCCTGGTACCGAATGGCATGGTCTTTTGTATGCTTAATCCACCCAGAAAGCTAATCTGACCATAATATTGACTGAAGATATCATTGACAGACATAACCTCGGGCTGAAAAGGATCAAAGATCTCGATCCCGGAGTCGATCATTTCCGGAAGCAGTGAATCTACTTTACCGCAGCAATGCTGGGCCACCGTCAACCCCTGTTTCCTTACTTCGGCGCTCATCCTGTTTAACGGGGGGTTGATAAACTCAAGCCAGAGATCCTTCCCCATCAGCAAACCATTCTGCCCGGCCCAGTCATCACCAAACCGCACACAATCGATGCCGCCGATTTGGGCAGCCTTCTTTATCAATGCTACATTATAGTCGGCGATCTTATCCAGGAGGTCATGGACAAAAGCCGTTTCGGAAAGCATCCATAAAAGCAGGTTTTCCATGCCAACCAGCGACCAGGCTCTTTCAAACAGGGTGAATCCTATGGAAAGAATATGAAAATGGTCCGGATAATTCTTGTTGTTTTCTGCCTGGTATTGATAAACGGGAAGGTCAGATGCATCCGGGAAAGAAAAATTCCTCAGCGAAGGTGCCTGGACAGGAGGGTTATCCACAAAGCCCAACGTCCGGTCTTTTGTTTTATTCCAGACCACGCCGAAATAATCCCGGTAATATCCAGGTTTAATTTCTTTCCATCCGCTGTTTGTCTGTGAGAACACGGCATAGGTACCCGTGTCTTCTACAGGATCAAAATGCCCCCCCATATATTTCCTGTAGTTCTCTTCCGCCTCTACGGTAAACCGTATCACATAAGGCACGGGAAATATATTTTCAAAGCGTAAAACTTTTTTTATAGCCTCTTTTTTAGTCATCGTATTCAGACCAGTGAATTGAGAAATTCGACCGCACCCTGCGGATCCGGCGAATAAAAATCAGCACCTATTTTGCTTTTGAAATCTTCATTTACAGGGGCTCCGCCCACCAGGACTTTTGCTTTGGGGTTGGCCGATTTTACATCCTTCACTATATTCTCCATATTGACCATGGTAGTGGTCAGCAAGGCCGATAAGCCTACGTGAGCAGATGGATTCTTTTTCAATTCTTCCACAAATTTTTCGGCAACTACGTCTGTACCCAGATCGATCACTTCCCAGCCGTTTCCTTCGATCATCATGGCTACCAGGTTTTTGCCGATATCATGAAGATCGCCCGACACAGTTCCGATCACCACAGTACCTTTCCGTTTGACTGAACCGGAAAGAAAATGGGGCTTAAGATGCACAAGGGCTGTGTTCATGGCCTTTGCCGACATAAGAACCTGAGGCACATAGATCTCGTTATTCCTGAATTTTACGCCCACTTTTTCCATTCCGGGTACAAGTCCTTTTTGCAGAATTTCATCGGCCTCCACACCCTTGTCGAGTGCTTCCTTTGTCAGTTCATCCGTTCCGGGTTCACCTTTCATATCCGGAGGATAGGGGGATTGTTGGTTGATCTTGCCAAACTCCACACAATACGCAATTTTATTCAGTAATTCTTTCATTTGTTTTATTATTTAATTTTTACTCAATTCATCGGTAGCCTGACGCATGGCCAGCAGGTTTTCCGTAGGTGTATTTACCGTGATCTCACATCCGGCGGATAATATATGCTTCCTGCCTTTTTCACCATTGACCAATGCTGTACTCATTTCGAAAATCTCCTCTCTTGTTTTATTCTGAACCACCACCGGATCGATATTCCCGCATCTTACTGTCTCAGGCCCCACTATATCAAAAGTATGGCCGGGATCTACCTGCCAGTCCAGATCCAGTATATCCATTCCCACCTCTTTTATGGATCCAAGCAGATGGGTGATATTTCCACATATATGCAATTTTACCCTGCCTCCCTGATCGTGAATGAAATCAATGATTTCCCTGTGCCTTTCTTTCACATATGAATCATAGGTGTTGATGTCGATCTGGGAACATATGGCATCGCCAATACCGATAAGATCGCAACCCTCTTCAATCTGGGCCTTGGCAAAGTCTTTGGCGGTAACCACACATTTATCGAGAAGCCTGTTCGAGAAATCAGGATCCATCATCAATTGCATAAGCATTTCACTTACGCCGGCCAGGTCACAGGCTTCGGCCAGCGGTCCTTCGATCCATCCGATCACCGGTACATCTCCCTTCAGCAATTTCTGAAAATAGGCCGCACCTTTCAGCCGATCCAATGTACGTTCATTTTTATAGAGGTCGGGATTTTTAAGATTTATCACATCCTCTTTATTTCGAATAATGGGTGCTTCGCATTTGGGAACGGCTTCTTTGGGGAAGGTGATCCGGGCACCAAAGGCTGAGGTTTCACGGTAAGGATCCGAGATCAGGCCCACCATATCCATATCGAAATACTCGAGTGCCTTAATATTGCTTTCCACCAGCACCCGGTAATCGGATGCAAATTCAGCATACGTTTTGTTGTTGAACCGGGCAGCAAAATGCATCAGAATAGGCCGGAAAAGTTTAGTGTTTTCAAGGTCCTTTCCTTCAAAAAGCCGTTCAAGTTTTTCTTTCTTAGTCACCATCAGCGTATTCAGTTAAAAAAATCAATAATTTATTGATCGCTGAAACTAAACGTTTTCTCATGAAAAAAATATGATATTAATCCATATTCAGCTATTATTTTATTTATCAACAGGTCTTATTTCATAAGCACGGCCCTGGTTTCTCTCCGGGATCAATGCGCTGAATCCTTCTGAGTTCAAATACCTGCCTTCGAAAACGCCAAGGCTTTCACCCGATTCCGCTTCCAGAATTTCATACTTATTCTTCTCTTTGCACCAGGGAAGTAAGACAGAATGATTTTCATTGGCCTGATCATTCCTGAACACGCAAACTATGCCGCCATCTTTTTCATAATTAAACCGCGCAAAACCATCCCAGGTATGCGGGCCGGGAGGATTAAAAACCCCTGAAGTCTGGTAATATTTGAAAATCCCGTACTCACGATGCATTTCCTTAAGCCAACCGGCCATGTGTTTATACCATTTCTTTTCATCCAGGGTAAGCTTACGCGGATCTCCCAGCATGATGGGTGTGGATCCGAAATTGGATAAAAAAGAAAATTCATGATTGGGGGCTTCCAGTTTCTGGTTGCCGATCACCATGGCCGAGGCAGGCACACTGAGACCCCGGTGCCAGGCCAGATGTCTTACCGTCCTTGAACCTTCCGGTGGTACAGCTTCAAAATTCGAGATCCAGTCCACATCGGCATGTTTAACCAAGGCATAGTCAATAATATGCCAGTCACCCCAGATTTCAAATGTACAATCAATGACAAGCGCAGGAAATTCGTCCGCTAATTCGTCATACAACTGCATGGTTCGTTCAAAGGCCATATAAAGAAACTCCTCCCGGCCTTTAAATTCTCCGGTTTCTTCAAAGGATCCGGATCGTTCAGGCTCCATGATATAGGCTGATTTTACCATACCCAGATCGATCTTGAAATATTCGATGCCGTATTGTAAGACCAGTTGCCTCATCTTTTCCTTGATATAATCGTACCAGGGGGAAGCAATATTCATGGTAAGTATATCAAGGTTGTTGGACCATCCATGAAGGTTGGCCGGATTCCCTTCCAGATCTTTGACTGCCAGGTGGCGGTATTTATTAAACGCTTCACTTTCCTTCTCAGCGATAGTGAGGGAGATCCACAGGCCAGGCTTCATTCCCTTTTCCCTGATATAGTCGGTAACCGGTTTCAGCCCGTCCGGGAATTTTTCCGTATTTACATTCCAGTCGCCGTTATGATCCTGCCAGCCATCATCAATAATGAGATATTCCACGCCTGTATTTTCAAGATTATCGGCCAGTTCCCTGATCAGTTTATCATGTATGTTAATGCGGAAAGGATTCCAGGTATTGTATAAAAATACAGGCGGAATGTCGCGGCGGAAAAGTTTAACACCCATGTATTTTCTCAGATACTTACCCAGGTCCTTTTCAAAGGCTGTCTCCCGTGATTCTTCCCGGGTCAATATAATGAATGATTTCGGCGAGATAAATTTTTCTTCCGCACTGAGATATCTTCTGAACGGATAGTCATGGACGGAAGGAGTGAGACCGATACTGATCACATTCAATTCATTATAAACCGATATAAACTTCATGATGCCCGGAGCTTCATTACCCAGAATAAACGAGCCTGACTGACCCCTGACCAATAATGCCGGATCGTATCGGCCACCGGTGTAAGGTGGTTTTGCCCATTCCCGGCCGTAATTTTTATAAATATCCACACCTGTGGAATAGCCCGGGTCCATAACCAGTTTTTCCACGGAAAGATCCTCGACTTTCAGTTCACTTTGACCCTGGTAATAAAACTCGATCCATTTTCTTGCGCCGGCAAGGTCAGGGTATATCTCATAAAAAACCCGGATGTTCAGGCCGGGAATCCCCTTTACCGAAAGATCCACGATCAGATGTGAACGGTCGTCCAGGTATTCTGCTTTATAACCATCAAACTGAATACATCGGCATGAATTTCCGGTTATATTCTTTCCGTTTATCCTGACATGAAATTCCTCGCTATTCGTTGATGAAAAATTAAATCCGGAACGTTTATCCGTAAACTCTGCCGTATAAAACTGATCCTTATCCGGCTCGATCCTTATTTTTCTTTCAAAAAGCTGATTGGAAAGGATGAAAACCTGATCCTTCTCATCAAAAACTATATTCATATCCTGGCCGGAAGCAGGGATTATGAGGATCGTGAGGATCAGGGATAAAAAATATCCGGTCAATATATAAATGCGTTCTGTCATAATGCAGAAATATTCAGGCAGTTTGATTGACCCGGTTTAATGTATCGAACATGGCGGCCATATTCTCGAGTGGCACATTGGCCTGGATATTATGTACAGTATTAAACACAAATCCCCCGTTTTCTCCGAAAATCCGTGTAGTTTTTTCTACCTGTTTTCTGACATCGTCGGGGGTACCGAATGACAGTACAAGCTGTGTATCTACGCCGCCTCCCCAGAAGGTGATCCGGTCACCGTATGTTTTTTTCAGGTGTTCGGGGTCCATGCCTTTGGCATTGATCTGAACCGGGTTGAGAATATCAAAACCCGCTTCAATAAATTGATCGATGAAAGGTTCGACCGCTCCGCAGGAATGCTTGAATGTTTTCCATTCAGTATTTGTGTGAATCCAGTCATTCATCTGTTTATAATAGGGCAGGTATACTTCCTCGAGTGTATCACTCGAGCAGAACTGGGAGTCCTGGGTGCCGAAATCGGTACCGCAGATAAAAAGCACATCAATCTGGTTGCCCACGACATTATATATTTTTTCAAGGTTATCCAGGGCGATCTCAGTTTGCCTGCTGAAAATGCTGTGAATATAATCCGGGCGCATGATGATGGACATATACCACTCGGCAATATCCCGGATACCCTTGGGATGCTTAAGATTCATGGCCGGAACAAGCGCTATGTCCCCAATGGCGGTTCCACCGAAGGTAGCTATAATGGCTTTATCCGTATCTTTCACTTTATCGACTTCCTGCTTCCAGTAATTCAGGTCCTCATCTGATATGGGCCTGAACTCTTCCAGGTTCTCTTCCGGGTCCAGTTTGGTTTCATCGATCGGTTCCTGCCGGATAATGGCATCAAAGAAATAACTTGCCCTGGGCATTTTGGCACTTGGCGCAACTGAAGTATCTCCTTCCGGATGGATAAGCAAATTACCCTGCTCATCCGTAGTGGTATTGAAATTGGATGGTACAAGCACCGTTTGACCCCAGAACGTTTTAAATTCCTTCAGGTCTCCGTTGTTTTTAATGCCGAACATATTGTTTTTCGGCATGATACCGATCACATCGATCCCGAGAACTTCCATCAGGTCAGGATCAACCTCACCCAGCATCTGGTAGGGTTCAATCACCCTTACGGGTCGTTTTTCCAATCCATAATATTCTCTTAATTTTTCCACGGCCAGGACATGGATACCGGTTACCCCTGTTGAACCAATATCGAGGGGGATCCTGTCAGGGGTTTTATGCTGCAGGGATGTGAGTACTCGTTCCTTTGAATTCATATAAAAATATTGGTAAAATTAAAAATAAGGCCAGTCAAATATAGGAAGTATCCGCTTAATTTAAAATGATCCGGGTCATCCTTGGCATTGAAAATCGATTAAAAAGTAAAAAAAGGCCACCTGTATTTTTAAACAGGTGACCTTTTATGTTTGAAAGTGATATTCCGGTTAATTGAATACGATATTTGCTCTTGGCTCGGCTATCATGAACGAAAACGACTCCAGAAGATATAATTTAAGGTCTTCCTGTTCCTGGTAATCATAACCCAGGGAAATATCCTGGCCAATAGTAAAGATAAAATCACCCCCCCGTTCGGAAATCAAAAGGCTGTCCTTTGTGTTTTTATTGAGCACGATATCTCCATCGATGATCTCGTGGATCTGTTTCTTCATGGGATAATTGCCCGTCATGGTATGGATCTGAGACCATTTGTCTTCGCTCAGTACAAGCGTATAAGGGCCATCGATATTTTTATTCTGTAGGGTAAGCAGAGCCCGGGTTACCGCATCAGGAACCTGAGAGACTTCCGATGGCCAGCTGATCTTTTTATTTTCAGTTGTGGTAGCCAAACCCGGTATTTTAGCCTTCTTATGCCCCTGGTATATGATGGTATCTTCCGCTCTGGCAATCTGGGCTGCTGCTTCAAGCACAGGATCCAGATCGGCATCCCTGGCTCCCCTCGAGATGGTTTCCACCTCACGAAGGTCCAGTGTAAAGGGAATCTTTAACTCGAGCAGCGGCATTACCGTATGGATCCCATAATCAACCGGGTCATCCTTCTTTCCGTTACCGGATTCAAGCCGGCCCGTCGGAACGGCGGGATGGTCCAGACCCTTAGGACCTTCAATATCCACCACTTTCCGGGCTGATATGGCCGATTTTAAGACTGTAACAGCTTCTTCTTTTATTTCATTCCACGCTTCCTGTGGTATTGGTTCAAGAGTTCTCATTTTGCACTAATTTATTTGGATTTACCAAGATTCAACGATTCTATTTTTTTTGAAGATTCATCACTGTCTCCTTCTTCCTCATCTTCAATCTCAGTGATTTTTTCGTTTGTAAACAAGTAGGTACGGAGCTTATCATCCCATCCGGGCATGTTTCGTCTGAGCCATTCAAGCGCCATGCAGGCATGCTCCATTTCCTCATCCCGGTTATGGGCAAGGATGGCTTTCAGTTCGTCGTTTGTTGTGGCATCGAGACGTTGCTGGTACCAGTCTATGGCTTCTATTTCTTCCCTTAGCGAATTCAGAGCCCGGATATAATTTCTCGTCTCTTTACTGATGTCACTTACAGGTTCATGAAAATTTTGCATATCAATAAAATTTTTTGTTAAAAAATTCTACAATTACTATAAAAAATCCATGCCATTTCCTGAACAATTGCCGGGCTTTAATTTAACCTTATTTTTTTATCCGATCTTAAGGGAAAGAGTGGATTATTTAAACTCTGTTGTGGAATTTTTTCCACGAATAATCAAAATTTTTATGAGGCAGGTATAGGTGAATTTCATATATTACCTGCATTGATCACTATCGTATGATATCAGCCCCGGGTACTCCTGAGAGTTTACCCCGTTGGCATCGGGTCAGAGCAGGTTTGATTTCGGTTACAGCATGTTCCGGCCATCAGGCTATCGGCACCCTCAAACATGATCCCTTGGTATTTTCTCCTGCCAGTTCTTGGAAAAAACACGGATTTCTCCTTCCCAGGCATCGAGTGTGGCATGAATATAAAAGTTCTCCTTGTCGGAAGTCAGGATGGTCTTTGCATCGGTATGGATCTCCCAATCGCCTCTTTTGAGGGTTTTCTTCCATAATGTTTCACCCCTGAGCGTATCGGTTAAATCATTCCTGATACAGTATCTTTCTTCATTATAATCAGAGACCTGGAGATCGATCGTATCCAGATAAAAGATACCGTTATCTTTGATGACATCCAGGGTAGATTCATCCTTTATCAGATCTCTGATTACATTCCATTTATAATCCGGAGCATGGATTATGCCGGTAGTAGTTGTAGGTTCAGCCGACACAGGGGGCCCGAATTCCACTTCTGCATCACCCTTTCCCGTTTTAACCGGCAGAAGGAGATAACTTTCTTCAGCACATATTTTTAATGTGGTGAGTTCGGGCGAAGGCCAGGCAAGCGGAAAATACGAAGTGGATATGGATATCCGTATTCGATGATCTTTCGGGAAAACTTGTGCGATATCATTTAACTGGAATTTGATCCTGTATTTCCTGCCCGGGGTCAGTTTTTCCGGATGTTCATGGCTATTATGGTGGGTAAGATTAAATACGCCATAGGTAACCCGGGTCACCTTTCCGTCTTTATTGACATCGGAAAGTCTCACCGCTATCATGGCATCCTCATGGTTTGTTTCCACTGCAAAATCCACAATGGGAGCGCCTATTATTTCCACTTCTTCATCCAGGGGAGGACTGTTGAATACAAGTGCTCCCCCGTCTTCTTCCCGCTGGTCACCGGGCAGATCCGGTGGCGCGCTGTAGGAGCACCATTTGCCGGCAAACATACCCAGTCGCAAAGGAGACATGACCCAAAGGGCCTCAGGTTTTTCATCCCGGGAGTCAAAAGAGAGGCTGTAATCATTGGTTAATGTCAGAGATCTGGAATTTATTTTTTTTGAGGGCCATTCATTAAGTCCAAGCCAGTAACCGGGTCTTTCATCATAAGAAGTAAAAGGAGGCACACTTTCCTGCATCCACGCTTTCAGCATAGGCTCTTTATCGATCCCGGTTTCCTTATGTTTCAGGTATTGGTCCCACCACCGGATACATTCCTGTAAAAATCCGATAGCAGGTCCGGGCAGTCCATCATGAGGAAAGCGGTGACTCCAGGGGCCTACCAGGCCCATCCTGGGGACCTTCAGTTTTTTCAGCATCCTGAACACCGCATTGGAGTATCCGTCAGCCCAGCCGCTTACAGCCATTACCGGGATCCGGATATCGTCATAGTTTTCACAGATGGAGCCATGTTTCCAGAACTCATCCCGCCGCTGATGCTCAAGCCAGTTTTTCAGCCATAACCCGCTTTTATCAAGCCTTTCCAGCCACATTTCCTTCCATTTATCGCCTACGATCTCCGGATCAGGGGGCAGGCAGTTTCTTCCGAACATAACCGAGGCCCAGGAAAGATTATCTCCCAGCAGGCATCCCCCCATATAATGCACATCATCGGCATAACGGTCGTCGGTCGAACAAACGGTGATCACCGCCTTCAATGCTTCCGGCTGCCGCGCAGCTATCTGGAGGCCATTGAAACCGCCCCAGGATATGCCGATCATCCCGATATTTCCGTCACACCAGGGCTGTGCCGCGATCCATTTGATTATTTCTTCACCGTCGCTCAGTTCCTGCTCCAGGTATTCATCCTTTAAAATGCCTTCCGAGTCTCCGCTTCCGCGAATATCGACCCTTACGCAGGCATATCCGTTGCCGGCAAAATATTTATGATTGATCTCATCCCTGACCCGTTTGAAATCACGTTTGCGGTAAGGTATGAATTCAAATATAGCCGGGACCGGTTTTTTGTGCGCATCCTCCGGTATCCACATTCTGGCTGCCAGTTTTACGCCGTCCGGCATGGTGATCCATTCATTCTCAATTTCTTCGAATGCGAAAGGAAATTCACTTATTTGTTCCATGAGTGGGTTTAATCGATCTCAATATTCAGTCTATCGATGATTTTATGATATTTTTCTATCAGGGCTTCTTCATTTTCGGCTCCAATATAAAAATTGGCAAGGCGGTAGCTGTAACTATCCTGGATCGGATGCTCCGACAACTTTTTATCCTCCATGGCCTCTACATAAATGATCGTTTCGGGAAATTCTTCTTCTATTTTCTGAATTTCTTCATCCGAAGGAACCCGTTTGACTGTCCCGTCTTCCCTGAAGACCCTGTAATGGAACTTGCCGGCGCAATTGTACTTGCCCCGTTTATCTTTAAAATCAGGGTCCTGTCCGGTAGCACATTTTACCAGGATTTCATGGTTTGAGCTGCCTTTAACTTTTGCATACAAGTCACTGTGTGACTGCGACATGCGGGGATTGACTTCCAGCAGACGGATCTGGTCATTCTTTTCATCATAAAAAAACTCGATGTTGAAAGGAGAATTATCGAAGCCGATCTGTTTAATGACCTTTTCGGAAATATTCTCCATTCTCTCCTTTACATTTTGCGACAAATTACTGGGGAGCAAATAATAAAAAAAGGAAGGAGCTTCTTCATAATTGATGGAGTCTACCACGCCATAAATCCTGACCTCTCCATTGTACACATAGCCTGAAATTGTGCATTGAACACCACTGATCAATTCTTCGGCCAGGCAGTAATTACCATCCACATGAGCGATTTCATCCGGCAATTCAATAAAAGAAAGCAGATAATTAAAGGGATCGGCAAATTTATGGATCCCATCCTTGATCGCCTTAATGTTTTTTTCATACTCCTCACGGTTTTCAATTTTAAAGCCCAGTTGAGAGGCATAGCTTTTAATCGGCTTTAACCAGAAAGGTTTTTTTAGTTCAATGTCTTCAAAATCGGGTGCGTCGAAAGGATTGATTGCCGTAAACTCCGGAATATATTCCGGTATCACTTTTTTCTGCTCAACGCGGCTCCAGTATTTATGTTCACATTTGAATCCACTCTCAAGGCTGGGTGATCTTGTCTCGAATTCATGTGAGAGAACAAAAGCAAGGAGGGTAACCGGAAAATCAAAAAAGCCGATTATTCCATCCACATCTCCTCCGAAATCCGTGATTTCTTCCCTAGCCTTTTCAAGAAAGGACTCCAGGTCGGGTTTATCATACTTTTCCTGTAATTCTTTTTTATTAAAGACCCGGATGAAATTATATTTTTCAGCCTGGTCAATGGATTTCAACTCGCCGAGATTAAAATCATTCAGGCCTATTACAAAAATATTTTTCCGTTCCATTTTTCAATTACCATAGTTTATCAAAAATAATTTGAACCCGATATGGGTGTCACTTAAATGTTAATGATAATTTGGCTCAATGACAACCTCCCACATTGATTTTTTAATTCAGGCTTGTTTATATTCCGCGTAAAGGCTTTTGATCGTCCTGGCAAGTTCTTTCTGGATAAGGGGAGTGTATGGGGGTTCCGGCAAATTGACCGCTCAAAAAAGGGATCGAATTTCGTCAAAGAGAAAGGCAGGTGTATCGTCCCTCTCACAATGACTTTTGTGGTAATTGATGAACGTTTTTTTATTCATTGACAGGTTCCCATTTCATTTCAGCAATCCGTATGCCCTGAAGATCAGGCATCAGGGAGGCGATATACCATTTATTATCATAATGTACAATTTCCGGAGCTGCAACAGGTAATTGACCAACCAGCAGTGAATCGGTACCTATGCCAAAACTCTCGGGATCGGTGGAACGGTATACGTTGGTCTTTGGCTCACTGACCTGCTTACCGTTCTCATACCTCCCATAGGAGTACGTTCTGAAAAGATAAAATTTGCCTTTGTAGGGAACTACATGGGGACATTCGGCCAGCCATAACTTCCCGCTTCCCGGACTCCCTCCATGGGAAACGATCGTTGATTCGCTCCAGTTGAACAGGTCGTCGGATTTACGCACATATATCGCTCCGTCATTGTCCGGATGGGCTGTGTAATAACAATACCAGGTATCTTCCACGCGAATGACCATGGCATCCCGGGTGTTGGTTTCTTCCGGATCGCCAAATAGGGCAGGGGAACCATCCCGGATTACACGATCGAAGTGTTTTCCATTATCGCTTCTGGCAAGGCAGATCCTGTTCCAATCACCATAAAACATCAGATATTCATTGTCGTGCCGGATTACGTAAGGAGCCTGCATGCCACCGGCAGCTTCACCCAGGCTGGTATCGCCTCTCATGGTGATCCCCCTGGGTTCCCAGTTTCGTTGGGTTATCGAATCGCCTTCCCAGCGATGGAAGAGGCGTGTATGACCGGCTTCTTTTGTTTTACGGATACAGGACCAGATCTGCCATGAACCGTCGCGGGCCTGCCAGATACCGAAATCAACAGGCTGTTGTTCTTCGGATGTCAGTTCTCCCAGATCCGGGTTACCTGCCACCTGCCACCACTCACTTTTTATTACGGGAATAAAGGATCTTTCCGTTTTTTTTTCGGCGGGGCCGCAGGATAAGATACCTGTACTGATCAGCAATAAAATAAGTAATAGCGGGGTTCTGGTATTGTTCATGATGGTATAGTAATTATTTTATTAAAACAAGCAAAATTTTTAAGGATCATAGCAAAAGGATCACCTTTTAATGATCACCGTAAAAGATTTCCCCCATTTTAAATAATCAATGTAACAGGGTTCCTTCAATTATTAAAGTGTTTTGCCAATTTATTTCGGTACATAAAAAGGATCACCGGCAGGGATGAATTGGACCGGCATTTCCCGGATGAATCCTTCGAGCCATTCTGCACAATATTTCATGCCCGCTTCCTCGGAATTTACATGTCCCGCAAGGATCATGTATTTATTCATACCTGCTCCTTCGGCATCCCGGATCCAGGTAATGCTTTCCCATTCGGGAACTTCACCGGCTACCAGCACTTCGACATCATCCCTTTTCAGCAGATTGAGATGAGCCCTGTACCCGGGAGCACCCGGTGCAAAGGCCATCCTGGTAAAGGTACCGTTCGGATTACCTACCACACGAACAGGGGCCCCATCAAATATTTTTTTCAGGTCACGGGCCAGTTCCCCGACAAACATCCTCGGGAATTCGAAGATCAGATTATCCTCATCCACCAGGAACTGGTTCCAGTCCAGCTCGCGAAGCATTCCCGTGACGATACCATCCGGTTCGGTCCGGTGCCAGTGATCGTGAAAGCGGAAGATGACCATGTTATTTTCTTCTATGAATTTTATTTTGGCCCGGTAAACCGGGTCATTTTTGAGATGATCCGTCTCATCGAGGTGGTTATAGAAGGTGGGTTCATGGGTAATTATCAGGTTGCAGTTAAGTTCCTTCGCCCTTTTAAGCACGTCCATGGTCGGTATGAAGGTACAGGCTATGCCGTTGACGATCTGGTCCGGATCTCCCGCCTTAAAGGTATCTACGGTCTTTAACGACCACTCACAAGTCACTTGCTCCTTGATTTTTTCAATAATCTCCCGCGCTGAAAGCGATCCTTCGGTTGTGCCGGACTGGGCTATTGATGAAAAAGACCATAATATAAACCCCAGGAGTAAATTGATTTTTAAAAACCTGTTCATATATTCCCGTTTAATCGTTCATGAAAAAGCCGCCTGATACAATCCCTAAAAATAATCAGGAAAATCGGGAAATATGAATTGTGGATTTCATTTTTGATTCAGCTTTTCCGCGAAACGAGCCGGTAACCGGAAGGGTATTGGTAGGTAGAAAACTTGAAGACACCCTGATATGATCATTTTCGGCAAGTAAACCGGTGGAAGGATCGGTTTCAATCCATCCGGCTCCCGGCACATAGGCCTCCACCCAGGCGTGAAGCTCATGATTAATTGGAAATGCTTTTGACGGTTCAAAGGCCCACTCTGGACAGGGCTCCCGGAGCCTGGCATAGACTCATCAGTTTTATTTTATACGCCCCCCTTTCTTTTCTTATCTTATGCAAAATCCCCGATACAAGAGCTATCGTCACAGATTATTGAATTCCTCTTATCTCGAATGGTTCATATAATCCATAGTCCAGGAGATGATAGGTATTACCGGGAGGCTGGTGCAAAGGGGCATAAAAAAAGCTCCACGGGGTCACGATCCCTTTTCTCGGATTGTTATGGTGCGGACCAAGCAGGTTTTTCAGGCTGCCGGTTACTTTAACCGTAACCCTGTTCTTTCCTTCCACGGTATGATCCGATATATCCATCCGGTAGGGTGGCCAGCCAATCAAGCCCGCTTTGGTACCATTCACAAATACCTCGGCCACTGTGCCATCCCATTCCTGAAGACCTATTTCATAGTCCCTGATCTCATCTACCGTGTTGAATGACCTGGAATAGGAAACTTTGCCGGAGTAGAACGGATAACCCTGATCCTTCCAGCTGCCTGTTTTAAGATCTGCCGGTTTCCGGATCAGCCATCCGTTTTCACTGGATTGAAGTGAAAAATCGCCCAGCAGGTATACCGGCTCTATCTCGGCCAGGATATCCATGGGCTGTACCGACATTTCCAGTTCGTTCCGTCCGTTCTGTAAATGTCCGGTACAGTTGAGGATCCCAAAGCCCTTGTCCAGCCACCATTCTCCTTCCATGGGTTCAATGGGATTGCCGTTTATCTTGAAAGTAAAAAGCTCAGGCCATTCAACCACTGCCACCAGGGTATCGGGAATATATCCGGATCCCAGGTTAAAAGGATAGACCACCCTGAAACCCGACTCACTGCCGAACCTGTTTTTGTCGAGAATATTGGTCCGGTACTGAACGGCCACGCTCCAGGGATTGTAATTGAACCCGTATTTCTCCTCTAAATGGTATTTGTATACCGTATCGGCAGCATTGTAAAAATAAAGATCCTTCAATGTTTTGTTGCCGACATACAAGTCCAAGTAATCCAATGTAAGCATATTGAGGGATTCGGGCTGCACAGACAGTTTCTGTGTTTCAATGACCCGGGGCTCGGAGGGTTCCGGCTGTCCGGCCTGGTCGATGTCGATGAAATTATCAGAAATATAGATCAGCTTAGAATTGGCGGGAGGGAGGTCAAAAGAGATATTGAGCTGATCGTAAACGGGAGTGATCCCAGAACCTTCGATCCTGCCCGTAACCGGATCCAGGAAAAGAGCAGACTGGCCTGCAATGTCGAACCCGATCCGGGCCGTTTCATCTTTATCAAAATTGACCCAGAAAAGTAACTGACCATCTTCAAATGTCCGGCGTTGATGGTATACCCGGTCTTTTCTGTTTTCAGGATGACCGGCAATAAAACCGGTTTCGAGCAGGAATCTTTGAATGACGGTTTCATCCAGCTCATCGTAGGTCATCCATTGACCGGAATAGGAAGCCAGCCGTTCTTTCATATCCGGATTATGGTTGCCATCAAGACGTGAAGGTATTCCTGCAAAGGATAAAACATTGCCATTCTGCTCAAGATAAGCTGAAACAAGTTCGAATGTTCTCTTTTCAAAATTTTCAAACATGGGAGGAACGATCACCAGATCGTAGGCCCGTTTACCGATTATAAATTTTCCATCTTCAGCAAGTCCGTGATCACGGATTATTCTTTCGCTGCCAAGATCGTACTCCACCTGGTATTTTTCCAGTTTATCGAGAAAATCATGGAAGGAATTCCGGTATTCTTCCATGTGATTCCCGGCTACGGCCCGGTCCATGGCAGGATGGAAATACATCCATGCAGAAGTGGTAGGTTCGATAATAAGTATCCGATTTTTCTGCTCACCCAGCGACAAGGCAAATGAGAGCCGGTGAAAATAATCATTAAGAAGATCGTAGTTTTCCCACCACGGGGCATGGTACGACATCGACTGGGGGAAGTCCCTTTTCCGTGCACCCTTGATGGTCATGTAGGAAAGATGCTGATTCATGAAATTCACGCCAAGAACATATTCCCAGTCACCTAGCCGTTTCATATCCTCGAAGGTGAGTTCCCAGCCTGCGCCACCGTAAGTTTCGGATAAGGTACGATGCTTCCCCAACTGGTTGGCTACGCTGCTGAGCTCCTTCACTGCGCGGACATTCCCAAACTGGTCCGGTCGTATTTCTTCCGTATTGAACAGCATATCGATGCCCGGGATCTGGTGCCAGGCATACATGGCCATATTGTCGCCGCCGTGTTTGGGATTTGGCCAGCCATGTTCCCAGTAATGGCCGGTCCATTTCAATCCCACGGAATCGGTATATTCATACCAGGGTTCAGCCCATCGTTCAATAAAAAGATCCAGCAACAGGGCATAATAATCATGTCGAATATTTTTATAATCACCGATGTCGTCATAAAGGCAGGGCAGGTAGGTTTGAAGCTGGTAACCGTAACGTTCTTCAAAATGTGAGAATAACCCGGGTGTATAACGGATCACCCATGTATTACCCCCTCTTGTGTTTATGTTCGGTTCATCCGTAAAAATGCCGGGCACCCTGGTTCCCAGGTCTTCTCCCAGTGTCTCTTCATACCCGGTCATGGTCAGCTTGATGAATTTTTCGGTCACGCCTTCCGCAAGCAGGTCCACATAGGACCAGCCTCCGAACCAGGCATCCTTTTCCGGATAGTACCATTTTGTAAAAGCATAATAATCCCCGGGCTGGTTGTAGTAATTACCAATTCCATGCGTGATGTTGGCGAAGCGATCGTCGATCTTTTTTATGATAAGATAATATTTTCCCGAATCCTCCGGGGTGAGCATCTGAAGTCTCGTCAATTCCAGGCCTGCAGCCTGATTATAGGATTCGGGCATCATGGCCGGCACATGGCCCCCGGCAAAGCCACTCGGATAGGAATTCTCATCATATAACCATACGATCATATCCAGTTCTTCTGCTTTAACTACAGCGTAGCGGGTCAGTTCGAACCATTCCCTGGAAAGGTATTCGGTTATGAGGCCGGGTCTGGGATGGATAAATATCATATTTATGCCTTCCTCTTTATACAATGCAAGTTGCCGGTCAATTTTTTCCATTGTTACCCGGTCATTCCAAACCCAGAAAGGTGCTGTACTGTATTCCGTGGGTGGATCTTTAAAATTTTCACTGAGGTATTCAAAGGTGGCCGGAAGTTTTTCATCACCGGTTTTATCAATTTCTATTCTGTCGCAGGCAGCAGCTATAACTACGGCCAGACAAAATAAAAGCCTGCTGATTGTGTTTGACTTATTCATTGTTCAAGCTGGATTATAATTCAATTTTTCTGACGGATCGGACAGTCTCGTCTCCTGTCCGGGTTGCAGCGGTAATGGTATGTTCTCCTTTTTTATCCGGTATATATAAACGGACCCATAAACGGTTTTGTCTAAGGGCATCCACTTCATAATTAATTGATTCTTTCTGTAATTCGCTGTCTTCGTTACGCAAAATGACTTCAACAGTTCCTTTTAACTGTCTATCCGTGTCATTGGTAATCACAACAGGAATATCTGCTGATATTCCGGGGATCAGGTTAACAAACCAGGTTTCAATACATAGGCCCACCGGGCTGAATGCATCCGGTACATAATGGCTGAAGTATTCATCAAATTCAAGAGTATTTACATCGATAAAATTATCGGATGTGGCTCCCTGGGGATGGGAATGTGCCAATCCAAACACATGGAGCACGCCGAAACAGGTGCGTACCGACCGCCAGTATTCGGTAAGTGCGGCCAGCATATAGGCATAATGTTCCCGCCTCTCATCTGCAGTAGCTTCCGGCCCCAGTACCGCATCATAATACGGTTTGGTCAGGGTGGTGGGTGTGCCATCACGGTTCAGCCAGAGATAGCCGTATTCATTAAGAATACATGGCTGGTTGAGATACCAGTCAACAGGAAGGTCATAGGCATGCTGATAAGGAATATAAAGTGTCCTGGGATTTTTTTCCTTAAAAGAAAGGTCGTCCAGTGAAAATGGTTCCGGGACCGTTTCAATTGCACTTTTGTCTTCACTTCCGACATTGTACCGGGCAAAATACTGATGCCCTTCGCGGTAATCATCAGGAGAGGCGGGAGGAGACCATCCGTTATCCCAGGGGCGGCCGGAGAGATCAAGGTCCCGGACTTCATTGATGGCTTCACCTGTAGCCGGTGTCCAGGTCTCATTCTGGGCGTCCCAGGCAATCACCGAAGCGTGGTTCCAGAGGTCTTCCATCCAGTGGGTATATTCATTGACGAGCCTCTGAACGGTTAGTTTTTCAGGATAAATACCATATTTCCTTTGAGGGTGCAGCCTTTCCTTTTGGAAATCCGCATGCGAAACACCCTCCTTCAGCGCATACCAGATGGGATATTCCGCGAACAGGGCAAATCCTTCCTCATCGGCTATTTCGTACCAGAATTTGGGGAAACTGCAAATAGTAGTTCTGGCCGAATTCATGCCCATGGATTTGAATTTTCTGAAAAGAGCCCGTACCCAGTCCCTGTTCCAGGGTTGATCTTCACACAGGGGATCCTCGAAAAAGCGGAATAAGGCTATGTTGGTTCCCCGGAAATAATATCTTTTTCCGTTCAGGTAAGCCGCATGGGTATACAACGAGTCAAGCCGGAAATTGCGGAATCCAAATCGCGTAGTATAGGTTTCGTCACCGGCACGAAGCTCAAGTAAATAGAGATCAGGGGTTTCGGGTGTCCAGAATGCCGGATTTTCAACCGGAATGGACATTTGTATGGTTTTGGTTTCATGCTGGTTGAAGGCGTAACTTTTATCCTGGTCTGAACCGGCCACAGTTCCCGTCGCGAAATTTTTTATGGTAGCATTGACGATGGCAGTATTCGAAGGGCCATTATTATGGATATCGGCTTCGATATTTACTTCATTTCCGGTTGTAGCCACCTGTACCGATTGGAAATAGATCTGTTCAGACAATTGAAGTTCTACAAAATCATAAATCCCCGGAATGTATTTGAATTTTTCTACCTCTCCTCCGGTGACCACCGTGTCGGGAAGGGATTCAATATGGGCACCGACTCTTATAAGAAGCTCATTTTCATTACCCTGCCTGTTCAGATAGGGCGTGATGTTAATCCGGGCAGGTGTAAAATTGAGCATGTTATCCCCTGCAAATTCTCCGTTAACATATACGGCAGTTCCGTATTTGGCTTTGTATATTTTCAGAAAAACATTTGGCGCGGCATTATGATCCAGCGGGAATGTGGTTCTGTACCAGAACGCCTCTCTTTTTTTACTGGGAATGCCCACGTTTTCAAACGAAGGGGAGGCCTGTGTGATCAGGCCGGGCACCTGAACCTGGTGCCCGAATTCAGAAGGGATATCCTGCATAGTGCCTTCAGTCACGTCCCAGGTACCGTTTAAAGAGATGGTATTGGATGAAAATTGTTCATAAAGGAGATCCTTGTCCGGATCGCTGGTATAGCTGATTTCCGTTTGGCGCTGCCGGTCCTGTTTTTCCAGACAGTCTGTAAATAAAAACGGAATAAAAAGGATAATTAAATGATAGTATCGCGTCATCAATGGCATTTTTAACATTTTTGTATGGTTTCCATATTCAACAATGACCCCAGCTTTTTGATTTTACTGCTTTGGTGGCCGGTTCCCACAGCACAATGATGCGCCGGGCCTTCATTACTCTGGGCATTGACGAATTCAACTGCTCCACCCGGGAGGGATCTTGTCAGTAAGGGAAAAAGTAATCCTGGGGTGTACTTTATCACCTTTTGGTTACATCCGCACCGCTTGATGTATTGATATTCACCACTTCCGGTTCACCACGGTAATGTACATCGCTGCCACTTGTAGCATTCACTTCCAGTGACCCCGTTACCCGGATCTTTACATCCGAACCACTCGAAAGCTCAAGCACGGCATCGGTGGTCTCCAAATCGTAGGCATCGATATCGCTTCCGCTCGTAGCTTTTGCATAAAATTTACCGGATCTTCCCTCCAGTTCAGCATCCGATCCACTGGAGGCTCTCAGACTTATATCGGAAGCCTCAAGTGATAACTCTATGTCACTGCCACTGGATGCTTTTATCTCAATTTTCCCGAATTTGAGCAACTGGTCCGATTCCACATCCGAGCCGGCACTCACGTCCAGTAACTCAATGTCCACAAAGGTAATTAGAGCCTCCACATTACCCCTCCTGAACCAGTTTCGATCGACAGACAATTCCAGGGTTCCGTTTACTACTTCAGATTCCACATCATCTATCAGATCTTCATCTGCGATGATTATAAGCCGTGCTTCCCTTCCCTGGCTGAGTTTAACATCAATACCACTGGAAACCCGGATACCATCGAAATCGCCGACCGGGCGTTCTTCCTCCACATCGGGACCAAATCCCCCGTTGGAGTAAACACAAGCATTTGACAGGAATGAAATACCTGTCAATAAAATAAATAGAGATAAAAAATGATGTTTTGTGTACATGTACCGATTATTTTGAGTTTCAGGTCTTCAATTTATCACTCTTCATTCAAAATTTAAAATAAATACCCGCATCTTTCTATTAGACTTACTCAGGCATATTCCAGTTACACGCATCTCCCATCAACCGTTAAAAGAAAATTAGGATAATACTGCCACTTTACCGTTACGTAATCAGTTCCCCATTGATTTACCGCCATCCGGCTGACTCCGGCAGCTATTCATTACAGGTGCCTGAGACCAACTCCATATCCCATCCGGCAAGGAAAGCTTTCCCGGCGGCAGTTTTCCGGTTTTCTGCGACTCGTAGGCCCTGAATCCGGTTTCCCTGTTGGAAGAGCACTGTTCATGACTGGTTTATGCACAGTAAAACAAGAGCATTCAACCCAATAAGGAAATAAAAGATGAACCCAAATCCGTTATTAGAACATAAAATATACACGTAACTCTCTCTAAATGTGAATATTACAGATAAAAATTTCTAATGACCGTCATTAGAAACTATTTGATTTTCAGGAATTTATGCTCTAATGAATAATCCGGGATGAATTATCATGATCCGGGATACCTGCGTGTACTCATTTTATTGCTAAAATAAGGTTCTCCTATCCGGGAATATTGATTTTTATCGTCGGGGAAAATTAATAAACCCGGGAAGGCTCATCGGAAGTCAGGAGTAGCTTAGCTGTCAGGCCCGGGTTTTACGGGCGGGAAACCGGCCTTTCGTATAGATCCTGATATTCGAATCACTGCCTTTTCTTAATTTTTCCTGGATTTCGTCTGGTAGTTCAATGATCTGCCGGCATTCCTCCGAACAGCATCCCGTATTCTTGTCAGCACAGGTTTCACACTGGATGAACAACAGGTTACAGGCTGCATTTTTACAGTTGGTGTGTGTATCGCAGGGCCGGCCGCATTGGTGGCAGCGGGCAATTATCTCATCGGATATCTTTTCACCCAGCCTCTCGTCGAAAACAAAATTTTTTCCAATGTATTTGTTTTCCAGATCATGGTCTTTTACATCCCTGGCGTATTTGATAATTCCTCCTTCCAGCTGATACACATTATCGAAACCAATGTATTTAAAATAAGCACTTGCCTTTTCGCAACGGATCCCGCCGGTACAATACATGAGTATGTGTTTATCCCTGTGTTGATCCAGTTTCCGGGTAACGATATCAAGTGCATCCCTGAAGGTATCCGCATCCGGGAGCAGGGCATTTTTAAAATGACCGATCTCGCTTTCATAATGATTGCGCATATCCACTACGATGGAATCCGGCCGGCCGGCAAGTTCATTGAATTCAGTTGCATTTACGTGTTTTCCGATCCGGGTTACATCGAAAGTATCATCATCGAGGCCGTCAGCCAGTATCTTTTTTCTTACCTTGATCTTCAACTTATAAAAGGATTTTCCGTTGTCTTCCACGGCCTGGTTGAGCCGAACCCCTTTCAGAAAAATTATTTCATCGAGTATGGAAAGGAAAGCGGCATAATTTACCTCGGGCACACTGATCTGGGCATTGATGCCTTCCTTTGCCACATAAATTCTCCCGAAAACGTTTAGATTGTCCAGAAGAGTATAGAGATGATCCCTGAAGATCTGTGGATTAACCAGTTTATGGTATTTATAAAAAGAAACAGTTATTCTTTTTTCCTGCTTGTTTCGCAGGTTTTCTTTCAGGATACTGCTGTTGATCTTGTTCCGTAATTCCATGTATAATTTTCGATACTGAATCAGGCAGTTATAAGGGGTTTTCTTGAAGCCTGACCTGCAAAGTTAATAAAAAAACCGGTGGATACAATCCGCCTTGAAGGGGGCGGCTGATCGGGGGAATCCGGAACTATTCGGCTTTCAATTCGCCTTTCATGTATTTTTTATATTCATCGCAGGTAAGAAAACCGTTCCCCTCACAGAAGGGACAGGTCTGGTATACGGTGTTATTCATTTTACCCGGTTTGATCAGAACGCCTTCCCCATTGCATAATGGACACTGAAAATGAGTCCTGCCTTTGCAGTCGAATTCATTTTCGCTGGATAATTGGCGGGCCACATTTTCTGCATTCCTTTGCGATTCAAGTTTATAGGCCTGTTCGGAGCGATTGAGATAATTTACGGCTTCTTCAAAAAACCGCCCTTTCGTGCCTTTCAGTTCAATGTATTTGTTCAGCCAGTTGATAGCCTGTTTATACTGATTGAGGTAATATGAATTTTTCCCGAAATAAAATGAAATATCGGCCGGGAGCACTTCCATATTCCTTAGCACCCGTTTGAATTTTTTGTCAGCCTCCTGAAAATTCCCTTCGTCCATTAATTTCACGGCTTCTTCCATGATCAGCCTGTGCTGGGTTTCCCCATAGGACTGTGCTTGTACCGGGGAATTTCCTGTGATGAAAAGAACTCCACTCAGACGGATGAGGAATACTACAAAAATATTGAGGTAGTGATATGTCATGATGCGTTTAATCCAGTTCATAATTAACCCTTTTCACTATACTTCTCCCCAGTGTGATCTCATCCGTAAATTCCAGTTCTCCTCCCACGGGTATACCTCTTGCTATTGTACTTATTTTCACAGGAAAGGACTTAAGTTTTTTTGCCACATAAAAAGCAGTGGTTTCTCCTTCCATGCTTGAAGATAAGGCCAGTATGATTTCTTTTATACCTCCGTCGGCATCCCGGATCCGTTGTTCCAGTGTGGAAATATTCAATTCATCCGGACCGATCCCGTCGATGGGTGAGATCAGTCCGCCAAGTACATGGAACAGGCCATTATACTGAGCCGTATTCTGTATAGCCATGATATCCGGTGTGTCTTCCACGACGCAGATCACCGAGGTGTCGCGGTTTGGGGTCATACAGGTGCATTCTTCCGTATGACTTATAATATGACATATACGACAATACCGTGTATCTTTTCGTAATTTGATCAATGCTTCGGCAAGACTTTCTGTGTAGACTTCCTCCTGCTTTAGTATGTGTAAAACCACCCTCAGTGCTGATTTTTTACCGATACCCGGTAGCTTGCTTATTTCATTAACCGCTTCCTCAATAAGTTTCGTCGGATATTCCATGTTGTCCTGTATTCCCTTCTGTAAAGCTACACCATAATTTATAAAGTTGAATCCAAGCTGATTATTGCAATACTCCTAAAGTTAATCCGGTTCAGGCAATTATTATAGTGCTGAAGATCATTCATTTCCGGTAAAAGTATGAGAGGCTTCTTGGTTTTTACGATTTCCGACCCGTTTTTTCCTTGAAGGATTTTCAGGCACGGGATCATAACCATGGGTCCCCCAGGGATGGCACCGTGATAATCTTTTCAGTCCCATCCATCCACCTTTGGCCGGTCCCCATTCCCTGATGGCTTCAATGGTATACTGGGAACAGGTAGGGGTGTGCCGGCAATGACTGCCGAGCAATGGAGAAATGGATACCTGATAAAATTTTACGATACCAATAAACACGTACGATAATACCTTCAACACAAAAATTCTGTATTTCAATAAATATTTAACTTACTGATCTAAATTAACATATTCTTTCGAGATAGAATAACCTGAAAGGGGTTTAAAGCAACCGGAAATCTAACTGCAAACTATTTGCCGGTTTTCCGGATAATATACGAAAGTCATCGTCAAAAGGATATACTTCGCGCCGTGGCGGTCGGTAAAGCAGGCCGCAAGATCATAGATCATCCCGTCTTTTACATAAATACAGCAAATTTTTCCGAATAAAAAAAGAAAGGCACCCGGTTGCCACGGGTGCCTTTTTGATGAACTTCTGTCTTTTTGCTGTCTCTAACTATCGTAATAAAGGAAAAACTCGTAGGGATGAGGCCTGAGCGCCATCTGGTCGATCTCGTTATCGCGCTTGTACTCGATGTAGGTATTGATGAGATCTTCTGAAAACACATCCCCTTTGGTCAGGAATGCATGATCGGCTTCAAGAGCATCAAGCGCTTCACCGAGGGTACCCGGCACCTTGGGGATGGTAGCAAGCTCATCTTTTGACATGGTATAGATGTCGCGGTCGAGCGGTTTGCCCGGATCGATCTTGTTTTCAATTCCGTCAATAACGGCCATTAATAAAGCACTGAACAGAAGATATCCGTTTGCGCTGGGATCCGGGCAACGGAATTCAAAACGTTTAGCTTTGGGACTGGAATGGTACATGGGTATCCTTACCGATGCAGACCGGTTCCTTTGGGAATAAGCCAGGTTTACGGGTGCTTCGAAACCGGGTACCAGACGATGGTATGAGTTGATAGTGGGTGCTGCAAACGCCAGGATAGCCGATGCATGTTTTAACAACCCTCCGATACCATGCATGGCCATTTCAGAAAGTCCGGCGTAGCCATCTCCGGCAAACAGCGGTTTTCCGCTTTTCCACAATGAAAAATGCGTATGCATGCCACTTCCATTATCATCAAATATGGGTTTTGGCATAAAAGTTACTGTCTTGCCATGCCTTTTTGCAATATTTTTAATGATATATTTAAACCACATGAACTGATCACCCATGGTAACCAGGTCGGCAAATTTCATATCGATCTCACCCTGGCCGCCGGTAGCCACTTCATGGTGATGGGCTTCCACTATGATTCCCATCGACCGCATGGTCTTGACCATTTCACCTCTAAGGTCGTGATAGGTATCGGTAGGGGATACCGGGAAATAACCGCCTTTATAACTGGGCTTGTATCCAAGGTTCGGTTCTTCGATCCGGTTGGTATTCCAGGCCCCTTCCACTGAATCGATCTGGTAAAAACCCATGTTCTGATTCTGTGTATATCGTACCTCATCAAATATAAAGAACTCCGGTTCCGGTCCTATGAAGCAGGTATCGCCCAGACCCGTTGAAGTGAGGAAATCAACTGCCTTTTTGGCTACATTTCGCGGATCCTTTCCATAGGCCTCGAGGGTGACCGGATCAAAGATATCCGCAATAACGCTTACGGTAGGTTCAGCAAAGAAAGGGTCGATAACAGCGGTATTGGCCTGGGGTATTGCCAGCATATCGGACATATGAATATCCTGCCATCCCCGTATGGAGGAACCATCAAACCCGACACCTTCCTTGAAGGTATCCTCATCCCAGGTTTCGAGCGGAAAAGTACAGTGCTGCCATGTACCGAGAAGATCCACAAATTTCAAATCGACCATCTCCGCTCCATGCTTTTTTGCAAATTCGAAGAATTCTTTTGTAGAAGTAACTTTTTCAGCCATTTTAAATTAAATTTAGTGATTATTAGTATTTTTAGGTTAAATTTTAGCCTTAAACAAACTATTTTTATGCAAATTTATATTTTATTGGTTAAAATTTTAACTTGATGGTGCAATATAACTTAAAAGTTTCCTACTATCAAAGTAAATTTTGGTAAATGATTGAAAATTTGCATTTGATTTAAAATATAATAATGTAGCTAGACATTAATTATATAAATACAAATTCAGGAAGGATTTACATGCAACTAATGTATTTATAGCTGGATATAATAAAAAAAGCCTCCTGATCTCCTCAAGAGGCTTTTAATCTGGTTCAATTACGTTATTTACCAGGTTCTGCTTTCAAGGTAAGCGTCGAGTTCTTCACGCGACATAGGAAGTAAATCGGGATTTTCATCGATCCAGTTCAGAAAATCTTTCTTAATCTCGTCACTCCACCGGCCATCGATCTGGCCCGGTGTATATACGTCTTCACGAAGCCGCAGATGACCGAAGGCATCTTTCAGGCTGATGAATTCAGCATTGATCACCACTTCTTCGAGAAGATGAGGTGGTATAAAAATTATCCCTTCTTTTTTGGCCAGCACTACATCTCCCGGGAATACGGTAACATTGCCTACGCGGACAGGCACGTTGATGCCCGTCATCATGGTTTGATGCAGGAAGGAGGGATCCCAGCCCCGGACGAATGCATTAAATCCTTCGATCTTACCCAGTCCTTCCAGGTCTCTTGATCCTCCGTGCAGGATCACCCCGGTTTTTGACTTGGAATAGATGGCATTGCCCAGGTTGTCACCGATAAGCGTCCCGTCAACCACCTTGCCAAAACAGTCTGCTACATATACATCACCTTCCTGGAGCATATCGAGAGGCCATGAGTTGGAAGCCCCGACACGGCCTTCGGCATGACCTTTTTCCATGATCCTTTCATTGTATTCAGGCCGGAGTGGCATATATAAGGCAGTCAGGGCTCTTCCCACGAAGGGTTGATCAGGATGCAGTATTTCCCAGCCCGATTCAAACTGATTATGGTAATCGAATCTTCTCAGCACACCCCAGGCTTCTTCGATGGAGATGTTCTTGAGTCTTTCCAGGAGATCATCCGATACTTTGGGCCTCCCGTCCTTCAGGCGTTCACCTTCCCATTCTTTGGTGTAAAACTCCATTTCATTTTCCGTAGGCTCAATCTGGGCCATGGATGAGAAGGCGAAAAAGGTAATAATCAATGTGTAGAATAATCGTGATTTCATAGTATGTGCATTTTTAATAGTTATCATTTTAATAATGGTCATTAAGTCGCTTTGGTTTCGATTGTTTTGGCTTCCATATCTTTATCTTCATCTACGGGCTTACGGCGCCAGTAAGTGGCCAGGGACGAACCGGTTATATTCATCAGCGGACCGAATATAGCAGGAGCCAGTCCTACGGTGGCTACTTTTCCCATTTGCAGGGCGAGGCCTGAAGCAAGTCCTCCGTTCTGCATACCCACTTCAAAAGCTACTGTTCTGCAGTCCTTTTTCGACATTCCGAAAAGTTTGGCGGAAAAGTAACCCAGTCCGTATCCCGTTACATTATGAATAAGGGTGGCCAGCACAAGCAGAAGGCCCACATCGAGCAGGCTGTCTCTTCCGGCTGCCGTGATGATCGTAATGATCACGGCAATACCGGCCATCGATACAAAGGATAACACTTTATCCATGTAGGTCTCGAAATCCCTGAAAATATTTTTCAGGATCATCGCTACCACGGTCGGTAAACCAAAGAACCAGAAAAGATCCCACAATAGGGAAACGAAGGCTGCACTCATGGTGGCTTCCGTCGACTTAAGATAAATATAATTTTTTATAATGATGATCAATAAATAGGAAGAAAGCTGAATGATCTTGTTTTTCCGGGTTTCTTTTCCTTTGGAAAACAGGTTGAATATGAAACCGGCAATGATTGGCAGGATCATCATATTGATGATATCCAGCATCATCGACCAGAATTCTACCTCGATATATCGCCCGGCCAGGATCTTCATCAGGAAAGGGGTCAACACCGGGGATAACATGGTGGCTATGGCGGCCAGGGTTACGGCAAGCGCCAGGTTAGCCCGGGCTATGTACGACATCACATTTGAGGCAAGCCCACTTGGTGCACAACCGATCAGGAGCACACCGGCTGCAATTTCGGTGGGAAAATTAAAAGCATTGGCAATGGAAAATCCCACCAGGGGCATGATGCTGAACTGGGCGACGATACCGATGATCACCCCCTTGGGCATTTTGATCACCCCCGCAAAATCATGCACGCTCATCTGGGATCCCATCCCGAACATGATGATCTGCAGAAGGGGAACGATCAGCAATTTCAGGTCAAAATCACCGATACTGGTGAAATAAGCTGGATAATACATGGACGCAGTTACCGCAGCAAAGATCCATACGGTATAGGAGAAGCTCTTTAATTTTTCAAATCCCTGGAATCCGAGTGCCAGCGCTACAAAAAAAATGGTCAGGAATGGCCCGGTCAGTTTTTCGTTACCGGAAAAATACAGGATTAGAAAAATCGCCAGGCAGACAAAGGCCGTGGCCATGAGGAGGTTGTAGATAAATTTTTTTGTTTTCATAATATTTCATCAGACTTTCCGGGAATTGATTATTTTTAAAAGGCCATTTGATTATGGATTGATTTTTAAAAAATTGACATTTTAAAAATTTTTTCGAAAAAACTAAAAATAATTAAACTTTACCAATCATGATGAATAAAAAGTTAGAATCATTGTTTAAAGTTCCGAATGAGAAACATAAATCAGGTAAAAACAGCCGCAGGGATTTCATCCAGAAAGCAGGGATGGGTGGACTGGCCCTGGGCATGATGTTCAATGGCGATATAGCCGGCGAGATTGAATATTCCACCCAGAAGGTGAACCGGAATTCAGCGCCTGCTGATCTCAAAATTACCGACCTGAGAGTGGCCTATACGACAAAAGCTCCCATAATCAAAATTGATACGAACCAGGGTATTTACGGCTTAGGCGAGGTGCGCGATCACGGGAGCCCGAAATATGCCCTTTTCCTGAAAAGCCGTCTGCTGGGAAAAAATCCCTGTAATGTGGAGCAGCTCTTTAAGATGATCAAGCAGTTCGGTGGCCATGGTCGCCTTGGCGGGGGTGTTTCCGGAGTGGAGATGGCGTTGTGGGATATTGTGGGAAAAGCCTACGGGGTACCCGTATATCAGCTTCTTGGCGGAAAATACCGTGATAAGATCAGAATGTATGCCGACACACCTGCTTCAAGGGACCCGGAGGTATATGCAAAGCGGATGAACGGAAGAATAGAAATGGGGTATACTTTTCTTAAAATGGATTTTGGCATTCAGTTGATTGCAAACGTGCCCGGCGCACTGGTGGGAGCCGATTTCTGGGACCTGGGAAAACAGTGGAGCGAAGAACTGGGAAGTATCGGCACCACAAGGCATCCCTTCACCAGTATCCAGATCACAGACAAGGGACTTGAGCTCCTTACGGATTACGTGGCCCGGGTTCGTGAAATAGTAGGCTATGAGATCCCGATGTCAGCCGACCATTTCGGGCATTTCGATACCAACGCGGCCATCCGTCTGGGCCATGCAGTGGAGAAATACAGGCTGGCCTGGCTCGAGGACATGGTTCCCTGGGATTACACAGACAAATGGAAGCAGATCACCCACGCCATCAATACACCCACTCTGACGGGAGAGGATACATACCTGCTGGATGGTTTTAAGGATCTTATTGATCAGAAAGCCGTGGATATGGTTCACCCGGACCTGGCTTCCGCAGGCGGTATACTGGAAACGAAAAAAATAGGCGATTATGCCCAGGAACACGGCATTGCCATGGCCATGCATTTTGCCGGCACGCCGATATCATTGATGGCCAATGTGCATTGTGCCGCTGCCACCGAGAATTTCGTGGCCCTCGAACACCATGATGTGGATACGCCATGGTGGGAAGACCTGGTAACCGGAGATAAGCCACTGGTAGAAAACGGGTACACCAAAGTGCCCGAAAAACCGGGCCTGGGTGTCGACCTGAATGAAGAAGTGATCAAAGAGCACCTCAGGGAAGGGGAGGAGTACTTTGCGCCAACCCCCAAATGGAATGAGGACCAGAGCTGGGACAGGACGTGGAGCTAGATTGTGATTGGGTGATTGGGTGATTGGGTGAATGGGTG
>CAZIXF010000029.1:0-22202 GCA_964543195.1 uncultured Roseivirgaceae bacterium
ATTGCGCTTAATCGGCCCTTCGGGCGAAAAATTTATGAATTTTTCGGGTTAAAATTATACAATGATCGCAATTTTAAAAAATAGATCCGGGAGATGGATGATTATTATAATAATTTATCCCGGATTATTCATTAGAGCATAAATTCCTGAAAATCAAATAGTTTTTAATGAGGGTCATTAGAAATTTTTATCTGTAATATTCACATTTAGAGAGAGTTACGTGTATATTTTATGTTCTAATAACGGATCTGGGTTTATCCAATAATTAGGTTCAAACAGTCCGGCCACTTAAATCATTTTCCAGATATAATTCCAAAGGACAACTGATCAAAAGCCTAAAGAACAGTAAAAACCTTGATCTGAACGGTTTTGAGGGAAACATATTCCTGCTCCATATCCTGTATAAGGACCAGCACATTATAAAGAAAGTTTTCCGTTTTTAGATAATCAGGTCAAAAAATCAGGATCCGCTATCCTTATTCAAGATTATGTTCTTTAAGATATCCACTGGAAATTACCGTCATGTCAATATTATCCTTATTCACTACCATGGAAGGCAGCAGGATAGAAGGGATCATTTTCTGCCCATTGTTAATATATTGATTGGCTTCAGTTATTGGTTCGCCACGGGCTAATTTAATAGCAGCATTGACTGCAGCAAAAGAAATGGCTTCAATGGGTTTATAAACCGTCATGGTTTGATTCCCGGCAAGAATATTCCGTATAGCTTCTGCCTCGGCGTCCTGTCCGGATACGAGCACCTCTCCCGCCATATTCACTTCTTTTAGTGCGATTATTGCACCCTGAGCAAGGGCATCATTGGCACATAATACCGCATCAATATCACGAGTCTGTTCAAGGACATTTTTCATATGCCGGTATCCTTCTTCTGTTTTCCAGTCGTTCACACAGGAATCATATACCACATTAATATCACCCTTTTCTATGAGAGGTTGCAGCACACTGATCCAGCCGAATTTGATGAAAAAGGAATTATAATCTGATGGAGGGCCGCATATTAAAACATAATTTCCTATGGGTTCCCTTTTACTGAGATAATTGGCCATAAGTTCACCCACATTCGAATTATCGAAGGAGACATAATAATCCAAATTACAGTTTTGGATCAAACGGTCGTAAGATATGACCGGTACCTCTTTAGAATGGGCTAATTTCACAATGGCGGCTGCCTGTTCACTGTTAGCAGCAACCACCACCAGCACATCAATATTCTTTTTAAGCATTTCCTGCGCCTGTTCGAACTGCCTCTTTATATCACCCATTGCTGAATCAATCAACACCGTAGCACCCAGATCTTCTGCTTTGGATACGAACATTTCCATATCTTTGTACCATCTTTCCGAAGAAAAATCATCCAATAAAAATCCTATTTTAACTTTGTTTTTACCGCAATCCTGAAAGATAAAGGACAAGAATAAAAGAATAATGGCGAGTTTAAAAAATCTCAGTAACATGATGATAAAATTTTTGTTATAGAATAATAATCATTCCAGCACTGCCTTAGCGTATTTAAGATATGAAAAAAAATGATCAGGATCAATTGATTTTGAAATTATATAATTCTTAATATTATAAATTTTTTTGACTGAATATTTTTAGATTTTTAATTTTAAATAGTTCAGCATATAAATTAAACATAATAACCCGCATAAAATGGCTTAAATATTCATTTATTAAGTATTTTTATAATATATTTTTTAATCCCTTTGTGGAACTAATTACGGATAATATCGTTATAATTGTTGACTTCACATTTATAAGAAAGGTCTTAAAATATATATATCTGCATTGAGGTTTTATTTACTGTTCATACTTTCGGCTATCCTGCTATCCTTCAGCGCAGATGCTCAGAAAAAACTTTCCTCCCATAAAATCACAAAACCGATAAAAATAGACGGCATCCTCAATGAAGAGGCATGGTCCGAAGCCGGGAAGGCTTCAGGTTTTGTTCAACGCGGACCGGTACCCGGTTCGGATCCTTCCCAGGTTACAGAAGTAAGCATACTTTACAATAACACATACATTTATGTGGGTGCCTGGTTATATGATGAGAATCCCGAAGGGATAATGACTGAATTGAATGGTCGTGATCAGAGCGGCAATACTGACATGTTTACCGTATATTTCGATACTTACAGAGATGGTCTGAGCGCTTTTGAATTCTCCCTCACCGCCGCAGGAGTGCAGCGTGATTCCAGGATCAGTCCGGGTAACTATGACTTGAACTGGAATGTGGGCTGGTACAGTGAAGTGACCATCACCAATGAAGGCTGGTTTGTCGAGATGGAGATCCCGTTATCCGTACTCCGTTTTCCTGCAAAGGATGTACAGGAATGGGGCCTTAATTTCAGGCGGGTTATTCAACGGAATAACGAGTCGGTATACTGGAATGAGATCAATCCCCGGATTAACGGATTTGTGAATCAATTCGGCTTGTTAACCGATCTCGAAGGTATCAAAACACCACTCCGGTTATCAGTAATTCCTTATTTATCTGCCTACCTGAATCGTCATTATGACCCGGAGACCAATACTGCCGGTACCGGGACTAATATCAGAGGTGGAATGGATATTAAGTACGGGATCAATGATGCTTTTACCCTGGATATGATGCTGGTGCCTGATTTCGGACAGGTGGTATCGGACAACAATGTATTGAACCTGGGGCCCTATGAAGTGTACAATACAGAAAGAAGGCAGTTTTTCATAGAAGGAACCGAGCTTTTTGAAAAAGCAAATATTTTTTATTCGAGAAGGATTGGCGGTAAACCGGTAATGTATGATCAGGTGGGTGATCAGTTGGAAGCAGGTGAGGAGATCGTATCCAATCCGACCGAATCAAGGATCATCAATGCCACCAAGATTTCGGGAAGAACTAAAGGTGGATTGGGCATAGGATTTTTAAATGCATTGACGAACCGGACTTCTGCAGTGATCCGCGATGAGCAGGGTGAGGAAAGGGAGATAATTACTTCTCCTTTGGTTAATTATAACGTAAGCGTGATCGATCAATCCCTGAAAAATAATTCCTATGTCAGTTTTATCAATACCAATGTAACCCGGTTCGAAGGATTTGCCGATGCCAATGTTTCAGGTACGTCGATGAGGTTATCGGACAAGACCAACATGTATGCTTTTGGTGGTAAGGCGATTGTTTCTCATTTATATGGTTTCCCGGAACAGGATAATGATACGGGATTCAACACGAATTTCTGGGTTGGCAAGACGAGTGGCAATATCCTGTACAGGGTGGGCCACAACCTCGAATCCGATAACTATAATCCCAATGATCTGGGTTTTGTACGCGCAGTTAATGATAATAATTTCTATGCCAATATAGAGTACAGGGAATATGATCCGTTTTATAAATTCCTGAACTTCAGGGCCGGGTTTGGTGTAAACTACTTTCGTGAATATAAGCCCAATGTCTTCACAGGACTGGAATTCGAAACATCTGTTCGTGCCACATTTAAAAATTTCCTGACCACACGGGTCTGGTTCGATATTTCACCGCTCGAAAGTAAGGAGTTTGACGACACAAGGACTGCCGGTGTCTTCATTTATGAACCCAGTTATCATAATTTAGGTGTTTCATTCTATACCGATTCAAGGAAAAAATTCAGAATGTCGAGCTGGATGTATTATTATCAAACTTCACAATCCGGCCGGAATTATGTTTCAATGAGCCTTTCACCCCGCCTGAGAATTAACGACCAGCTTTCCATATCTACCAGCCTTTCCGGCAGCAACAGCAGCAACAGCATCGGGTATGTCAGTACTACCGGTGATGACATTAATTTCGGGGTCCGGGATATTACCTCCTTTACAAATATCGTGACCACAAAATTTACTTTCAACCGCGAAATGGATCTATACTTCAGGATGCGTCATTACTGGTCGAGTGCACAGTACAAGGATTATTACACCCTTGGCAGTGAAGGGAGGTTACACGACACCGATTATTCCGATAGTCACGACGTGAATTTTACTTCTTTTAATATCGATATGGTTTATACCTGGATCTTTTCACCGGCAAGTGAATTCAGTGTGGTATGGAAAAGTTCGGCCCTTAATCAAACCGACCGGCCCGAATATAATTATTATGAAAATTTCATGAGTACCTTCGATGCCGGAAGGGATAACAGTATTTCTTTCAAGGTGTTGTATTACCTCGATTATGTAATGCTTACCCGGTCAAGGCACGCTGGCTGAGTATACGATTCTGAACCGGACGTTTCATCAATCCTTAATTCTTGGTTAAAAATTTCACAAATCCTCTAATTATTTTTAATATTGATAACAACGGGGGATCTGGTATAATTCAGATACCTCCTGTTTTTACTATCAATGATTTTTTGTATTCTTATTAACAAAGAGATCTTTTTATTTAATCAAAAAAACTAAATTCTTATGAAACGAAAAGTGAAAATGGGCATGGTTGGAGGAGGGAGAGGTGCCTTTATCGGAGCAGTCCACAGAATTGCCGCCCTTATGGACGGTCATATCGAAATGGTCTGTGGTGCTTTGAGTTCGGACCCGGAAAAAGCCAGAGCTTCCGGTAAAGACTGGTATCTTCCGGAAGACCGGTCCTATGGATCCTATCAGGAGATGATAGAAAAAGAAGCGCAGCTTCCTGAAGGTGAACGGATGGATATGGTAGCCATCGTTACCCCTAACCATCTGCATTATGAGCCGGCAAGGCTGGCCCTTGAAAATGGTTTCCATGTAGTATGTGACAAACCCCTGTCATTTAATGTGGAAGAAGCACAAAAACTGGCCGACCTGGTAGATAAAACCGGGCTTGTCTTTGCCCTTACCCATACCTACACCGGATACCCCATGGTAAAAGAAGCCCGGGATCTCATCAAATCCGGTAAATTCGGCAAGCTCAGGAAAGTGGTAGTCGAATACCCGCAAGGCTGGTTGTCCACACCGATCGAACAATCCGGACAAAAGCAGGCTGACTGGCGCACGGATCCGCAGCGATCGGGGAAAGCCGGTTCGGTAGGAGATATTGGAACGCATGCGGAAAATCTTGCCGAATACATTACCGGATTAAAGATCACCGAATTATGTGCCGATGTATCCACCTTTGTGGAAGGCCGGAAACTGGATGATGATGCCAATGTACTGATCCGGATGGAAAATGGAGTGAAAGGGGTATTACACTGCAGCCAGGTCAGTGCCGGAGAGGAAAATAACATTAACATACGCGTTTATGGTGAAAAAGGAGGCCTGGAATGGCATCAGCATGATCCCAACACCCTTCTGATCAAACACCTTGACAAACCCATGGAAGTGTACCGTACCGGGGCGGATAAATCCTATCTTGAAGATTCGGCCATGGCCCATACCAGAACGCCCGGTGGCCATCCGGAAGGTTATCTGGAAGCCTTTGCCAATATTTATAAAAGTGCCGCCATGGTGATTCAGGCCGGGTGGGAAGGAAAGGAGCCTGATCCGCTTTATACCGATTTTCCCACCGTTCACGATGGTCTTCGCGGCATGAAGTTTATCGATGCCGTTATATCATCGGGAGAAAAGAATGCCCAATGGATAAATGTCTAACCTAAAAGAAAGAAATCATGAAAGGACCAGGAGTATATTTAGCTCAATTCATGGGCGATGAAGCCCCTTTTAACAATCTTGAAAATATTTGTGAATACATGGCCGGCCTCGGCTACGAGGGTGTACAGCTTCCTTCATGGGATGCCCGGTGTGTAGACCTGAAAAAGCTGGCGGAAAGCAAAGATTATGTGGACGAGGTAAAGGGCACCGTAGAAAGCAAAGGTCTGAAGATCACCGAGCTGGGAGCCCATCTCCAGGGACAGCTGGTGGCGGTACACCCGGCATATGATATGCTTTTCGATGGATTTGCTCCCGAAGAATATCATAATAATCCTGCAAAAAGGGCCGAATGGGCGGTACAGCAGATGAAGTACACGGCAAAAGCCAGTAAAAATCTTGGATTACCTGCCGTGGTGGCTTTTTCAGGCGCCCTGTTATGGCCGTATATGTATCCTTGGCCACAAAGGCCGGCCGGGCTTGTGGATGAGGGGTTCAAGGAGCTGGCCAGAAAATGGAAACCCATTATCGATGAATTCGAGGATAACGGGATCGATCTCTGTTTTGAAGTGCATCCCAACGAAGACGTCCATGATGGCGTTACCTTTGAGCGGTTCCTGGAAGCTTCCGGTAATCATAAAAGGGTGAATATGCTGTATGACCCCAGTCATTTTGTTTTACAGCAGCTCGATTACATCAGCCATATCGACGTGTATCATGAATTCATCAAAATGTTCCATGTCAAGGATGCCGAGTTCAATCCCACTGCCAAATCGGGTGTGTATGGCGGCTACCAGGACTGGGTAGACCGCCCGGGAAGGTTCCGGTCACTGGGTGATGGCCAGGTCGATTTCAAATCCATATTCAGTAAGCTGGCCCAGTATGATTTTGATGGATGGGCTGTGCTGGAATGGGAATGTTGCCTCAAAAATCCCGAAGATGGCGCCAAAGAAGGCGCTCCTTTCATCCGTGAGCATATGATCAAAAAGACCGGAAAAACCTTCGATGATTTTGCCGGATCGGGAGCCGACCGGGAAACCAATAAAAAGGTGCTGGGGATTAAGTAGTTGATGAAGTACCGGAATTGAGAAGTCCGGTTAGATACCCTCATCCCGGCAAATGAGACAGATAATGTTCGTCCGGTCACCCGGTGTGGTCGGACGAATTGTTTAATAACGGGTTGATTAATATTGGGCAGATAAAACCCATGCAGTGGATCTGATCTGAAATCCCGGTTTCAGAACCTGAAACTATAATTTATCTTGAAACGTACCGTGTTTTCTTCCATCACCAGCCGCTCCCGGTCGAAGGAAGGCCGTATGATCGAGTTCCAGACCAGGTAAATCTCATTGCCGGGCTTAAGGATCCAGCGGAACCTCGATTGGCCGCCCCATTGTTCTGAAATATTATCATATTGAATAAAATTAGATAATGAAATATCCGGATTAAAGTAAATATCAGCCTTTATCCGGTATACGCTTGTGGTGAATTCTCCGGCAGGCAAGCGGATAAAATTCTGCTCCATCTCCATGCCCACGAAAAATGGTACATTGATCTTCCATCCGGATAGAACCAGCCATTTCACGATCTCTCCATTGAAAAAATTACCCCATTCTATTTCACTACCGATCCAGAAATTCCTCCGCTGGGCAGTATAAGCTTCCACACTCTGCTGCCAGAATGTATAGGTGCCTGCAGGTATCACTACACTGTCCCTGGGGAAAATATTAAAATTCCCGTCGAGGAATTCAAAGGTGTTGTTCAGCGTGTATTCCAGTTTTTCCCCCGACCGGAACTCAAATTCAGCTATTTTAATGAATGCATCCCTTGTTAAAAGTTCATTGTTCATATCGGTAATGTAATCGAACCGCCCACCCGTATTGATCTGCAGGAGACCGAATTTATTGGGCCTGGGACCGATATTAAGTGTGGTATAGGTTTCTCTAATCCCGGTTCTCGGGACAAAACCAGCCCCGGCCCTGAAATTTTCACCGACCTGCTGGTGCCCAAGCCGGAAATCGATAAAATCATTCGGATAGCTTATATCGGCCCCGAATGAAAACTGCTGATCGTCATAGCCGGGTGTATTTGATTTCAGGCCGAACGCTGTAAAGACGAGATTTTTATTCCCCTGAAACGAGGAGGCGGCTAGCTTTACATCAGCACCGGCCAGCCAGTTCCCGCCGGCATTAATGGCATCCCCTTTTGTACCGATAAGTCCTATATAAGATTGTTTCCCAATATTACGGGAGACCCGGGCAACTGAAAAATTGCGGTATGAAGAATCGGTTTTATCAGTGATGTTAAGGGCTCCGATGTTCCACCGGCCGGCCTGTCCCGCCAGCTTGGCTCCCCCGATGATGGGCACCGGATTACCCTGGCTGTCCAGCCCGATCCTTCTCGAAAAATAGGGTATCATCCGGCTGCCGTAACGATTTCCTGCATCACCGTTAAATCCAAAGTTGAAATAATTGGCCCCGTCAAGGAAAAAATTTCTTTTTTCAGGAAAAAATAAAGCAAACCGGGTGAGGTTAACCTGCCGGCTGTCCACCTCCGTTTGCGCAAAATCCGTGTTGAACGTTAAGGCGGCATTCAACCCCGACGACAGTTGATAAAAAATATCCCCACCGGCGTCAAGGAGGAACTCATTTTCCGACCCGTTTTTCCGGTTCATGCCGATCAATCCATAGGGCCGGATATCGATGCCCACCCCCTGGGATAATCCTTCCAGCCCGGTCAATTGGCCGGCATCCGAAACCTGAAACCGGTAGGAGTCCAGGTTGGCGACCGGCCAGTAGGAACTTTCAAGCCGCCGGCGGATATGCCGGATCAGCTTCAACCCCCAGGTATCCTGGCCGGGTTTGAAGTTCAGCGTAAGAAAGGGAATGGCGATTTCAGCATCCCAGCCCTGGTCATGGATCTTTGCCTTGCCATCCCAGAGACCATCCCATTGTTTGTTAAAGGCTGCCCCGTTCTCACTGACCAGGGCATCACCGATCGATCCGCGGGGGCCTATCTGAAACCAGAATCCATTTCGCCCGTCAAGGAAGGTGTCCAGAATGATCTGTACCCGGTCATCTTCTCCGAGACTGATATCCCTAAGCAGTTCCTTTGCCGTGATCCTTTCTGGATCATCAAAACATCGGAAACCGAAATATAACATCTTGTCGGAATAGCATATATATACTTCAGTTGGCTGGGAAGCAGCTTCTCCGGTATCGGGTTCGCGCTGGGTAAATCCGGTGACCGGGGATGCCTTCTGCCAGGCTTCGTCATCAAGTATTCCATCGATCCTGGGAGGGGTAATAATATGTGCAGCTTTTACAGCGGGCTGGGCGGCGATCCTGTTCCCGGAAATTGAAACGGACATCAGAATAATTAAAAGGATATTAAAAAGGAAATTCTTCCTCGCCAAGTTCGGATTCTTCCATTTCATCAATTTCCGGTTTTTTTGCTTTAAGATGTTCGGGATTTCCTTCCACGTAAATGGCCCTATAGGGCCTTGTTGGGCACGGATATTCACAGGCTCCACAGCCCACACAGATATCTTCGTTCACTTCCGGGATAAAGAGTTCCGTATTCTCATAGGGGACCATGTCCACGGCCTTGGTCGGGCAGTGTTCAGAACACGCCCCGCAATCCGTGCCTTCCGTATGGACCACGCAATTTTCCTTAATAAATTTGGCTTTTCCCAGTTGGATGGTCTTTTTCTTCTCCAGGTCCTTCAACAATTCGATTGCCCCCGTGGGGCATACTTCACTGCAGATTTTACAATCATAATTACAGAATCCCGAATCATAATCCATATGGGGCTGCATCATACCTGAGAGCCCGAATTGCAGAAAAGAGGGTTGCAATACATGATTGGGGCAGGCAGAGACACATAAGGTGCAGGCGGTGCAATAATCAGTAAAATGACTGATGCTTTTTGCTCCCGGAGGCACCACCGGGAATTCCCTGTTGACAGGCACCGTAGAAGGTTTGGAGACGATAACCTCCTTTTTAGGGAGCCGGTGCAGTACCGTGTCTTTCAGGATCCCGGATCCGGGGATCGAAGACAGGAATACCAGTGAGCCGGCCATGAATTTTCTTTTCTTCAAATCAACTTCCTCCAGTGCAGGATTCTTCGCTGCAGGTCTGCCACGCCATCCGCTTTTGAAATCAATGGCGTTCTTCGAACAAGATTGAAAACAATTGAAACAGAGGACGCATCTGCTGAAATCTATTTCCTGTTTATCCTTGTCGATACATCCTGATTTGCAGTCGTATACACACTGTCCGCAGTGATTGCAGGCATTTCTATCGATGTATATCCTGAAAAGAGATTTCCGGGATATCAGACCAAGCAGGGTTCCTACCGGGCAAACCGTGTTGCAATATAACCGGCCATATTTCAGGGCCAGTATAAATACCAGCCCGAACATCGCCACCGGATAAATGAACTGCAGCCAGTCTACAGGCCGTGCTTCGACCGGGAATATGGAATAGATCTCGAATTTTTCCAGGACATTAACCAGGCCATTGTTCAGCCCGATGAGGACAGGCTTGGCGAAACCGGTAGTAAATCTGCCAAAATTGCTGTAAGGATCCAGAAGATTGAGAATGAAATTAAATCCGGCCAGGAAGGTAATCACGGTAAGCGTGATAAGACCGTATCTGAGCCAGTTGTGCGGTTTCAGATAACTGAAAAATTTTTTTCTTTTTCGTTTTTTACTGAATTTCCGGGATAAATTGGAGATCATATCCTGAAGCGTACCAAGGGGGCACACGCTTGAACAATAAACTCTTCCGGTCAGGGCCGTGATGAGGATAATGGCCAGGAATCCCAGGGAGGCAAATCCCAGCAGAGTGACAAACTTCAGCAGAGAAGGGACAAATTGCAGGTAAAGAACCGGTTCCGAAAACCCCGAAAACGTATTGTTCAGATCGATAAAAAGTAAAAAAATCCCCACAAAAAAAATGAGGGAAACAATTACCCTCATATTTTTCATCAGTTTCCAGTTCATGTGCTTCCTAGACAGTTAAACGTTCTATATTCAGCTCAGACAGGTTCATGTTTCCGATTTTCATATCATGGGCCAGCCGGATATAACGTATGTTTTGCGGTTCTTCGCCGAAAAATTTTGCTGCCGCCGCATCGGCTGCGACAATATCGGTCGAGATGATCAGTGATTTCAGTTCAACCAGGTCGGCTTTGGACACACCCCTGGGTCCGTTGCGTTTCATAATCCGGTAGGCATCCACTACGTTGAGGTCGGGTTTGCGGTATAAGGGGAATTCGGCAATACATTGATGAAGGTTATTGTTATGCCAGAAACGCCTGTCCCAGACGATGCCCATAAGGTTTTTCATGGCCACCGTAAGTTTGGTTGAGCTATGATGCTTTAATACAGGTACATTGATAAACACATCGGATTCCAGGATCAGTTCGTGGATCCTGGTCGATTTAAGGATTTTTGTTTCACTGTTGGAAACCTCCTGATAATACGATTCGGAATTCCCGGCCACAACCTTTGCGCCTGCATCCCTGGCGGCATCCTGTATTCCGCTATTGGTATAACACCTGCTCCAGTTATCGCAGGTATGATCAAAGACATAGACATTGGCCGCTCCGGCATCCAGGCAATGCTTAATGATCTGTCCTACAAGCTTTGGGTTGGTATCGGCAGCTCTTTCAGGTGTGGAATCCCATCCGATATTTGGTTTTACGACCACGTTCTGTCCTTTCTTCACGAACGCCCCGATACCTCCCAGGGCTTCAATTCCTTTATCGAACATCACGTCCGGTTCTCCTCCGCGCACTGCCACCAGGTCGAAAGGACTGGCCATTATTTTCTTTTTTGCTGTGGGAAATGCGGGATTTACAGCAGACAACCCTGCACCTGTCGTGGTAACCAGTAAACCTGCACCCAGGCTTCTCTTGATGAATTTCCGGCGATCCATAATTCTTGTATTAAGTTTAATTGATACTTTTTAAGCTTATAAGCCACTATTATATTGAATAAATCATTCAAAAAATATGATAATGATCATGATCGGCTTTCATATATTATCCGATATGCCGGGAAGCATCTTTTTTTCAGGGAGTGGAACATTTTCGCTTGTGGTGTAGATTACCATTCCGGGCCCGGCGATCTGAATCAGATCCGAACCAAAAGAAACATCTCACCACGGCTTTTGATGTGAAGCGAGGTATGATTCTGGGATATCTGGTGTAATGGAAAAGAAATATAGAAATATTGAACTCCTTTTGTTATCTTTATCTCCAATCGATAATTTTAATATCTCATGCTTTATTCTTTTCGGATCTAAAATTTTTTAACTATGAATAAAAAAAGAAGAAAATTTATTAAAGATACTGGCAAATTCATGGCTGGTGCCGGGATCTTTTCAACTATACCCTATATGACCTCCACGGCCTCTTCCACCAGGGTAAGCGCCAATGATAAGGTGGTGGTGGCCGTGATCGGCTGCAATGGCATGGGTTTTGCCAATCTCAGGAACTTTGTGGCACAACCAGGCGTAGAATGTGCTGCCTTATGTGATGTGGATAAGAACGTGCTTTCAAGAAGGAATGCCGATCTGGTGGATCTCACTGGAAAAAAAGCTGATGAATATGGAGATTACCGGAAGATGCTGGAGCGTGATGATATCGATGTGGTGATCATCGGGACCCCGGACCACTGGCATTGCCTGCAACTGGTCGATTCGGTGGAAGCGGGTAAGGATGTGTATTGTGAAAAACCATTGGCGAATTCTATTGATGAGCTGGATGTAATGGTAAAAGCAGCCCGGAAAAATAATAAAGTAGTGCAGGTTGGACAGTGGCAACGTAGCGGTCCTCACTGGAAAGCGGCTATTGATTTTGTGTATTCAGGAAAACTGGGAAACATCCGGACGGTGAAGACCTGGGCATACCAGGGATGGATGAAGCCGGTACCTGTTCTTCCGAATGAACCTGTACCTGCCGGTGTGGATTATGATCTGTGGTTGGGTCCTGCCCCCGAAAGACCTTTCAATCCAAACCGGTTTCATTTCAACTTCAGATGGTTCTGGGATTATGCCGGTGGCCTGATGACCGACTGGGGTGTTCATATCATCGATTTCGGATTATACGGCATGAAAGCCGAAGCCCCCAACTCGGTGATGGCCTCGGGAGGTAAGTTTGCTTATCCCGACGATGCATCCGAAACGCCCGACACTTTGCAGACGGTTTATGAATTCGACGGGTTCACCATGTTATGGGAACATGCCACAGGTATCGATGGAGGACCTTATGGAAGGACCCACGGGGTGGCCTTCATCGGCAACAATGGGACCCTTGTGGTAGACCGCCAGGGATGGGAAGTGATCCCGGAGACACAAAACGGGCAATATAAAATGGAAGCCATGCCGCCCCAGAGAGGTGGAGGAAATGATCTGGAGCTTCACGTACAGAACTTCCTGGAATGCATAAAAACGCGTGAAAAGCCGGCCTGTGATATAGCCGTCGCGGCCAATACGGCTCAGGTGGCCCACATGGGTAATATTGCCTTTAAAACAGGAGAGAAACTATACTGGGATAAACAGAGAAACCAATTTAAAAATAATGAAGAGGCCAACAGGCTGATGACCCCTTATTACAGGGATCCCTGGCAGATGCCGAAAGTATAATCCTTGAACAAAATCAAAAAAATCGGATTGGCCACTGCTTTTTCAATAGTAGTGGCCAACATGGTAGGAACCGGAGTGTTTACCAGCCTGGGTTTCCAGGTGGCCGAAACCCATTCTATCTTTGCCTTGCTGATGTTGTGGCTGGTAGGTGGTCTGGTAGCGCTCAGCGGAGCCCTGAGCTACGGCGAACTGGCAGCAGCCCTTCCACGGTCTGGAGGTGAATACCATTTTCTTTCGAAGATCTATCATCCCGTACTGGGTTTCCTGGCCGGCTGGGTTTCCATATTGGTGGGGTTTGCAGCACCAACGGCGCTGGCCGCGATGGCAATGGCTACCTATGGTCAGTCTTTTTTACCTGCCCTTCAGCCTGCAATTTTTGCCATAACCATTGTAGTTCTGCTATCCCTGGTCCATTCCTATAATATTCAGGTGGGTGGTAAATTTCAGCAGGTGGTTACTTTCCTGAAGATCCTGTTGATCATTTTTTTTATTATCAGCGGTTTTTTTGTGGACGATCCTCAGCAGATCGATTTAATTCCGCAGTCCGGGGACTGGGCAGAAGTTTTTTCTCCCGCCTTTGCCGTATCGTTGATATTTGTATCTTATGCTTTTTCGGGCTGGAATGCCTCGGTATATATAACGGATGAGGTAAGGGATCCGGCAAAAAATATCCCCTGGTCGCTGATCCTGGGGACTCTCATCGTCACCTTTCTCTATTTTCTGCTCAATTATATTTTTTTATATACGGCGCCACTGGCCGAACTCGAGGGTAAAATAGAGATCGGTTTTGTTTCCGCCACTCATATTTTTGGTCCTTCCGGAGGCAAGATCATGGCCCTTGTCATCACCCTGCTGCTGATCTCGACACTCAGTGCCATGATCTGGGTAGGGCCAAGGGTGACCATGGTGATGGGAGAGGACTATAAGTTGCTGAGGTTCCTGGCCAGGAAGAATAAGTTTGAAATACCGGTAGTGGCTATCTGGGTTCAGACTGGGATCACCATTGTTCTTATTATATCCTCTACCTTTGAGGCAGTGCTGGTTTATGCTGGCTTTGTATTGAACATCTTCACCCTTCTGAGCGTGATCGGTGTGTTTGTATTACGAATTACACAAAAAAGACTGGAAAGACCGTATAAAGTTTGGGGATATCCCATAACGCCTTTCTTTTTCATATTACTCAGTGTGTGGACGCTGACCTATTTGCTGATCGACCGAACCCTCGAATCGATACTGGGCCTGATCACGGTGAGTTCCGGCCTGATCATTTATTTTATCGATAAATATACATTCAAAAAAACCTCCGATTAAATAAATTTGCGTAATTTTTTGGTTTACAAAAATCTTATTCCATGAAAATTGAACACCTGCTTTATGGCCTGATCCTGATGTTGCTGTTTACCGGGATAGCCAGTACCCAGGATAAAAATGATAATGCAGGCCCGGAAAATGCCGCCAACAGGTACCTGAACCGGGTAGATGTGGACAGGCTTATCCACGCCTTCGAGTCGCCATCGAGGGCCGAATGGCAGAAGCCTTACGAGGTGATTGAACTTTTTGGTGATGTGGAGGGCAAGACCATCATGGACCTGGGAGCGGGATCGGGGTATTTTACTTTCCGGCTGGCGCGGGAGGGTGCCCATGTAATCGCTGCCGATGTAAATGAAGAATTCCAGGATTTTATCAGGGAGAAAAAACAGGAAAAGGCATTTGAGTCACTGGCTGGTAATATTGAGCTAAGAAAGGTAGAATACGATGACCCGTTGCTGGAAAAGGAAGAAGTGGATGGCCTTCTTATCGTCAATACCTATCATCATATCGAAGACAGGGTAGAATATCTTCGAAAGACGCTGAAAGGGATCAAGCCCGGTGGAAAGCTCATCATTGTGGATTATAAGACCGGTATACCCGGTGGCCCCCCGGAGCATCATAAACTGGGGCTGGATGTAGCTTCCGGGGAAGTCGCGCAGGTGGGTTTTTCCAGGATTACCATAGATAAGGAAATGCTGGAACGGCAATATGTGATCATCGGGGAAAAATGAAATCCGGCTTTTCCCAATCATTCCGAAAAAAGAATGTTTTTTTCACCGAAACCATTATAAATATATAATTTGCCGTCTTCGATCAATAATCCCTGACCGATTGCATGTTCATGATCATAAGGCACTCCGATGGCGATCACATGACCGCCCTGGATGGGCGTGATCCGTCTTACAGGAGTATGACCGACCACGATTTTATCTGCCTTGTAATAATCAAGCTGGTCCCTGATCACATTTTCCATATTTTCCTCTTCAAAATATCCACGATACCAGACCGGTTGAATGGCGAGGTCATCGGGATTAAACTGGCTTGAGCCATCCGCAGGCCTGTTTATATATTCAAATATGGCCTGATTCATTTCATCGATCGATTGGCCGGAGGCCACGTACTCCGGAGGTATGCCACCGTGTACGAATAGTATATCGTTGATCTTAACGGCAACCTTTTTTGTACGGAGCCACCTTCCCAGAATATAGTCCTCACCCAAAAGGTCATGATAGTCAATGCCCAGTTTGGCGCAGGGGAAAATATATTTTTCATGAACATAGCTTTTCTGATTATCCGCTATGACCATGACTTCATGGTTTCCAAGAAGAAAATGAACCTTCCCCCCGGATTTTTCAGCCTGGTTTTCAAGTTTATAAATCAACCAGAGGCATTCAGTCACCTTATCTCCACGGTCAAGTATATCGCCATTGATCACCAGATGCCCTTTTCCCCATTTCCAGTTCAGGTTATCACCGATAATTCCGCTTTCTTTCAATAATCCCTCGAAAACTTCATAGTTACCGTGAATATCACTTACCGCGAATATTTTTGGAACCTTTTTGTATGTGGATTTATTTCGTTTTTTAGGACCGATTTTATCGGTTACCAGTTCATATCCACTGAAAAGCGGATTGGTTTTCTGTAGTTCCGTCAGCGATATATAGTTTGACTCGAAAAACGCCTTGTCAGAAAGGCTGTCATATACGATCCGGTTGATTTCCGGTTTTTCCCCGGGAGTTCTTTTAATAAAAGGTCCGAAGGTAGTAGAACGGGTACGTGGAACGGGAAAACCCTTTGTGGTAAAATAGTATACAAGTTCCATATCATTGCCATAGATCACATAATGGAAAAAGTCATGGCCCTGATTATCGGTCAGGGTTACATCAGCGCCATGCTCAAACAGTATTTTCGCGGCGGGTCCGAAATTAAGTTTGCAGGCCAGTAAAAGGGGTGTGTTGCCTGATGGATCCTGAAAATCGATATTCGCCCCATTCGCAAGAAGCAGTTCAATGATTTCCGCAGAACGATGCATGGACCCGAAATAAACACTGAATAAAAGGGGAGTAAAATTATTGTTTACCTGATCTACATTGGCTTGCTTTTCTATTAACAGTTTGACCAGTTCGGGTTTATGATGAATTATGGCTGATTCCAGAAGGGTATATCCGGAATAAAGCCCATTGATATCATTGCCCTGATCAAGGAAATACCTGAGATTGTCTGCCTTACCTTCTTTAATTAATGTTTCAATGTCCTGACCGCACGAATACTGAAACGTGAGAAGAAGAATGGCGAATATGAACAACCAGGTTTTCATTGATATCAATATCAAATGACAGGATCAATATCCCTGCAACATATCGGTTTTTAAAATCATCTACGAAATTTATTTATGCAAAATAATCAGCAAATCCTGTTTTTCAAAGTAACGTGGATATCAGGGAAAAGTTCAGGTAATGGAATCAGTAAGATATGACAAAGAATATCTTTTAACAGTGGCCGGCATCACATATTGCAGATCCTCTGCGATGGATTACCCGGTTGCCTGGGGTTTTTTGAAACCTTCATAAAGTCGTAAATATAGTAGCAATAGTAGTAGAAAACGATTATATTAGTTATGGAACCGGGTTATCCGGGTAAGGATCGTAATTTTAATTGTAAAACCAAAATATTCAGATCATGGCTGCAAAACCAAAGGAAACACCTTCAAGGATCAGTGCATTTTTTTCAGAGATCAAAAACAATCTTTCCGAAGGGGCACTGGCGCTCAGCAAAATGTCATCGGAATTGATCGAAGAAGCAAAAGAAAAAGCGGAAGAGCTATATGAAGCCGGTTCGGAAAAATTCGAGCAGGCTTCCGGTGTGGTTCAGAGTTATGTGGACCGTTACCGGACCGATCAGGAGATTCGGTCTCTGAATAAGGAAAGAGATGAATTATATGCCCGCCTGGGAGATTTGGTATTCCATGAATTCAAAAAGAACGGCACCGTGTCGAAACAGTTCATGACCACCAAAAAAATGTCGGTACTTATATCGAGCATAGAGACGATCGATAAAAAGATCCTGAAAAAAGGAAAAGAACTCGATAAATCGCATAAAAAGTAACCAATCTACAGTTTTTGTTGAAGTAACTTTCATTTTTACACTGGGTTCAGAACCAGGGATTATCTTCTCTTGCCTATATCTGCAATCTGTTAATAGCCGTTCGTAATGTGAATGGTGATCCTTCAATCCTCCCCTGAAGTATATAATAAAATATTACTTCAGGGCCGGGTCACTCAGGATGAACGGTGATTTGCGGGGTTATATAGTGGTTATCTTCCGCGCCTTCGGTCTTGGTGGCTAAAAAGCACCGGATTTTTGATTAATAGGTAAATACCTTGGTCCTTACATTTTACTTAAGTATATTTTAGGCTTATAGAATACCGAAACTTTTAAAATTACCTTATGGATGATTCGTATTTGTTAAAATTGAAAAAACAAAATTATGGTAAAAGGCCCACTGAGGTTCGTGAAACAGCCAAGTATAAGGAAGAATACATACAGGGTTTTGTGGAAAAGTGGGATGATCTCATTGACTGGGGAGCCCGGGCAAAGGGCGAAGGTGAGTTTTTTATTGAAGAATTAAAAAAGAGGAAAAAACATAAGATCCTGGATGTGGCCACCGGGACAGGATACCATACCGTGATGTTGCTTAACAAAGGGTTTGATGTCTGGAGCGCCGATGGAAGCCCCAATATGCTGGCAAAGGCCTTTGAAAATGGCAAGAAACACGGCTATATTCTAAAAACCATTCAGGCCGACTGGCGCTGGCTGAATAGAACTATATCCGGCCGGTACGATGCGATAATCTGTCTCGGTAATTCATTCACCCATCTGTTTTCTGAAACAGACAGGAGAAAAGCGCTCGCAGAATATTATTCGGCGTTGAAATATAATGGGATATTGATTATAGATCATAGAAATTACGATTCTATTCTGGATAATGGTTTTTCCTCTAAACATACCTTTTATTATGTGGGTGAAAATGTAAAAGCTGAACCGGATCATGTTGATGAGGGTCTGGCCCGGTTTAAATATGAATTTTCGGATAGATCGGAGTATTATCTGAATATGTTTCCTTTAAGGAAAGATTATTTGGTAAACCTGATGCAGGAAGTGGGATTCCAGGATATTGAAACCTATGGTGATTTTCAGGAAACCTATAAATCGGATGAACCGGATTTTTTTATACATATCGCTCATAAAGAATATAAAGAGCAACAAAATTAATCATACTTAATAAAATGAAGGATCAGAAAGATCTCGTAGAGATTACCGAAGAATATTATAACAGCAAAAGTGCCGATGAATTTTACTACCGGGTGTGGGGTGGGGAAGATATACATATTGGTATTTACGAAAACCAGAAAATGCCCATTTTGGATGCCAGCAGGAATACTGTGAAAAAAATGGCTTCCATGGCAGGACGGATCAAAAAAAAGACACGGATTCTTGATATAGGAGCAGGATATGGAGGGGCTGCCCGTTATCTGGCTGATACCTTTGGTTGCAGGGTAACCTGCCTGAATCTCAGCGAAGTGGAAAACCAGAGAAACCGTGAAAAAAATTCGGATCTGGGACTTGACCGCCTGATAGAGGTAGTACAGGGAAATTTTGAAAATCTACCCTTCGAAGATGAATCCTTCGATATAGTCTGGGCTGAAGATTCTATTTTACATAGTTCTTCCAAGTCGAGTGTGTTCCAGGAAGTATCCAGGGTTTTAAAGTCCGGGGGAACATTTATTTTTACCGATCCCATGCAACGTGATGATTGCCCGGAAGGCGTACTGCAGCCCATTCTCGATCGTATCCATCTGGAGGAACTTGGATCGGTAGGCAGGTATAAAAAGCTGGCCTGCCGGGTGGGTCTCACGGAGGATAAGATTCTCGAGATGCCGGAACAGCTGGTTAATCATTATTCATCGGTGCTGGAGAATCTGGAAAAAAATGAGCAGGCTCTCCGGGACCAGGGATGCGACAGGGAATATATCGACAAAATGAAGACCGGATTGAATCACTGGGTAGAAGGAGGCAAAAAGGGATATTTAAACTGGGGGATTATAAAGTTCAGTAAAAATTAAATAATTTTATTTTATAACAAGATAAAAAGCTTTTTGCGTTATCCGGACCCCAGATATTTTGATTATGCGGCCTGTTGTCCTCCTTCTTCCGAATCGCTGGCGACTTCCCCGACAGGGAACTCAGGCAAACCAGGTCTCCGAGGCCACTAAGTAAGTAGAGATACTCCCCGGCAAAAAATCAGTAAAGATTAATCACCTTCAGAGGCTTTGGCTGTTAGTGAAAGATACCGCTGCTTCAATCCAAACCAGAGAAGGGATGAAATGGCAAAAATCAGGCAGCCATAGATCGTGGTTATCGTCGAAACCTTCAATCCACCGGCAAGCAGGGGCAATCCGATGCCGTCCATACCTTCCATCGCCTTAAAGGCATCGAACAGGCCAATAACCTGGCCCAGTATTCCCGTAAATAAGGCAAAGGTGCCAATCTGCAGGATCTCACCGATACCCCTTTTTTTAACAGAATCAGATTCCGGAATGCGGATAAATAACTGGTAAAATTTGATCCCGGCAAGCACAAGCACCACAAGGAAGAGAAAAGATAATATGGACATGAACAGCGGTCCGCCCATATAATGGTATTCAATAATTTTCATGATATTTGATTTTGGTACAACATACGGAGACTAATATAGGCCGCCACATGGTAAAAAAATTTTTATTTAGACTAACGGCAATAAACTGTAGACAATCGTGATCTTATCGGCAAAATGAACCGGCAGGCCGGGGGAGAGGCGCTGTGTTTGCCTGAAATTGCATTGCAATTGATTAAATCCGGGCAGTTGTCGATAAATATGACACGTTAGTCTATTCTAATCCTTTTTATTAATAAATATAACTAATTTCAGACCATGAAGCAGGGACCGATCTCAGAAAACCGTCTCTTCTGGCATGTCCTTTACTGGATCATATCATTGGCTTTCCTGGTATTTTTTCTTGGATACAAGACGATAGGCGTCAGCCTTACGTTATGGTTTATCCTAAGTATGGCCCCGATCGTGATCCTTACCACCTATTTTTTTACCGAATTCCTGATCCCCAAATACCTGGTAAAACGTAAAATTATAAAGTTCGGTCTCTATTCCTTTTATACGATCATTGGCTCGGTATACCTGGAACTGATCATGCTGGTGGTGATCTTTATATTCGGGGCGGAGCTGAATATTGAGGCTGCAAATTTTGACGGGCTCTTCCTGGTTTCAGGCACCTATATACCCGTGGTGGTAAGTATCGCCATCAAACTTTACCGTACCTGGCAGCGATCGGAAGAAAAAAGCCTTCGGCTGCTCCAGCAGAAAACCGAGGAAGAGCTCAAGTTCCTTAAATCCCAGATCCATCCCCATTTTCTGTTCAACACGCTGAACAATCTCTATGCGCTGGTAATGGAAAAATCGGATAAGGCAGGTGATGTGGTGTTGCAGCTTTCCGACCTTTTATCTTATATTTTATATGACTGTAAAAACGATCGCCTTCCTTTGAAAAAAGAATACGAACAGATTAAAAACTATATTTCGCTGGAAAAACTGAGGTATGGCGACCGGGTGAAGGTGGAACTGGATATAGACAAGAATACACTTGATCAATACATCATGCCCCTGACCCTGCTTCCCTTTGTGGAAAACAGTTTCAAACATGGCGTAAAACCTACCTCCGCAAGATCGCACATTAACCTTAATATCAGCAAGCACGGAAATGGAATTCAAATCCGGCTTTCCAATTCGATCCCTGTGAAACGGAATACGCAAATATCGGGAGGCATCGGATTGGACAACCTGAAAACCAGGTTGGATCTGTATTATGGCGAGAGGTATTTCCTCGATAAAAAAGTCGAGGAAGATTCCTTTACGGTAATTCTTAAAATAGAACTGGATAAATGAAAATAAAATGCCTGATCGTAGATGATGAGAAACTGGCCATCAAGGTCTTGAAAACCTATATCGACAAGGTGCCTTTTCTCGAGTTGGAGGCCAGTACCACTTCGCCCTTCGAGGCTATGGATATCCTTAAAAAATCAGCCGTTGACCTGGTTTTTCTGGATATAGAAATGCCAGATCTCACCGGGTTGGAACTGGTCCAGTCCCTGGAACATAAGCCTGCATTTATTTTTGTGACAGCCTACCGGGAATATGCAGCGGATGCCTTTGACCTGGACAGTGTGGATTACCTGGTGAAACCCGTTTCTTTTCCAAGGTTTCTGAAAGCAGTGAATAAATATCGTTCCCTGTATGAGTCCCCTGCTCAGGATAAATTTCATGAGATCCGGTTGCGGGCCGACCGTAAAACCTATAAGGTAGCCGTTCAGTCTATCTTGTATATTGAAGGATTAAAGGATTATGTGAAGGTTTTTCTTAATTCGGGTGATATGCTGATCGTGAAGGAAACCATGAAACTTATGGAGGAAAAGCTTCAACCATACCGGTTCGTCCGCTGTCATAAGTCTTTTATCATTTCCATACCTCATGTGAAAGCCTTTTCAGCGGAACAGGTCGAGATCGGGGACAGGCAGCTGCCGGTGGGACGAAATTTCCGGGA
>CAZIXF010000029.1:22302-24908 GCA_964543195.1 uncultured Roseivirgaceae bacterium
TTTCCCGGCAGTTCGTGCAGCCCGGCAACCAGCACCTGGATCTGTTCTTCATCAAATGTAAACTGGAATTTTCTAATCTCTCTTTTCATAATTTCCCGATTTATAGATCCTGAAATCTTTTTCCAACGATACATGATAAACGTAAACAGGCCTGGAATCTTGTGACCTGGCTTCAATTCCATTGATTCTTCGCAAATTTATATTTAATAATGTTTTAATGCAAGAAGTAACCCTTATTGAAATATTTGGAAAAAAGTTGGACTGATTTGCAGGATTAATGATGGCCGGGTAATCGGAGAAGTACTTAAAGGGAAACGGGTGGTGCCTCATTCAAATATTGACCAGATAATGATTCAAATTCTGACCAGGAAATAATTCTAAAATTCACTGCAGGAAATGCGTATCCGGTAATTTTTATTTATGTTTATGAAAGAAATCACGAATTGGCGTCAAACAGAACGTTAAACACATACTCAGAACAAAAACATGAATATGCATGAAAAGAAGAAAATTTATCAAACATAGTTCCCTTGGTGCAGCGGTCCTGGTATCCGCTTTTCACATACCGGGCTTTTCCCAGGAAAGAAAAATCAAAGTCGGATTGATCGGTTGCGGCTGGTACGGCGGAGTGATCACTAAAGCCGCATTCAATGTGGGCGGCGTGGAGGTGACCGCCATCTGTGATGTGGACACGGACCACCTCAAAAACATGGCCGAAGAACTGGAAAAACTCCAGGGCAGCCGGCCGGCCACGTATGCCGATTACCGGGAACTCCTCGATCACCCCGGCCTCGAATCTATCTTCCTTGCCACGCCACCCCACTGGCATGCCCTTCAATTCATTGCCGCCTGTGAAAAAGGATATGATATCTATTGCGAAAAACCCCTTGCCTATGATGTGAAAGAAGGGTTAGCCATGATCGATGCAGCCGGAAAAGCCGGCAATATCGTACAGGTCGGTTTTCAGAGAAGACAGAGCAAGGCCTTTAAAAAGGCTAAAGAGTTGATCAATGATGGAACAGCAGGCACCGTGCATCAGATCGCGGCCCAGATCCATTATGTGCCCAATTTGAAGGATACGACCATCCAGCCGCCACCCGAATCACTCGACTGGGATGCCTGGTGTGGTCCGGCACCCAAACTTCCCTACCGGCCCAATATCGGCCATTTTGCCTGGCGGCTCGAAAAAGAATACGGCAACGGCCACCTGGTGGACTGGGGCATCCACCATATCGATATCATCCGGCAGATCATGGATTTAGGGATGCCGGTCAGTTTCCAATCCGAAGGAGGCCTCCGGACGCTGGAAGGCAAGATCACCACACCCGATACCCTTACGGCCCGAATGGAATTTGAAAAATCGCCCCTGATCTGGGAACACAGGATGTGGGGTACCGGAGAGCTCAACCCACAATATAACAACGGTGTTTTCTTCTACGGTGATAAAGCCACGATATTCGCTGCCGACCGCCGCATTGTGATCATGCCTGCCGGGAAGGATCAGGAACAGCAGGTTATGGACATTACCCCGGGATCAATGGCGGATCAGCATATGGCCGATTTTCTAAACGCGGTAAGGAAAAAAGACAAAAACCTGCTCAGCTGCACCGTACAGGATGCCTTTCAGTCGACGGCTACGGTACAACTGGCCATGATCTCCCACTATACAGATTCCCGAATTGAATGGGACATGGACAGAAAAACCATTCCCGGAAACCGTGAAGCAGCCGGCATGCTGGACAGGAAATACCGGAAAGGATACGAGCGGCCAAAAATTTGAATGGCAATACAACAGCTTCCGGTCTGCCGGGGAAAATTGAAAATATACTGAGTGCTTAACTTTTATGCCCTGGAGTTGGTGGCAAAAAAAGAGTTCACCACAATGACTTTTTGTGTCTCAGTGCCTTAGTGGCATATAAAAGTAAATCTTTGTGAACCCTGGTGCCTTAGTGGCAAAAAAATAAAACCATGAAACTATTACTTTTCAGCGACATCCACACCAGCAGAAAACATTGTGAACGCCTGGCGGAACTTGCCCGGGAAGCGGATATGGTGATCGGGGCAGGTGATTTCGGTTCCCTGAGGAGGGGGATAAAAAAGACCATCAACTGGCTTTCGGCCATCGACAAACCGGCCATCCTGGTTCCCGGTAATGCAGAAAGTGAGAAAGAGTTGAAAGAAGCCTGTAAGAACTGGCCGTCTGCCATTGTACTACATGGAAACGGCACGCAGGTGCACGGAATTCACTTTTACGGAATAGGAGGAGGTATCCCCGTCACTCCTTTTGGTGCCTGGAGCTATGATTTCAGTGAGCAGCAGGCAGAAGAGCTGCTGAAAGACTGTCCGGAAAAGGCAGTCCTGGTGTCCCACTCACCACCGAAAGGTTTCCTGGACCGCTCCTCCAGGGGCGATCATCTGGGCAGCGAAACCATCCTGAAGGTGATCAGGGAACGGGCGCCCCGGCTTGTGGTATGCGGGCATATCCATGAATCCGGAGGAAAAAAGGACAAGATCGATGATGCCGTGGTCATTAATGCCGGCCCTGAGGGTATGTTTTATGAGCTCGATCCCTGAAGGGGGGCTTGATACATTCTGCTTTGGCGGAA
>CAZIXF010000029.1:25008-65580 GCA_964543195.1 uncultured Roseivirgaceae bacterium
GCGGAATACTCAAAACTTATCTTTCAATATTTTCTATGGTGTCTTCCACACTACACTGCAGGGAGGTCAAATACTTCCCCGGAACCGGTCTTCAGATACTAAAGAACCCTCAGGAAAGTAACCCTCTTATTTTCTCTGCTGAGCACCAGAAGCATCCGGTATCATTCAAAATAATTTTGCAAATCGCCCTGCATCTTATTTTCCCATCATTTGAATTTTAACCCGGATATTACTAAGTTGTTAATTAAAATAACCAGGCCTCCCCATATTCCCGGTTTGTTAAGGGAAATAACATAATATAACCATATAAACACCGATCATCATGAAACAGGCATTTATCGGACTAATATTCTCTATAATTGGAGGCGTAGCAGGTTTTTACCTTGAAAAGAAATTAAGCGAAGAAAAAGAAGTAACCATTATAAGGTTCGATGTAAAAGATATTCTGGTTCCCCTGGATACTGCCGAAGCTGAAACTCCCAGGGCAGAATACAGGATATACAATTCGGGAACGGTGGACCTGTTTGATTGCATACTGCAGTGGGATGACCGGGAAATCGACCAGTTTAACCTGCCCAGCGGTCAGCAGATTGAAGGGGCTGAACCGTATTTCAAAAAACTGACCGAACCCCGGGAGTATGAGACCAGGTTAACCTGTAACTGCAATGAAGCTTCGACGCTCGAGAAGAGGACGGTCAAGGTTTCGACCATGAGCAAAATTTTCAAGTTCCAGATCGAACGATTTCCGGAAAAGGCCAGAGACCTGATCAAAAACCAAACTCCCATGGAGTTCAGGCATCAGTTATCCTCCGAGCTTATTCAGAATTCCGGTCTTTCTGTACCCGTTCAGCCGGGAGGGGGTTCGAATATCAATGGCCAGTGATATTGTATATTAACTAAGCGCCGGCGGCCGAAAAATCCCAAAACGAAATGAATATAAATTGATAATGCAATGAAAATAACCGATTTTACCGAAGAACCCGGAGTGTTTCACCTGATCGAGGACCTGAAAAAGGAAAAGGTCGATAAAAAAGAATTTTCAGACATAATGGATGATCAGGGCAATCAGTATATCGAGCTGGTACAGGAGGGAGGAGGGGTGCTGGGCGTGGCGCTGGTAGGCTATACCTATGTATTGGAACAGATGGGGCTTAGGTTTTTCAGCCATGCAGGCACTTCCGCAGGGTCGATCAATGCATTGTTGCTTGCCTCACTGGGCCACGTTAACGAATCGAAAGGCGACGAATTGATCCAAATCCTGGCCAACAAAAATCTCTATGATTTTGTTGACGGGGATTCCGATGCGGAGGATTTTGTCCGCGCCATCGTGAACCGGGCGGGCCGCGTCAAGCTGATCTGGAAAGGTATTCAGGTGATCGACAACCTGTACAAAGACCTGGGATTAAACCCCGGAGATAATTTTTTTAACTGGCTATCCGGCATCCTGAAAGGCCATGGTGCCGGCACCACGGAAAAGTTCCTGACGAACTTCAGGAAACTGCCTTCGGATCTGAAGATCCGTGAGGGGATCAACAGGAACCTGGAAGGCCTTACACCCCGGTTCGGAGTGATCACCTCCGATGTAACCACCGAAACCAAGGTAGAGTTTCCCGCCATGGCCTCCCTGTACTGGGATGACCCCGGTAATACCGATCCGGCGTATTATGTAAGGGCCTCGATGTCGATCCCTTATTTTTTCAAGCCACTGAAAATCGAAGATATCCCTGCCGGACCGGAGGCCATGTCCAACTGGAACAAGCTCGTCCGATACAAGGGAAAGATACCAGAAGAGGTGTATTTTATCGATGGGGGAATCATGTCCAACTTCCCCATCGATATATTTCATAAATTCAACACCATACCACGGTTACCTACCTTCGGCGTACGGCTGGGTATTGACAGAAACAGCCCCAATCAGATATCCAATCCGCTGAGTCTTTTCGGCGCCATTTTCAATTCCATCCGGCATCTGCACGATTATGATTTTATACTGAAACACCCCGATTATAAACAGTTGATACAGCATATCGATATCGGCGATCATGACTGGCTGAATTTCAACCTGAGCGATGAAAGTAAGATCGACCTGTTCAAAAGAGGAACGAAGGCGGCAGCCGCCTTCCTGAGAAAGTTCGACTGGAACGCGTACAAAGAAAAACGTGCCGAATTGATAACCCGGGCCTGAGGTTCGGGGAAGCGTATAAAGAATTATCACTTTTACCCAGTAAGGGAAAAATTATCAAAAAAGTCTTGCTTCCAATAATTTTTGTATCTATTTCGTTTCTGTAATGCTTTTTTGCCTAGATCCAGCATGAGATTTTTTAAAAAAAATATTCGGCATCAGGCTAACCCGGATTGACAATATCAGTATTGCGGGCAGCAGCATTTTGTCACCCGCATTTCATATAATCAGACAACTAAATCAAATTCAATTAACAACCGGAAACAAAATCATTGGTTAACCGGAGAAGTTGCAGCAGAACCGGTGGATAAGAGATAGGTCGGCTTCTCCCGTCATTTTTATTCACATACGTCATAGATTTTTTCACATTAAACTCAACGACTATGAAAACATTAAGATTTCTGTCCCTGCTATTCGTCTTTTCCATCTGCCATCAGGCGGGCTATTCAGCCAAAGCGCCCATTAAATTCGGCAAGGTGGACAGGAAAGACCTCGAAATGACGGTCTATCCCACCGCCCGGTATCCGGAGTTCGTGGAGTTCTATGAAAACATCTCCAAAGCCGACAATGTAAAAATAGTGCTGGTGAAAGAGTGAAGTACATTTGGAATTTTAAAGAAAGCTCTCCCGATTGCGGCCAGGCTTTGCTTTCTTTCTCGATGAGCAGGCAGGCGTCCGTTATCTGTTTCTTTTTAAAGAGCCCCGGCTACCGAAAGGTATTGCTCAGGTAAATTTTGCCGAGCGAGGATGGGAAAATATAAGCAAGCAATCATCAGGATCAATAAAAATGATCCTGTACGGGTATATCGAAAGGGATAGATGATTAATGTTTTTGGTTATACAAAATGAGTTTTTTGCAAATCGCATCCGGTCAGCCTAATGAAAAGTCTAACGGTTCGCCGTTCAATGGCTTTCCTTATTTTTGAGCGTTCCAAGCTTCCTGCCATGCTTATTGGAGTTTGACGGACGCTGGAACATAATGACCAGGGCAGTTACACCAAAAAGAACGATCACACCGATCAGCGATATAACGAGGTTAATAAAATTTCCATTTTCCATTTCTAATGTGTTTTCAGTTTAAAGATCTACCGATTTGCAGTAAATCAGCTCAGTAGTAAATATGTGGAAAGCAGGAAAAAAACTTATAGGTATTATCCACGATTTTTATTTTAGGCGAATTACCTACAAGGTAATCCAACGGCCGGCCTGGACAGCATTTAAAAACCTGGATTTCATTTGCAACCACCACCGAAAAACCGTAACTTTTGAGCGGTTAAAAACTATAGGTTTTGCACAGCAATAATCTTAAATATTATGTATTGAATCCCGGGAATTTTTTAACCGTGATTACCCATCTTGTTTTTATTTAACTGATTTTTTAACAAAATGAACCGAAGGAATTTTATTTACACCGGCGGCGCGGCAGCCGCTTTCACCATTGTGCCCCGGTTTGTGCTCGGCGGAAAAAACCATACCGCGCCCAGTGATCAGCTTAATATTGCCGGTATTGGGATAGGAGGAGTCGGGCGGCATTTCATTCAAAGCTGTAAAGATGAAGGGCATCGGATCGTGGCCCTTTGTGATGTGGACCATGTCGTGTCGAAGCATGTATTCGAGAAACATCCGGAGGCCGTTACGTATTACGATTACCGGGAGATGTTCGACAGGGAACGGGATATCGATGCCGTGATGATCGGCACACCCGACCACAGCCATGCGGTGATCGCCATGGAAGCGATCAGGCGGAACAAACACATCCTTTGTGTGAAACCCCTGACGCGTACCATTCACGAGGCGAGGGTACTGACCGAAGCTGCCCGTGAGGCGGGAATAAAGACCCAGGTTACCGCCTCTTCGAGACTGGCAGAATCCGTTCTCCGCAATACCGAGATCATCCGGGCAGGGGTGATCGGCGAGGTGAGGGAGGTGCATTGCTGGACCGACCGGCCCTGGTGGCCCCAGGGAATGACCCGGCCGGAGGGTAAGGATAAGATACCCGAAACGCTGAACTGGGACCTCTGGCTGGGCCCTGCCCACGAGCGGCCTTTCAGAGACCGGTGGCCGGCGGATTCGCTGGTGATCAGGCAGATGAAAGCTAAATTCGACGGCTATCCGAACGTATACCATCCCTTCAATTTCAGGGGATGGTGGGATTTCGGCACAGGTGCCATGGGCGATATGGGCTGCCATTTTTTCAATACTGTATTCCCGGTCCTCGACCTGCATCATCCTGTGAGCGTCCACGCCTCTTCCACGGTGGTATTCCCCGAGACGGCGCCGCTGGCCGCCATCATCACCTACGAGTTTCCCCTGCGTGGCAGCATGCCACCCCTAAAGCTGAGGTGGTATGAAGGCGGGATACAGCCTTCCCGGCCCGATGAGCTGGAAGACGGGGAGGGTATGCCGGCCAACGGTACGTTGTTCGTGGGGGATAGGGGTAAGATACTAAGCAACAAGGTGCTACCCGAAAGCCGGATGAAGGAAGCCGAAAAGGTGGGACGTACCTTGCCGAGGCGACAGTTTCCCGATGGCGACATCGTGGTGCAGGAATGGATCGATTCCATAAAGGACGGTCCGGCAGCAAGCTGTAACTTCGACGTGGGAGGCGAGCTTACAGAGGTGGCCTTGCTGGGTAACATCGCCACCCGCACCGGCAAAAAGATCTACTGGGACCCGGAAAACCTGAAGATCACCAGCAGCGAAGAAGCCAACGGCTATATCCGGGAAACGTACCGGAGCGGATGGTCGCTGGATGGGTAGGTGCTGATTGTAAAAGAAGGGTTGCCTGCAGACCCAGGAATTAATTGAAAGACGTACATGGTGGGAAAAGGTCGGCAGGTGGACGGAATAGTGAAGTTGCCGGAGAATTTTGGTGGAGCATATGTCCATGTAGATAGTGGAGATTCAATGGTAAACATGCGTCAAAACAGCGACCAATCATAACCTCGTATTCACCACATTATTATATATTGCCCCGAAGGTGAATACCAGTCCCACATTCAGATCAAAACTGTAATTCGTAGCCAGTATCTTTCGTTGCAACAGGATGTCCTCTATGGAAGCATCACGCCGGGGTAAAAAGATCTGATCGTGGATAAGTTCGTACTCGCCCGAGACCCGTACGAAAAAACCCTTGATGATCCTGATATTCGTGCCTGCTTCCACAGTGAGGCGGTTCTTTTTAATATCATGGAAATAATGAAATGCATCTACCTCAAGATCAACACCGCCCCAGGTTTTTCTCAAATTGTATTCAATGGATAACTGCTGTCCTGCCAGGAATTCGTTGCTAAAACCGAAGATGGTTTCTTCCTGGTAATTCATGTATCGCGGTCCGATAAAATAGGCCAGGGTAAATTCCCGTAAATGGGACTGATCGTAAGGGAAAATATTGTATTCCAACGCTCCGTTCAACTGCATACCCAAGGCCGTGTTTTCTACGCTGTTTTTCCATATTCCGGAAAATATGCCTGCCGACCAGTGATCGGTCAGGCTTTTCACAACCGATCCATCGAAATCATAACGGTTCAGGATGCTGATGATACGGTTATCATCCCGGTCGATCTCGTTGTATTCATAGTCAAACTCCAGTTCTGTCCGGATCCTCCACCGCTCCGTGGTGCGGTTGGCTTCTATCTCCCCACCCCATTCGATGTCTTTCCTGCTCACCTCCCGGCTGTATTCCAGGTCCAAGCCCAGTTCGAAGATCCAGTTGTTCCAGGATGACCCTGTGGAATCATGGTTTGACCTGGGCCCGGGATCATTCTCTATGGTGATACGGGGCATCCGCGAATTACTTACCGCAAAGGGCATTAAACCTCCGGCCAGTGTCTCGATGAGTTTTTTTTGTGTTTCAACCTGGGTTTTGGTCCGGTCAATATGTTTTTCCAGTTCGAAATGGACGGACTCATATTTTTTCCGCCCTATAAACCGCAACAAATATTTCCTTCCATTCCCCCCGTTCCGTATGGACATCACCCATACATGAACGTCGGAGTCCTGCTGGTCACGCACATAATTCACCCAGTCGATATTCCGTTTGATGAATTCCCTGTCACAGTCATCGCAATCAAAATATACATCCAGAAGATCATCCTGTGCCCGGCAAAAGGTGAGCGGGATGAGGAGAAACAACAGGGTGGTTGTCAGGACCGGGAAGCCGCAAGTTAAGGTATTAATCATGAATTTCATATACCGAAAGTCCTCATTATGACATGTAAATTGGGATAATCAAAAGGTAAACCCCCTTAACAAAGGGTTAATTGAGTTAAATAAAAGTTAAATGAAATCCCATTCGTGACTTTGATCTTTTACCGTTGGCCGAAAATCGGGTTATACAGATATCCCGTTTGTAGCTAAAACCCTCAGCTTCCTTCTGAAAATGAGTTAATTAAAAGTTAAATGGATCCCCGGTATTGGACATCAATATATTTGATATTAATTTGGCGATGTATATTATGCGAATTCAACGCATTCATATAGTAACCGCCATCATGCTGGTCTCCTTGCTTGGATTGTTTCTTGTACAGGGGTATATGCTGAATCTCAACATCCAGGTGGAAAAGGAAAAATTCCAGGATGTGATCAATGAAACATTGCTGGATATTCATCATAATGTGGAGGATGACAGGGAACTCTCCGGGTTACTGATCGATATTTTGCGGGCGCATGAAAACAAACGGACACCCGATACAGCCAGGTTAACGATTGCCCTTGAGGAATTACGTAACAGGATCGATTCGATCAGCATAAAAAACGGCATATTTCTTTCCTTTGATTTTATCCTTTACGGAACGAATGACGGCAGGATCCATCTGTCTTCCCTGGACTATATTCCTGATGATATCGATCTGAAAGATCATACCATAAAGGCAGGATGGCGCATACGGGAGGCCCTGGGTGAGGGAAAATACCGGTTCGGTGTATATTATTACAACCATTATGCCTATCTGCTAAGGGAATTGAGCGTGGTACTGATTATCGCTGCCTTTTTGTTCTTCATATTGATCGGAGGGGTGTGGTACACCATCCGGAACTGGAAAAAGCAGAAAGACCTTTCCAGTCAGAAAGACGATTTTATCAATAATCTCACCCATGAGTTGAAAACACCAATTTTTTCGACTTCTCTTCTGCATAAAGTGTTGAAAGAAAAACTAAATGGGGAAAGGGACGGCATTTCGAAATACCTGGAAATGCTTGAAGAGGAAAACGAAAAGCTCAAGGAAAGGGTGGAAAGGGTCCTCGATATCACCAGGCTGGGAGATACCCGGCTTAAAATTGAATTCAGAAAAACAGACATCCATGACCTGATTCCCAGAAGTTTACGCTCCCTGGCATTCCTTATTGAAAAGGAAGGAGGTGAGATTATCTTCGATCTGAAAGCCCGGGATTCAACTGCGTACACAGACTCCATTCATTTCACGAATATATTGTACAACCTGGCGGATAATGCCATAAAATATAACAACCGTAACCCCAGGATCAAGATCACTACGGATAACAGGGAGGACCATATCCTGGTCAGGATGGAAGATAACGGGATAGGCATTCACAAAAAAGATCTCGAACTGGTATTTGAGAAATTTTACCGGGTCCCCACCGGTAATGTACATACGATAAAAGGTTTCGGCCTCGGTTTAAGTTATGTAAAAATGGTAGTTGAGAAACATAATGGATACATACGCATAAAGAGCAATCCCGGAAAAGGGACGGCAATTGATATTTATATTCCTAAAGTATCATGAGTCAAGAGAAAATACTGCTTGTTGAAGACGATGAGAACCTGGGATATATCTTAACCGAATATCTTGAATTGAACCATTTCGGTGTTATCTGGGTGAAAAATGGTAAAGAAGGCCTGAAAAAGATCGAGGAGGAGCCCATCGGTCTATGCCTGCTGGACATTATGATGCCTAAGATGGATGGATTTGAACTGGCAAAAAGAATAAAGTCCATGCTTCCCGATATCCCGGTAATTTTTCTTACCGCTAAATCCTTGAAGATCGATAAGCTCAAAGGTTTCAAGTTAGGGGCTGACGATTATATTACCAAGCCCGTGGATGAAGAAGAAATGCTGGCCCGGATCAGGGCTGTGCTCCGCCGAACCCACAAACCGGAAGTTCACAGTCGGGATGGACCGGCTACGATCCGGATTGGACGGTTTACCTTCGATGTACGCAAACGCTGCCTGTTTACCGGAGATCGTGCCATTACTATAACCGGGAAGCAGGCCGACCTGCTGGAAATACTGGCGCGCAACAAAAACCAGCTTGTCACCAGGGCGGATGCATTGAAAGTTATCTGGGGAAAGAACGATTATTTCAACCGGAAAACCATGGATGTGCATATTCACAAGCTACGGAAGATCCTGAAGGAGGATGCCGGGGTGACCATCAATAATATTCACGGCAAAGGTTTTATGCTGATGGAGAAAAGTAAAAAAGGGAAAACGTAAGCTGTTCAGGATCAAATACCCCTGATCACTGATTCATTTGGAAAGCAGGTTTGCACGACAGGAACCGTGTATCAATTTTTGGAGTAACGGCATGGCTTTAAATTATAAAATGTCGCAAGGTTTCAGCCGGGTGACTTATTTCTAACATCAGCAATCCTTTAATTATCGCACGGCCAAAGCCGGGTAAGCCGGCTGGATATACTCCTGTTGATGGCCACTCATGTAAAAAGATTAGCATTTCCGGTTAAATAAAAATGTTTTTTTGTTTTAGTAAGGGGGGGGTGATTTTCATTTTTACCAGGGGATTGTCATTTTGATAAAGGAGGCCCGGGGCGGTTTTCCGTGAAACGCCTCATTATCAATTAGTTTAATAATCTGGTCCGTTTCTTGGTATGAAAAGAGCGGGAAGGCAGGCTGGCTGATAAGAAGCCAGGCCGTCTGAACATTTTGAAACTGATGGTAGAACTAAAAAACAATTACTAATCCAATGAAATTCAATATTTTTCTTGCAATCTTTTTGTCACTGATTGTTTTGTTTGCATGCAATAATGACGACGAGCCCGGAAAGGCGGAAGTGAGACTGACCATTGGCGCCGAACGGGCGGTATCCGGTTTGAACCAGGGCCGTGTAGCCGAACATATCGAGATCACCGGCGCATGGATCGGGATCGAAAAGATCGAGCTCGAGTCCGAGGACGAAACAGACGATATGAATGATGACAGTGAAAACGGAGATGATGAAAACGGTGAAGACAACGGAGACGATGACGGAGATGATGGCGACGACGATGACGGCGACGACGATGAAAACGAATATAATTTCACGGGTCCCTATATTATTGACCTGCTCGGCGGAACATCCGATCCTGAACTTCCCCTGGCAGAAATTGCCCCCGGGACATACCATGAGGCGGAAGCCGAACTGATACCGGTTGTAGAAGACTCGCTTTCTGTACTCATTCAGGGCAACTATGGCGATACGCCTTTTATGTTCCTCTGGGAAAATACGGAGGATTTCGAAGTAGAAAGTGAAACTGGTTTCGAGTTATCGGCCGATATGCTGTATGACCTGCTCATTACCATCGATCTGCATGCGCTGTTCGACGGAATCGACTTCGACCAGGCCCTGATCAATGTCGATGGCGAGATCATATTCAGCAAGGACAGCAACCGCGACCTGGCCGATATCATCGAAGAAAATATCGAATCTGCCTCGGAGATCGAGATGGAGTGATCCGGGAGAACGTCCGGAAAATTTAATGAAGATGCTTCTATTCAATATTTAGTATGGATTTGTTATCAGATGGTGTAATAGTATACCTGCAATGAAAAATGCCATTATAAATCCATGTTTTGGGGTCTCAATATCCGGAGGCCCCAAATTTTTTAACATTTTCTCAATGCCTGGTAAACATATACCCTATAACGGTATCTGAAAATTTGCCGTGTGTGCTGCGCATTAAAATAATGAAAAACCTTTTTCCAGATCAATCCAGAGAAATTCAACCGAATTAACCATGAAAATTGTAAAACTCATATTAATCGGATTTATCTTCATTTTGCTGAGCGATATATCCAGTGCTCAAAACGCATTTACCAGTTCAGCGGACAGATCATACATGAAAATCGGCTCAGGGGCAGATTTGGCCGACAGGATCATCTACAATGGATCATCCTGTTTTTCAACCATTAATTGGGGAATAGGTGTACGGCTGGGAGACCCCAGCGGCATTACCGTGAAAAAGTATCTACCGGGAAATGCTTTAGAATGGAGCATTGGCAGAACCTATGTGTTTTCAGGGAGGGAGTACTATAATGATCAATTTTTAGACTGGTATTACGATCATAATTTCGAATATACCGATTTCCAGTACCTGGGATACCAGGCATACTCCCCGGTCGGTATACAATTCCATTATCTGTTCAGATATCCGATCGACAGAATTGGCGAGGAGAGGGTGGCAGGCCTCGAATGGTATTGGGGAGCCGGCGGCCAGTTCAGGTTTCAGAATTACCGGTACGATTACCGTTATAAACCGTCCGGAAGCAATGAATGGATGTATACCACCGGGAGAAAGGTTACCGATTTTGATTTCGGTGCTGACGGGGTGATCGGATTGGAATATAAATTCATGGATGTGCCCATTGCCGTTTTCATCGACGGCACCTTATTCATGGAAGTAGTCGATGATCCGTTTCATTTCTGGTTGCAGGGCGCTGTGGGTGCGCGGTATCTTTTTTAAAGGTTCAAATCCCGGGAATTAGCTCCTTATCTACCTGAATAAACGCATTAATGACGGGTACGGGAGAAATTATCTTGAAAGATTCAGGTCACCCGGATTCAACCACACCCGGTCACTTCCTCTACCGGTTTCGTTACTCAAATGGCACCGGTATCCAGATACGTCTGGCTGCATCTTTCCACGGCTCTACGCCTTAGTGGTATCTTGAATAGATAGGTCTGGCTGTTTACTCCGCAGGCTCGTCGACTGTTTAATTTTCTTAAGTTTATCATATCCTCCCGGCTGCTTCCTCCACCGGCTCATCACCTCCGTTGAATTCGATCACCTTACCGATGGTGTTGTCGTGCCGGAGCAACTCTACGATCAGGGAGGCTACATCTTCGCGAGGCACGCCTTTTTTCGATACCGGCTCGGTGATGTCGATCTTCCCGGTCCCCGGCTCATCCTGAAGGCGGCCCGGGCGCACGATGGTATCATCCAGGCCGATGGACCGGAGGATGCGGTCGGCATAATGCTTGGCAATATAATAGGGCTTGATCTTGCTGGTTTTCCAGGCATCACGGTTGCCGGCATTCAGGGCGCTCACCATCACATAACGCCTCACTTTTGCCATAATGGCCGCTTCCATCGATTTTACCGCCCCGTCAAGGTCGACGGCCAGCGTTTTATCCGGTCCTGTCTTCCCACCCGAGCCGGCTGTGAATACCACGGCATCCATGCCCGCCATGGCTTCGGCAATCTGCCCGATATCCTCTTCGAGGCTTACGATACTGTATTCCACGCCCATTTCCTCAAAGAGCTCTTTCTGTTCCTCTTTCCGGAAAAGGGCCACAGGGGTAAAATCGGAAGCTGCTTTCAGTTTCCTGGTCAGTATGCGGCCCACCTTGCCATGGGCTCCGATTATCAATACTTTTTTCATAACGTCTGTTTTGAGTTCTAATCCTATGATACAATACAGCAAGAACAAAAACAATGATAAGGGATCAAATTGTTATTGACGATGAAAGGGGAGATAAAAGACGGTCCTGACTGAATAATTAATAAAGATCGGTGAGGCAATGAAGGGGTATGAAGCAGGGGTGAAATGTTAAATGCACCCATCCCATGAAGGCCCCTTATACGTCTGAAAATCTGCAAAAGACCATAATCGATTCCTGATTTTTCATGAAGAGCATGTTAAAAAGAATGAAAGGTAAGAAAGTACGACCGGAAAGTTTCCGGTGCCTTTTCGGCCTAACAAAATTTCCAAAATAAAACCGTTGCAATAATTAGAAGGATAATCCCTGATACAATAATATATTTAAGGCTGGAAAAGGATCCTTTGGGGCGACTGGATCCCGGCGATTGAGTAGTTTCATCAAACGATTCCTCACAGGAGACCTTGTATATTTTTATCGGGTCATCTACGTTCTTCAGTGTTTTTTCTCCGTGGAATTCAACACTGATCCCCGTTATATTTTTTACATCTTTGTAAATGGCTCCGGAAACATTTATGCAGCCTGGCTCCGCTATCTCTTCCAGGCGGGAAGCCACATTTACCCCGTCACCAAGTACATCGTTACCTTCAAAAACTACCTCTCCCTGGTGAATACCTATGCGCAGGCCAATGCTTTCCTTCCGGACTTTATTCTGTATTTCACCTGCACATCGTACCGCTGCCGCTGCGGTATCGAAACCGGCCAGTATCCCGGCACCCATTTCCTTCAGCCACCTGCCGTTGTATTTCTCTATCAGAGGACGCTGGAGTTCCCTGTTCTTTTTCAGCAATGCAAAAGCTCTATCCTCATCCGTATCCATAAGTCTGGTATACCCGACTATGTCGGTGAACATAATAGCTGCAAGACGTCGGTCTTCAGGCATGGTTAAAGTTAATTTTATTGGGCCACATATTAATATAATAATTAATTGGGAATTTATCCAGGATATTATCTTTTAAAGTTATCCCATTTTTACCTCTCATTTCTGCCGTATGCATTGATCTTTCTATATTTTTTTAGATGCCCTCCATTTTTTCAGCTAATTTTTTTTCAACTGGTTGATAGTTTTCCAAAACGAATCATTACATTTGCATGAATCTTTTATGATAATCATTCTCATTTGATATTCAATGTATGAATACAAAAGAACTGGCCAACACACTTTCGGAAAAAGGACTGCGGGTTACACCCCAGCGGATTGCCATCCTGGGTGCGATAAACAAATTGAATGGTCATCCCACGGCCGATAAAATCATTGAATACATCAAAAAAAACCATCCGCATATTTCGGTGGGAACGGTATATAAAGTGCTGGATTCATTCGTTGAGAACGGTCTGCTGAAAAAGGTAAAAACTGAAAAAGGCATCATGCAGTATGATCCGTCGCAGTCCAGTCATCATCATCTTTATTGCACAGACACGGACCGGATCGAGGATTATGAAGATGAAAAACTCGATGAACTTATCATCGATTATTTCAACAGGAAGGGGATTAAGAATTTTAAAATAAAAGACATACAACTTCAAATAACAGGTACATTTAAGCAGTAAACATTATGGAGAATACAGAAAAAGGCAAATGCCCCGTGATGCACGGGGGAAACACTTCATCCGGGTCGTCTGTCACGGAATGGTGGCCCAATTCATTGAATTTAGACATTTTACATCAACACGACACCAAAACCAATCCTTACGGCAAGGATTTTAATTACCGGGAGGAGCTGAAAAAGCTGGATGTCGAGGCGTTAAAGAAAGATATGCATGCCCTGATGACCGACAGCCAGGATTGGTGGCCGGCCGACTGGGGTCATTACGGCGGATTGATGATACGCATGTCGTGGCACGCTGCCGGTTCTTATAGAATTGCCGACGGCCGTGGTGGCGGCGGCTCCGGTAACCTGCGATTTGCCCCGCTGAATTCCTGGCCCGACAACGTGAGCCTGGATAAGGCAAAACGGCTTTTATGGCCCATTAAGAAAAAATACGGCAACAAAGTCAGTTGGGCCGACCTGATCATACTGGCCGGTACCATTGCATATGAGAACATGGGCCTTAAAACCTATGGATTTGCTTTTGGACGTGAGGATATCTGGCATCCAGAAAAAGATACCTACTGGGGAGCCGAAAAAGAATGGCTGATGCCCAGTGACGAACGTTATGAAGACGTTGATTCGCCGGACACCATGGAAAATCCCCTGGCCGCCGTACAGATGGGTTTGATCTATGTGAATCCCGAAGGTGTGAATGGAAAACCCGATCCCTTGAAAACCGCTGCCCAGGTGCGGGAGACTTTTGCCCGTATGGCCATGAACGATGAAGAAACCGTGGCCCTGACCGCCGGAGGCCATACTGTGGGCAAGACCCATGGTAATGGCGATGCAAGCAAGCTGGGTCCGGAACCTGAAGCGGCTCCCGTAGAGGAACAGGGTCTTGGCTGGAAAAATCCGCACAAGACGGGCAAAGGCCGTTATACGGTAACCAGCGGACTGGAAGGTGCTTGGACCACACATCCCACAAAATGGGATAGCGGCTATTTCCAGATGTTATTTAACCATGACTGGGAGTTACGAAAAAGCCCCGCAGGTGCCTGGCAATGGGAACCGGTGAATATCAAGGAAGAAGACATGCCGGTAGATGTGGAAGATCCTTCCATCCGGCACAACCCCATGATGACCGATGCCGACATGGCCATGAAGATGGATCCCAAGTACAAGGAAATTTCCCTGAAGTTCATGAAAGACCAGGAGGCCCTGAATGATGCATTTGCAAGGGCCTGGTTCAAATTGACGCACCGGGATATGGGGCCGAAATCACGCTACTTCGGACCGGATGTGCCTGAGGAAGACCTGGTATGGCAGGACCCCGTTCCGGAAGGCCGTACGGATTATGATGCAGAGGCGGTAAGAGAAAAGATCGCCGCCACTGATCTTTCCGATGCCGATATGATCGCCACCGCCTGGGACAGCGCCCGCACGTACCGGGATTCGGATAAGCGGGGTGGAGCCAATGGCGCGCGTATCCGGCTGGCGCCGCAAAAAGACTGGGAAGGCAACGAACCCGAACGCCTGGCCAAAGTACTGTCTGTGTTGGAGCCCATTGCTGCCGAATCCGGTATCAGCATGGCCGATACGATTGTACTGGCAGGCAACCTGGGTATAGAAAGGGCTGCCAAAGCCGCAGGATATGAGGTGACCGTACCCTTTGCCCCGGGCCGGGGAGATGCCACCGACGAGATAACCGATGCGGATTCTTTCGCTCCGCTTGAACCTGTGGCCGACGGTTATCGCAACTGGCTGAAAAAGGAATATGTGGTGAGTCCCGAGGAGTTGATGCTCGACCGCACCCAGCTTATGGGATTGACTGCATCGGAAATGACCGTGCTCGTGGGCGGTATGCGCGTGTTGGGAACCAACTTCGGGGGTACCAGGCATGGCGTGTTCACCGACAAGGTGGGTGCGTTGACCAACGACTTTTTTGTCAACCTAACCGACATGGCCTATAAGTGGAAGCCGGCCGGGGATAATCTGTATGAGATCCGTGATCGAAAAACAGATGAATTGAAATGGACGGCCACGCGTATCGATCTGGTCTTCGGTTCCAACTCTATTCTTCGTTCGTACGCCGAGGTGTACGCACAGGACGACAACAAGGAAAAGTTTGTCAATGATTTTGTGAAGGCATGGGTTAAAGTGATGAATGCCGACCGGTTTGATCTGGAATAATACGCAGTAGACCCCAACAACCCCGCTATCTTCCATGTTGCTCAATAGGAAAGATATGCGGGGTTTGTTTTTTATTATTATCCCCGGAGGTTGCAGGGGTTGCCATAAAACCATTGGAATTTAATAAAATTTAAAGAATTATAGGCTGTATGTAAAGCAAGGCGGCCGGAAGCAAAAAAACAAAACCCCGATCCGAAGACCGGGGTCTGTTCAACCAGCTATGATTGGGTGATCGGTGAGATCACCTTCATAATTTTAGGAACAATATTACTTTTTTCCAAGATCTTTTTACAAAAAAATATCCCCGGGAATAATAATGCTTCATTATTTAATTTGAGTTTTAAAATTCTCTTTTTTTATCCTTGGGCAGATCTCATCAAACTCCGGAAAGTAATTCTACTCAACCATCCCGCGATCAACGGGAAATGGATCCAGGAACAGATTGCCGAAGATCCATCCATTATCGGGCTGGGCGATGTGGTTCTAAAGGATAAGGAACGCCTTGACCTACTTGCCATCGACAAATCCGGAAATATAGTTGTTATTGAAAACAAGCTGGATGATAGTGGGAAAGATGTGGTCTGGCAGGTTCTTAAATATGCTTCTTATTGTGCCAGCTTAACCAAAAGCCATATAAAGGATATTTTCCAGGAATATCTTGATAAGATAGATCCAAAGGAAAAAGCTGAAGAAAAACTTATTGATTTCTTTGAAGCTAACGATTATGACGAAATTGAATTAAATGAATCACAACGGATCATTATGGCTTCCGGTAATTTCAGGAAGGAAGTTACCAGCACTGTATTATGGCTCCTTAATAATTATAAGCTTAAGATCCAGTGTTTCAAAATAACTCCGTATTCCCATTCGGACCATCTGTTTCTTAATGTCGACCAGATTCTACCGGTTAAAGAAGTAGAAGATTATATTATTAAAATAGCAGAAAAGAACCTTCAGGATTCTGATACCAAGGAAGAAATTAAAGCCAGGCACAAGATCAGATTAGAATTCTGGAGAAAGATGCTCGAAAAAATAAATAAATCAGAATCAAACTTATTCCAAAACATTAATCCGGGTAAAGACAACTGGTTAATTGCCGGGGTCGGTTTAGGTGGCGTTGGCCTTGCTTTTGTTGTTTCCGGTACTTTTGCACGAACGGAAGTAACCATTGCACGACCTGATGCTGAAGAAAATAAATTTATCTTTGATGAACTTTTTAAACAGCGTGAACAAATAGAATCTTCATTTGGTGGTGAGTTAACGTGGGAGCGCCTCGATACCAAAAAAATGTGCAGAATAAAAAACGAGTTAAGTGGTGTAAGCTTATATGAAGAAGATGATTGGCAGGAAATGATCAATTTTATGAATGACAGCATGATCAGAATGGAAAAAGCTTTTACCAAGCCATTGAAGGCTATTAATCAAAAACTTAAAATAGGTCATATTACAAAAAAATAAAACTATAACCCCCATTTTATCCGATGCTTCCTTAAATTCTCCATTGCAGGGTAAAATTGTTCTGATGAAGGCAGATGCAGATTCGACATATGATATTGTCGTAAAGAAAACGAGGATTCATTCTCCACAAATTTATTTGATACCAGTATTCTGTAATCATCGTCTATGCCGATAAGGCCCCGGTCAAAAGCCCTGTGAATAGTCGGTGATAAGGCTATGCCATTGGTTATGGAATCGTTATGGGTTTCGCTGAAAGGAAGGATATGACAGGCATCAATGAGTGAGAAATTTTCCAACATATGAGTCTGGTGACCAGTAACTGCACATGTGAAATGGTAGATTTCCGGGATTTTTCGCCTGAAAGCTTCTCTTCTTATATACATGATTTCCTCAACGGATGCCTTGCTTTCTGAATTAATGATCATTTTTATTTTAGCGATGTATTTTTCGGGGTCTTCTTCTACGATATCTTTCTCAAATTGATGAATCAAACTAATTTTGGACTTTTGTAGGTATTCAGGATAGGTATCCTTAAAATAGGTTTCAAGCAGGGCAAATTTTATAATATTTCTTTTATCCGGATCCATAAATAGTTCAAACAATGCCAGGTCAATTTCTGCATAATCAACAGCGTACCTCAAAGCGGAAAAACTCCGTACGCTATGGGATTTCGTTATTGGGATATCTCTTCCTGGTTTTGTTATTAATTTCCAGAAACCACCTTTTTCATTTTTCATTGCATAAAAAGGCATGGTGATATCACAATTATGTTCAGAAGTGACCAGTAGATTCCAAATGCTTCGGAACTTATCAACTAGATCAGCAGATAAATAAATTTTATTAGTTTGATATATATCTTCCTCATATGCCTCTATTACAGACAAAAGCAGAACAGGCTTATGGGGGGCTCCTCCGAAACTGTAATCCCGGCGAAGGCTTCTGAAATGGCCGATATAATAATCGAGGTCTTTCAAAGTTTAAAAAGTAGTAGTTTAAATTTAAATAAAATATAGGGGATTTTCATCTATCCGGATTTTTCTTAACTTACAGGATATTTAAGTAAATTTTTTAATTCAACTGCTGATGCCTCCGGCAAAAACATTATCGGAAAGGGATATCTGCTCGCAGTATATCTCACCTGCCATCAGACAGGCAGGGTGGAACTGGAAAACCCAGGTGAGGGAGGAGTTTACCTTTACTGCCGGAAGGATTATCGTGCGGGGAAAACAGTACGCTCGTGGCAAGAAAAAACGGGCCGATTACCTTCTTTTCTATAAGCCGAACATTCCCATAGCCATTGTGGAGGCCAAGGATAACAATCATTCAATAGGTGCGGGCATGCAGCAGGCGCTCGATTATGCCGCATCGCTCCACATACCCTTTGTGTTTTCTTCCAATGGGGCTGGATTTATATTCCATGACAAAACCGTGGAATCCGGGCCGGTGGAAAAGGAAATCAGCCTGGATCAGTTCCCGGCACCGGATATACTTTGGGGAAAATATAAAAAATATAAACACCTCGATGAACCGGGAAAAGCCGAGCTGGTCGAGCAGGATTACCATCTAGATGAAAAGGGAATGACCCCATGGTATTACCAGCAGAATGCCATTAACCGGACCATTGAAGCAATTGCCGGGGGCCAGGATCGTATTCTTCTGGTCATGGCGACGGGCACGGGTAAGACCTATACGGCTTTTCAGATCATATACCGTTTATGGAAAGCCCGGAGAATAAAACGGGTGTTATACCTGGCCGACAGGAATATTCTCATTTCCCAGGCAAAAAACGGAGATTTCAAACCCTTCGGCCAGGATATCATGACCATCATTAAAAACCGGAAGATCGATAAGGCCTACCAGATCTATTTCGCCCTTTACCAGGGCCTTACCGGAACGGAGGACATCAAGAATGTGTACCAGAAATTTTCCAGCGATTTTTTTGATATGGTGGTGATCGATGAATGCCACCGGGGCAGTGCGGCGGAAGCTTCGGTGTGGCATGAGGTTTTGCGGTATTTCAGGAATGCAACCCATCTTGGGCTCACCGCCACCCCAAAGGAAACCAAGGACGTGTCGAACCTGGCCTATTTCGGCGAGCCGGTCTACACCTATTCGTTGAAACAGGGTATTGAAGATGGATTCCTGGCGCCCTATAAGGTGATCCGGCTTTCCATGGACATTGATGAAGGTTATCGGCCGGAATCGGGAAAGAGGGATAAGTACGGGCATGAGGTAGAAGACCGTATTTACAATACCAAAGATTTTGATAAGAACCTGGTGATCGATGAGCGCACACAGATTGTCGCGTCCAGGATCACAGAATTTTTACGGAATACCGATCGCTTTTCAAAGACAATTATCTTTTGTATCGACACGGAACATGCCGAAAGAATGAGAAGGGCCCTGGTGAATGAAAATGCCGACCTGGTTAAGGACCACCCCAATTATGCGGTCCGCATTACCGGGGATGATGAAATAGGGGTCAGGGAGGTGGATAATTTCGTGGATGTGGAGGAAAGGATCCCGGTGATCGCTACTACTTCAAAACTTCTTACTACCGGGGTAGACACCAAAATGGTGAAGCTGATCGTATTGGATACCAATATACAGTCAATGACCGAATTCAAACAGATCATTGGCCGGGGTACCAGGATCCGGGAGGAGGAAGGAAAGGTCTATTTTACCATTATGGATTTCAGGAAGGTAACCAATTTGTTTGCCGATCCGGAATTTGACGGTGAACCCGTACAAAAATATGAACCTGCGCCGGAGGATCCTGTCGTTCCACCTGAAACCGATGAGACGAAACATTTAGAGGATGATATTCTTCCTGATGAAGAAGAAATTTTTATAAGTCTTGATAGTGAGGATGAGGATACCAATATACCAAGAAAATACTATATCAACAATGTTCCGGTACAGGTGATCCATGAAAGGGTACAGTATTATGGGAGTGATGGAAAACTGATCACCGAATCGTTAAAAGATTACACCCGGAAAAATATCCTTAATGAATATTCCACGCTAGATGCGTTCTTAAGTCAATGGTCCTCATCGGAAAAAAAGTCGGAAGTGATCAACGAACTGGCGGAAAAAGGGGTATTATGGGAACCGCTGGCTGAAGAGGTGGACAAGGACATGGATCCGTTCGACCTGGTATGTCATGTAGCTTTCGACCAGCCGCCCCGGACACGAAAAGAAAGAGCCCAAAATGTACGGAAAAAGCATTACTGGGCAAAATATGGTGAAAAGGCGCAGGCCGTGATTGAAGCAATTTTGGATAAATATGAAAACGAGGGAATTACATCGATTGAATCCAATGATATTTTAAAAGTCCGGCCATTGAGCGATTATGGCACCCCGGTGGAGTTGGTGCGGGCTTTTGGCAGGAAGGAAGATTTTGAAAAAGCGATCAGGGAATTGGAAAATGAATTGTATAAAACAGCGTAAATAAGAATCAGATAAATGACTAATATTTCAACCACCATAAAATCCATTCAGGATATCATGCGGCAAGATGCCGGTGTGGATGGCGATGCACAGCGCATCTCCCAGTTGGTATGGATGTTTTTTCTGAAGATCTTCGACGATAAGGAAGAGGAATGGAGCATTACCAAGGATGATTACCAGTCGCCCATGCCAGAAAAACTGCGATGGAGGAACTGGGCAGCGGATGAAGAAGGGATGACCGGCGAGGAACTGCTGGATTTTATCAATAATGAACTGTTCAAAACCCTGAAGGAATTGCCGGTCAATGCCATTGACGAGCCCCAGGGCTGGATGGTACGGTCCATCTTTGAGGATTCCTATAATTATATGAAATCCGGCACACTGATCCGCCAGGTAGTGAATAAAATCAACCAGATCGATTTTAACAGTCAGCAGGAAAGGCATCTTTTCAATGATATTTACGAAAAGATATTGAAGGATCTGCAAAGTGCAGGCAATGCCGGTGAATATTATACCCCGAGGGCAGTGACTCAATTCATGGTAGATATGGTAGACCTGCAGCTTGGTGAAAAGGTGCTGGATCCAGCCTGCGGGACGGGCGGGTTCCTGGTCTGTGCATTGGAGCATCTCAGGAAGCAGGCCAATACACCGGAAGACTGGGAATTACTGCAGCGATCGATTACGGGCGTGGAGAAAAAACCCATGCCCCATATGCTGGCTACCACCAACCTGATGCTGCATGATATCGAGGTGCCGGGGATCAGGCATGATAATTATCTTGTCAGGCCATACAACGACTGGTCATCCAAAGACCGGGTAGATGTGATCGTGACCAATCCTCCTTTTGGTGGGACTGAAGAAGAAGGGACCGACCTGAACTTCCCGCAAAAATTCAGGACCAAGGAAACGGCCGATCTTTTCCTTGTATTGATCCTGAAATTACTGAAGGAGGGCGGCCGGGCGGCAGTGGTATTACCTGACGGAAGTTTGTTTGGCGAAGGCGTTAAAACACGGATCAAGGAAGAGTTGCTAAATAAATGCAATCTGCATACCATCGTACGGTTGCCTAATGGGGTATTTAATCCCTATACCGGGATAAAAACCAATTTATTATTTTTTGAGAAGGGTAAATCGACCCGGGAAGTCTGGTATTACGAGCATCCTTATCCTCCCGGCGTAAAATCGTATAACAAAACCAAACCCATTGACATAAAAGAATTCGACCGGGAAAAAGAATGGTGGGACCAGCGTGAAGATAACGAATACGCCTGGAAGGTACCTGTGGAAGAAATCGAAAAAAGGAATTTTAACCTGGATATTAAAAATCCCCATTTACCGGAGGAAGAGCTGGGCGATCCGGAGCAGATCCTGGAACGGTATCGGGAATCCGAAAAGAAGATCCGGGAGTTGCAGGACGAGATCATCAAAATACTGGACGAATCATTAAATCACGGATAGATGCTGTTGCTGGACCATTTTCACGAGCTGACGAAATATCCTTCCAATGCCGCCAGGCTGAAAGATTATATCTTGCAGCTTGCCATCACCGGCAAGCTTACCGAATCCTGGCGTAAAGTACATCCCGAACTCATCACCGGCGAAAACAGTGCCGAAGAACTGTTTAAAAAGATCAAAACCGAGAAAGAAAAACTGGTTAGGGAAGGGAAGATTAAAGAGGAGAAACCCTTGCCGCTGATTGAGAAAGATGAAATTCCATATGAGTTACCTGATGGGTGGGTTTGGTGTAGATTAGGGGATATAAATAGTCGCATCCATTATGGATATACAGCATCAGCGAAACAAAATTCAACTGGAATTAGATTTTTAAGGATAACTGATATCCAGGATAATAAGGTTAATTGGGAAACAGTTCCAGGATGTGCAATTACAGAATCCGAATCCAAAAAATATATTTTAAACAAAAATGATATTTTGATTGCTAGAACTGGAGGTACGATTGGCAAATCATATATAGTTGAAAACATAAATATAAAATCAGTTTTTGCATCATATCTTATTAGATTAATACCTTTCACGAAAAAATTATTTCCACATTATGAAAAAGTTTTTTTGGAATCACCTCTCTATTGGAAGCAGTTGAATAATAAAACTTCAGGAACTGGACAGCCAAATGTAAATGCTACATCGTTAAAAGAATTACTTTTTCCCTTTGTCCCGTTAGATGAACAGAAAGCAATTATCGAAAAGATAGAAATTCTTTTCAAACAAATCGAATCCCTTGAAAAAGAAACCTTCCAACGGATCGAACAAAAAAGAAACTTTGCCTCAGCATCCTTATATCAATTAACCAATCCCAATAACGGCAAATCCATCAATCATAACTGGTCGATCATAAAGAACAATTTCAGGGAAATATTCGATGAGGAAGACACCGTAAAAAAACTCCGTGAAACCATTCTCCAGTTGGCCGTTCAGGGCAAGTTAACCGCTCAATGGCGCAAGCAGCATCCCGAACTCATCTCCGGCTCCAACCACGCTTCCGAACTTCTTAAAAAGATCAAAGCCGAAAAAGAAAAACTCATCCGCGAAGGAAAAATAAAAAAAGAAAAATCCCTTCCACCCATCACTCCCGACGAAATCCCCTTCGACCTCCCCGAAGGCTGGGTTTGGTGCAGGTTAGGAGAAGTTAATTTAATTGAAATGGGACAAAGTCCTGATGGATCTTCATATAATATTAAAGGTATTGGTACTCCACTGATAAATGGCCCGGTTGAATTTGGTCCTGAACCCTTTGATAAGACAATTAAAGCAAAATTCACAACAAAACCAACCAAATTCTGCAATGAGGGAGATCTTCTTGTATGTGTAAGAGGATCAACTACCGGAAGAACAAATATTGCTGGCTTTGATGCGTGTATAGGTAGAGGCATTGCTTCGATTAAATCGTTAATTAATCAAGATTATATAAATTATTTCTTTTTAAAGTCTCGTTTTGAAATATTTAATAAAGGAAAAGGATCAACCTTCCCAAGTATTAGTAAATATGATTTATCAAAAATGCCTTTTATTGTACCCCCATTAAACGAACAAGAAGAAATAATAAATAAGCTTTCAATTTATATTAACAATTTAAGAGAATTGAATACTCGTGCTATAGATTATAAATTCAATGCTGAAATTCTATTTAATTCTGTTATTTATAATCTTCAATAAGATGCCAACATTTTTAATGTTACTTATCTCCGTCAATAGTAATTCAGTAATTAATTATATTAAAGAGACATTTAATACTGATAATAATACTGCTGCAACAATATTTATAACTTTATTTGTTTTTATAACCGGATTTTTACTAAATGAACTGCGTAAATGGGTATCAAAACTTTTAGAATATAGAAATTACAAAAAACTTTTTAAAGACATCATACAAGAAATCTCTCGAACCACCCAAAATCAATCCGAATATTTTAAGGAATTTTATCCGCAACTAACGATAAAATATCGGCAAGTATATCATTTAAAAAGTAGGACAATTACGCACCTTGAAAGTTTTGATAAACTTCATCTTCCATTACTCCATGCTTCCTATTTTCATTGGTGGATAAATATTTGTGGGAAATTTAGGAGAAAGGCATTTAACATGGTTATAAATTCAATTGCTTTATTAAATGAATTAGAATATTCATATCCAAATGAAATGGAAAAATTCATGAATATATATAATAAGTATGAAGATATATGGAATGAAAATGTAAATCTATTGCGACAAATACATGATGAGATTATTTCAGACACCCAAGGCAAATCTGTGCAAGGTGAATACAATGAATATCTGAAAGATATGGATTTACTTTGGGTAAAGTGGCAAAAAAATGAAAACCGTGTTAATTATGATGTACTAAAAGAAACTTTACTTATACCGCTTTTAGAATTAAACCGGGATCATCCAAAAATTAAAATAGGAACAATTATGAATAATTATATTTTGATGGCCTTAAATAGCTATGATAATATGATAGCATGGTTAAAAGTTAATCAAAAAAAATTTCAGATATTAAGTTTTAATTATAGGGCTATATCAATAAAAACTAGAACTGCAATTAAAATATTAAATACTAATTCATTAATACTTGCAATAATTAAGACACACATTTTTTTAAAAAATTTTTAAATTTTAGCCAGAGATTTTAACAATTGATTGAATTTAAGGGTAACGAGTTTTTTATTTTTTAGCATGACAATTTTTGGTCGTTATTATGTTGATTTCTACAGTTTTATTTTCTATTTCAATTATTATAATTGAGATAAGTTGTTTTTGTAACATTATAATATCAATTATGATTATTATAGTATATAACCTCATTTATTTTTTCTTAGCAAAAGCCCCTGAATAAATAAAATATGATTCTTTTAATAAACCTTAATTTCCAATTATTTGTCCTTTAGTTTTGGGATCCAAAAAATATTCAAAAGCCTTTTTTAAAAAAATATGTCGCCGCTTAATCGAATACGCTTCTACTGAAGCTTGGAGTATATACTTTTGAAATTCCTCCATAATCAAGGTGTTTTTAGGAGGTTCATAACTGCTTAACAAACTCATATTATATTTTATTTCATCTAATATTTTAGTAAAAAATTGGGAGAATTTTTTTATTTTTTCATGACTCTTATTCTTATATAATTCTTCAACGAAAAGATAGCAACTTACGGCCACTGCTCGACTTGAGATAATTTGGGCATCCTTTCCAAATGCCTTGTCCATTTCTATTAATACCTTTTCTATCCTTTTAATTCTTTCGTCATCCTTATTTAAGTCATGATATTCATCGAAAAAATCTTCTATATCTTGTAATCTCGCTCTAACAAAATCACTATTGGGCTTAGCTTTTGCAAATGAGTTAATACATATTTGCGCGAGAGTAAATGGTCGAGAAAATCTTTTCTCAGAAAGATTTGAATATCTGAAAAAAGGACCTTGATTTCCAATTTCTAAATATATAAAATCGCGTATCGTCCCTGTTCTTGATTTCAAAAGTTCACCAGAATTTAGACGAATACCCAATTGCAATCTCCTGAATATTTCTCTTATAAGTTTATCATCAATATTTTTATAAATAGAAAAATTCAGTTGAAAGTTTTCAATCTTATTCGCTATTGTAGGATGTTCTTCTTGTAATTCTTTATATGTATATTTTTCTTCAAGAAATCGAAGCCTTAATGGTGTTTTATCTTCTGGTTCAGGTTTAAAAAATTTCAATAATGTGCCCATGCGCTGTTTCCCATCGATACATTCAAAATCAAATTGGTTGTTGTCTGTAATTTCTGCTAAATATATTTTTGGGATATCAATATCAACTAATATCGAATCTAACAATTCTTCTTGTTGTTTTATTGACCAAATTTTCTCACGTTGATAATCGGCATCGAGATCAATTCTATATACATAATCGTCAATAAATTCCTTTACAGTCCAGTTCTTTAAAGTTCTTCTATCCTTAATTTTTGCTGCCATATCTGTATTTTGAATTTTAGGAATCAAAGCATTTTTTAATAAATCTTGTATTTGAAATATTTCCTCTTATTTTTTCTGCTTTTCTTCGAATCCAGATTTTAAAAGGATTCCCAAGTTCTGCCTCATCATATATTGCATCATTCGCCAATAAACCATCTTCAATTTCTTTTGGTTTAATAATTTTTGGAAAAAATCCATAATCCCATTGTATTTTTTCACCTGCTTCCTGAGAATTTATTATCTCTATATCAAAAAAATCTCCCCGTTCAATATGTGCCTTGAATAATAAATCAATTAAACCAATATCATTAGGATTTAATGAACACCCAATTACTCTTAATACATCGCACTGGGTAAGCAATGAAAAAGCTCTTCCCCAAATAAAATTATAGGGCGGATTCAAATAGTTCTTATTTATTCCTAAAGGTAAAATTGATATGTCTTTGCTTTTTCCATAAGTTTTAATGCCTGACCAATTAAAAGATCCATGGAGTTTTAATAATGGAATACCATCACCCTCTTTTATTGTATGGCAGTAATTTGGCCTTTTTCCAATGACTGTTTTATAAGCAATATCTAACAAATTATCATAATTCAATGTAATAATTCCAACAAGTTCTTCTGACATTTTTAATCTTTCATGCAATTCAAAAAATGATTTATGTAGATAAAAATGGCCTATTCTGCCAGAGGACAATATTCTCTTTATATCTGCCTCAACTAATTCTTTTAATTTTCTTACTTTTGTTTCTCCATTAGGTATTTGATTCGATTCAAAAAGTGAGATTAATAATTCTATGTTAACAGGTCCTTTCCTATTTGTAACAGCCTCGACCCCTTGTTTAAAATCTGCATCATTTTGAGCTTCAGTAATAACTCTTTTTGATACTTTAGAAATAAGCAATCCATTCTCCTCTAACCAATTATGACTTTGACCCCCTTGTAAACTCAATAATTCTGCATGTGTGGCTCCAGCACCAAATAAATAGACTACTTTCTTCATAAAAAATTAATTAATTTTCCCAGATTATGATACTTTCACGGGAGGGATTTTTTTTATATTTACCCATTTGCTGTGAACTGTTCCCCCGATATCTAACGACTAGTATCTCTTTAGTTTTTAAACCTGTTTGATATCCGATTTCAGCTAAAATTTCATCTACTGGTAAATTAATTCCGGCAAATCTTACATTACTTACCACAAGGGCTATTTTCCCATTTTTTTTAAGGTGGTTTTTCATTTCAATAAGCACTAAAAACATATCTTCAAAATAGCCCTCCAACATATCGATTACCTGTGGATTATTCACTCCATTCTTTTCAACCTTGCGTATTAGTTTTTGTAAAATTATCGGTTGTGAATAATTACAGGCATCATATTTTTTCCTGGCTTCTACGTGTGAACGAAGTGTCTCGTATCTGACTCTTTTAATCTCATCATTATCCTTAACAAAATCAAACATCATTTCCAGAGAATAAATCCTTGTATAATCATGCCTGTTGGGATAGGGTGGGGATGTGATTACAGCATCATAAGTGTATTTTGAAGGAATTTTCCTGGCATCACCAAGAAACGCTTCTGCGAATGCATGATTATTACCAACCTGGTTATAGGATTCTATATCTTTAATCATAGAATCGATCTTATTCAGAAAAATTTCTCTAATAGATTCAGTTCTTATATTTTTATTAACAATTCTTAAGAAACCACCTGATTTGGATGTATTACTGACTGATTCTAAAATACTTAATAGGCCTAGCTTGAAAAAATCACGCGTATACGGATCTTCTATCCGATTAATATTATTATTAATTTGCAGCAATTCTTTTTCAACTTCCTTTGAGAATGCTTTTTTCAATATAGGAATATCAGGTAATTTAAATTTATTATAGAAACCATTATCAGACATCCCGTATTGCTTCCTGGCCTCAAGAAGTGAATTAATAGCGTAATCGCGAATTTTAACATTGCTTAAAAAAACAGAAAATGGAAGGATATCGAATCCATGAGCATTAATTCCGGCATCCTTACATGCAAGTAATGTAGTGCCCCCGCCGCAGAAGGGATCCATAACCCATGAACCAGGATTGAGATTAAATTCTTTAATAATTAAATCAACTAATTCTTTTGAATAACTGTGTTTAAATGAATGCCAGTTGTATATTGGTCTGTTAATATCCCTCCTTGGAGAAATCAGATGAGATAAAACATCAATTCTATCATTGATTTCGAACATTTAGGTCATTATTTACTTAAAACAACTGATTGAAATTTGTCAAGAGCTGGATATGATGAAAAATGAAAAGCATGACAATGAATTAATAATTTCCACAATATATGATTATTTTTTGATTATTTCAATCAATCCATTCCAGTCATTTGCTAATATTTGTTTAACGGTAAGACCAAAATTCTCCAGATCTTTCTCATCTACAATATTATAAGTTTTTTCACCGATTTTAAACCATTCAACATTTGATTTTGAATCCGAAATAGAAATTCCTATTTTATTATCTTTTAATGAATTTATATCTCCGCTTTTATACCAGCGATTAATAAAATCCTTTCCTTTCAACCACATCTCTATTTTAAATTTTTTATTATTGAAGATTTCATAAAGGTATATGTAAATCACTATACTTATATCCTCTCTTTGTATTGTAATAGAGTAATTGTTAACTCCAGCTCTTTGATATAACCATCCTACATCCGGGATATTATTCTTAATACTTTCAATCAAATAGCCTTCAGCCTTCTGCTTTAATGCTATTAATCCGCTAATTTTCTCTCCATAATTCATACAAAATTTTATACTGTCATCCATTTTTTCATAGGTATAATATGAGTTTGTATTATCAATAAATTCTTTAAGGAACATCCAGTATTTATCGTTAGCCTTATGTATATAATGTCCCATATTTCCTGATACTTTTTGTATCATTTCCTGGTGCAAAATATTAGTAAATTTTGAATTATTTGTTACAATCCTCTGCAGACTGAGTACAATCCCTATTTTAGAATCCTCATCCGAATTTATTGAATCATAATAATCTGAAAGATCATTAAATAAGCTGGCATAAATTTTATTCTCAACTATAATTGCCTGATGGAATTGATCATCTCCTATCTCATCATAAAGAACCATATCAATGCTTCCTCCCTTATTAGTTCCTTTCTCACGGATGCATGAACATTTGTTGAATGTAAAATCCTCCCCGGTTTTCTCACTTATTATCTCACATAATGATTTAATAAATAGATCATTTAACCCGTGTTTTCCTTCCGATGAAAAGAAAAATGCATATATATTACTTAAAATGTCCTCCAGGTGAGCAATACCTGCTATACTAAAAAAATTGGGAATTTCTGTTTCCTGGTTAGCTGGCATGCTTTCAAAAATATCTTCATAATTTTCCCTGAGATCAATATATGAGGTTGACATTGTTTTTAAATTAAATTATTTCTTTTTTGCTCAAATTGGCAATAAAATAGTTAATAAGGTTACTGCATGAAACCAACATAAATTTAGCGTCATTGAAGCCAACATCAGATTTTTGAAGAACAGCATGACGAATTCCATCTTTATCACTTGTGTATCCATATAGTTTTATGATGCCTTCAATTAAGGAGGAGTGTAATCCTAACCTTATGTTTAGTTTTTTTATTGCTTTTGAGAAATCCATTTTTCCCTCAATAGAATAAATCATGGATTCAATAGAGAATATGGATTCCTTAATAGAGTTTCTATAATCTGGATTCTTTCTGTCTGACAACATATTTAAGGCTTTTGTTAATGTTCATTTGTTCCTTGAAGTGCGGTGAATTGTGAATCGAATGCTCAATAGTTTCCGTTTCTTGTGAATTAGAAATTGGGGAGATAATACCATTAATTAAACGATAACCGGAATTGTGCTTTTCTAAAGTTTTATTAACATCTTCCATAAATGATTTTTGTATATCATTCGTGGAGAAGTTAATGCAAATTTCAATAAAGGAATATATTTCATGCCATTCCCATCTCCCAAAATAAAGCGATCTAATATTAGACAATGCATTTTTATTGGTTCTTATATTGTCTACAGGTTCTTGTAAAAAATTCATTATAGACATATTTATATAAAATTTCTTATACATGGATTTAAATCAAATCTGTGATAATCTTGTTTCCTGATCTTATCCTGAAACGCTATATAATTATTCCACAATTGATTTTTTAATTCTTCATCAATAGAATCTAATTGTATTTCTTTTTTTAATGGTTTTAGGCCTATTCTTTGTGAAAAGGATAACTCGCTCATTAAATGGAAAATTCTTTCTTCTTCTGGAATTATATTAATTGGGATATAATTTAGAGGAAAATATTTTTAAATACAATTAGTTCACCCCGCCCTCAAAAATTTACCATACCTGTAATCCAGTCTTTCTCTATCCGGCCAGTCCTGCTTGCGTTTGGGTAATATGATCTTCTGGTTATTCAGGGATTGTAATCCGTATTTTAACATGGGGCCGTCAATCTCGTGGAGGATATCTTCCCTGACCTTTATTTCATAATCGGGTGAAATACCCAGGATGTTTTTATCGAAGGCGGCATGGTGGATCTTGCATAAGGAAAGCCCGTTTGAAACTACCGGATCGCCTTCCTCATCCTTGTCTGCAATGATATGGGCGGCATCCAGCAGCTCATGATGCCGTAACCGGCACAGGGTGCATTGGTTCCGGTACGCATACAACACCCGCTCCCGGAACGATCGCTGGTGGAGCCTGACCTTAATAGTTGAGGTTAAATAGGATCTTCTGTAATACGTTTCCCTTTCTTCCTGAGCTGTCGAATATTTCAAATCGTTGTCAGTAAGTGTATTGATATTGTCCACTGCCACGGTAAAGGAAAGATTCGATCGTTCGTCATGAATAATATAAACCGGCCAGGCAGCGATATATTTTCCCTTGAATATACTGTGAAAATAAATCAGAGGAATTTTTTCTTTCATCATTTCCCGGAGACCAGCATTATCGGGATGATCGGGATCCGTGCCCCTGTATTTATAATTCAAGAATCCTTCCGGAGTAAATGAATCTTGGTAAGGCCCACCGGATGTGGTAATAATAGAAATCGGATACTTCATCTGTTTGGGTTTCCAGATCCCCTTCGGCCCTGCCAGAGTTATTTTTTGGCCTTTATACTCGAATCCTTTCGTCAATAATGAATAAGGAAGCACGTCATCGTGTATCATTGACTGTTCTTCCAGCCAATCGAAAGCAGCAAGCCGTAGGGCGGTATCCATTTCCAAAAAATATTGTCAACCCGTTTCGATACAAGTTACGAAAACCGTTTTTCAAATGCATTATTTTCGTAACTTGCTTTAATGAACCAATAATTAGAAAAGAAATATCCCTTAACCAGTAGAACTATGAAAAGCCCCATCACCGATAAGGAAATGATCCTGAAAAAAAGGAAAGTCACCATAGAATACAGAAAAGAAAAATTCAGGATCGATAATTATTATTATTTATGTATCGATACGGGCTACCGGTTTGAGACCACAGAACTTGCTCAACGGAATCTCGACCAGGTGTATGACCAGTACAGGAAAAGACATGACCTTCCATTTATTGATTGAATTCTCTGGTCCCTGATCTTGGCAACACTTATAAAATCACTTTATCATGATCCATGATATAAAAAAGATCGTAAATGAAGAGAATAAATTATTCAATTCACTTAAGAAGATAGATGCCGATATTATTGAAGATGGAATATCATCCACAGGCAAGAATTAATAATGAAAGACTTTATAACCATTTATTGGAATGCGTAAGAGAAAAACCCGATGCCAATAAAGTGAAGGCAGATTTAAATATAATCAATTTACGGAGTTAATCGCCTAAGCCAATCCCGGCTAATGATGCAGGTTTTCCACCGGGATGAATTACAATAATTTAACCGCACCAAACAGCAAAATTCCCAATCCGCTGGCCAGGTTGAAATACAATAATACCGATGGCCTTGCCAGGAACCGGGAGAGCTTGCTGCCTGCCAGGGCGATAAGCATCTGGACCAGCAGGCTTGCGGTGAATATCACTGCCGCGTGCATGAACATCCTGCCCGGGGACCCGGTCGATATCATGCCAGCAAAGCCTGCAAACACCACGATGGTAAGGGGATTGGCAATGGTCAACCCGTAGGTGGTGGCGAAAGGCCATTTGCACACAAGGGTATAATTACTGCCTTTCTCCGGTTTTTTCTTCCTCAGGGTAGAGAAGATCATCCAGGCCCCGAAAACGATCAGCACCGCCGCGGAGACAAACGGTATCAACGACTTGCCTTCGTTCAGAAAGGATACCAGGAAGCTGCCGGCCGTAAAGGCGACCACTGCATAGGTCAGGTCTGCCGATGCGGCCCCCAGACCACATAAGGCACCGTTTTTCAACCCGCAGTTTATGCTCTGGTTGAGGATCAGGATGGCTATCGGACCGATGGATATGGCCAGCGTGATCCCGAAAAGAAAGGTCTCGAAATAAGTCATCGTGAGAAGATTGAACGGAAAAAATCATGGGAGGTTGCGGGAAAGGATCGCTGGCAGCATATTTATTGGCCGGGAAATGCATTTGATTAATACCCTCGGCTGCTTATATTATTTTTTACCGGGTTAAAGGGGTTAAAAAATTTTCATTCGCATAATCACCGATCGTAGCATGGTTCATCAGACATTGATCATTTTAAAAGTCTCTCTACTTCCTTTTTTAATACAGGTAAAGACTTTATTACTATCGACCATAATATATCCGGGGTTACTCTATCATATCCGTGAATAATCCGGTTTCTTGTATCTATAATTCTTCTGGAATCAGAAATCTTAATATCAGGGACTACTTTTATTATTCTATTTAATGCTTCACCGATAATCTCCAGATTCCTTTCAACCGCTTTCTTTGTTTTCAGATCCTTGTTGAACTTTTTAAAATCTTTTTTGTCCGGGATGAATTCAAAAATTTCATCTATTGACCTTTTTATATCTTCCAGCCAAGTATATACTTCAGGTTTCATAGATCACCTTTTTCGATTCATCAATTCTTTTGAGAAGGCGCTGATTTTTTAATCCCCGGTATTCCAGTAGATCCACAGGCCGGCTTAACAAATTTTCAAGTTTGAACTTGAACTCGAAATAGTTCTCGGCATACTCGATAGGGTCTTCCGGTTGGAAATCAACTATGAAATCCAGGTCACTTTCATCGGTGAAATCGCCGGTCAATACAGATCCGAATACATATAAAAATCTGACCTGATGATTTTCACAAAGCCTTTTTATTTGAGGTATATATTCATTGATATACATGGAGTTAAATTTAACTAAAATTACGAAATTTTTTCAGCAACCTGTTGTTTGAATACGTGTACTATTCATAATGCCTGATTTCAGGTCAAAGGTATTAATTTAAGGGCTTTCTTGAGGGAGGTTGATTTTCACATCATCCACCTCTTCCGGGAGTTTGAATAGAAAAAAGGCTGTCTTACAGGGGCAAACACCTGCAGGACAGCCTTCCGTCTGGGTCAGGGGCACGGTTTATTCCCGGGCGGCTGAATAGGAGAATTCCGGCAGGTGAACACCTGTTTTTGATTCGATCTTATACGCCAGCGACCGGGTCTTCTTCCATAATATATTGTTTTCCTCCCCAAGCATTTCATGCCTTTTCCGGGTGGTGGCCATATGTTCCTCCCTGGATTTGGCCCACGTATGGACTACGATGACAGGGCCTTCATGTCCCAGTCCGTTGGTATATATCGCGTAGCCCTGTGGTGCGTTCTTTGAAGAAAAAAGGTCCTTCCATTGCTTCATCAAATCCATCAGGTTTTCCTTATGCTTTTCCTCATAATATAAATAAAGCCATTCCCTGTAATTATTGCCCGGTTCGCTAAGCTGCTCCGCTTTATACGATAAGTCAGGATGAAATACGGCGATAAAATCCCGGTGTGAAAAATAGGTGTCATCAAAACCGGAAAAAACGGATTCCATTTTTTCCTTTCCGGCTATCCCCGCAAGTTTTTCAAAAGGATCGTTATCGAGCTCTGCCATGTTTTCAATAGGTGATACATACCAGTAAGTAAAATCATCGAGGGCGAAAGAATTGAACTGAATGCCGGTAAACGTATTATCATGCATAAGTTTCACCAGCGCCGCCGAGGTATTACGGTATTTATCATCCATCGATGGAAGCACCTTGTCTTCATGGATAAGAAATAATTGGGTATTGGCATCATCCGGTTGTGAATAACTGAAATAAGACAGGAATAACGCGAATAAGAAGAAGGAGAGAATTTTAAAAGCTTTCATGGTAGTAGGTTTAAGGTGTGTTTATTTTGATATAACCGAACAAGTTAAGCAACTGCCACATAAAAACCTAATTTTCAGAGGCCGGGTATAAAATTCCCATGGATAATAAAAAAGCAACCCGGGTTGGGTTGCCTTTTCAATAACCAGAGAATGAATCGAGGGTCTACTCTATGGGTAAAATCACCCCATCGATCACGTGTATAATTCCGTTTGAAGCTGAAATATCCGCTGCCTTGATGTTGGTGGTGTTTCCGATCGCCTCAATGCTCAGGTCGGACTTTACCGCAAAGGTTTCTCCCAGAAGGGTTTCAATAATACGCGGATTTTTCTTGGGCACCACACTGTTCGATGCCCTTCTGCCTTCGGTCACATGATACAGGAGCACATCAAGTACGAGGTCGGCGGGAAGGTCGCTGATCTCATCCACTCCCAGGGCATCATACAGGGCAAAAAAAGCGGCATCGGTAGGAGCGAAGACGGTGTACTGGTCTGTTCCGTTCAAAAACAGATCCACCAGGCCTGCATCCAGTTCGGCATCTACATAGCCCAGGGCGGCCACCAGTTCATCAAAGTCTTCGGCTATGGCAATTTCAGCAATAGACAGGTCGCCGAACGCCGGGGCCCTTCGTGCATTCATACCGGATTGATCACCGGCTTCCTGTAGAGCTATTGCCTGTGGGTCCGGTCCAACCATTGATTCGTTATCACAGGAAATTGCGAAAGCGGCAAATACAACCAGGAGGAAGATCCGGGGGAAGAGATATCAATTGATGAATTAATCGAAAGATTAATTTTTTCGAAAAGCTTGAGAAGAGAATCGAGTTATCAGAAGAAAGGTGATTCTACATTATCCTATGATTCTATTTTGGTATATTTGAAAGAATTATAGGTAAAACTGTTGCCAACAAAGCTTGCATGCTGCATAATGCGCTCCAAATAATGGCGCATTATTGCCAAAAATTTTTACCAAATATGATGAAAAGAACTACAATTGTTTTGGCAACGGGATTTGTTGTTCTTTGGAATTCGGGGTTTATAGGTGCCGAGTACGGACTGGCGTACACCGGCCCTTTTACTTTGCTTTTCTGGCGATATCTGGCCTTAACCCTGATTGTTTTTCTCTACCTGCTGGGAAGGAATCGCTTTCGCCTGGTCAGCTGGGAGGTGGCGGCCCCCAATATTCTGATTGGTGTTCTGGCTCATGGCGTGTGGCTTTCCTGCGTGTTGCTGGCCCTGGACAATCAGGTTCCGGCAGGGATTGTGGCCCTGGTGGTGGCTCTGCAGCCTCTGGCAACGGGTGCGCTATCCGGGTCGGTTACCGGTGAACACACCTACTTTTACCAGTGGCTGGGGCTAATTCTGGGGTTTTTAGGCGTTGTGCTTACCGTGGGCTTTCGCATGGATTTTGACAGTATCAAATCCGTTTTCAGCTACCTGATTCCTTTGGGATCTGTTATTGGAATTACAGTAGCAAGTCTGATACAGCGGCGGCTGGAACTGAAAAAAGCAAAAAGTAAATTACCAATCGATCTGACAATGTTTTATCAATGCCTTGCTACCACATTCGCTTTAGCCTTGCCTGCCATATTGTGTGAGAAGTTGTCCACCCAATGGGAGCAGGAATTTATCTATACCATGCTTTGGCTGATTCTTGCTGTTTCGCTGGGGGCCTATGCGTTGATGTGGCGGTTAATCGAACGCATTGATGCTACCCGTGTGGCCAGTTTGTTTTACCTGGGGCCTCCCGTAACCATGTTGATGGCGTGGTTTGCATTTGGAGACCAGGTACAGATTATGGATATCGTGGGGCTTGTAATTGTATTTACCGGAGTATTGTTAAGCCAGATTAAGAGAAAAGGTCCCTCTTTCTCATAAACATGTACAGGTCACCCCGGGCAGGATCACCGGGGAGAAAGAAATAAGGATTGAATAAGACCGGCAATCATTTTTTCAAATAATCGGTATGATGTTAAAAATCGCTGGCCTAAGTCAGGGTTTTCCCGTGTATAAATTGTGAATGATTATGTAACTTAACACTTGAAGATCCGGGTATGTCGTCTATATTGAATAAGTTGGTCCAAAATTGCATAGCGGCAAACCTATTAAGAAAAATTTATCATGTGGTGAGGGCCGGTATTGTGACCTCATATTATATATTGTGGCAAAATTAATGCATATGAAAATAACATTTGAACCGATAGGCACCATATATACACCCTTCAAGAAAAAAGAAGGGATGCCCATTCAGTCGAAAGGTGCAGAAGGCATAAAAGGGAAAATCATATTAAATGAAGAGTTTACAGCAGGATTGACAGACCTTGATGGATTTTCACATATCATTCTGATATATTATTTTCATAAATCTGCCGGATATGAATTGCAGACCACGCCTTTTCTTGATAAAACCCGTAGAGGAGTTTTCTCCACAAGAGCTCCCCGAAGACCAAATCCAATCGGACTGTCGGTTGTGAAATTATTGAAAATGGATAAGAATATCCTGCATATTGAAAATGTGGATATGCTTGACGGCACACCGCTTCTTGACATTAAACCGTACGTGGCGGATTTTGACATTCATGAAACGGATAAGAGCGGGTGGGTTGAAAGCAAAGCCGATAAGCTCAATGAGATCAAATCCGACAAAAGATTTGAATAGATCCATTTTGCCGAGCAAATGAGTGTGACCCGTAATACGGTATTAAAAATTTTTGATCTTTTATCCCGGGCCAGAATAATTTCCCTGCTGAGGCGGGAAACGAAAGGAATAAGTTTTCGCAAAAACCAGAAAAAATATATTCACAGATACAGAATACGAATTTGGTCTGGAGGCTTTCAGAACATTACCCGGATTTTGGAAACTTACGGGAAATCTTTTTTACAAACAGACAGAAGTAAGACATCAGGTGACCTCGTCAAAATTTGGAGATCTTACCCTGGACGACATATATACTTTTGAAGTAGGCGGCCCGTCCAAACAGCAACCCAAATAAAGGGGATATACAATGCTTTTTTTGCTTTTCCATCTTTCCGCATCCATCCATCAATCGGAGTACGGATCGTAAGGGCCCTCCATCACCTTTTTTACTTTTTCGAGATAACGGAAACCGTATTTCATGTCCGGCAGTAAATAACCGCCTTCGACCCACTCGTTCCAGGAAAAGATGGTGATCAGTTTCTTTTGTTCCGGATGATCGTCACAATATTCCTTTGCTTTCTGAAGAAAGGCGGCAAAACTCTCCGGCGATTTATTGTACAGCACAATGTCGTCCTTGCCTTTTTTCGGGAAGCGTGGCGTATCGTCCCAGCCGATGGAAACGTTGGGAAAATAAGGAACATCAAGCTTTTCATCCCATTCTTCCCGCTGGTCCCTGGCCAGGGTACCCCAGCGGATATAATCCTGTTCCTGCTGCCAGCCCCAGTTGTATTTAGTCACACTGTCGAAATTCAGCGCATCGATCCTTCTGACCAGTTCTTCAGATGGACTTCCGAAAACCACCTGCTGCAGATGCAGGCCAGGAAACCCTGCTTTTTGGGTCTCCTCCCTGAAATACCGGAGCGCTTCCCGGGCGGGGTCCAGGCCTCCAAGTCCTTCGAGCAGGTTCCAGAGCGCAAAAATGGAAAACACGGGTTTGCCGTCGATCTTCAGGTAATTGGGCTGGCTGAAGTACCTTTCGATGACCCGTGCCACGATGATCCTGAAGTTTTTCATGTCCACGGCACCATCCCAGAGCAGGCTTTCGTCATCACCGAACTTATGTACATTCCAGTAATTTCTTTTCACATCATGGTTGGCCCACATCAGGTAAAAATTCATTTTATCCCGGTTGGCGGCCTGCAGGAATCCGTTGTTGAGTGAACTTTCCAGGAAAGGGCCCTCATCGAACCAGTACCAGTCGAAGATGAATGTGTTGACACCATGGTCGGTGGCCGCCTCGATCCATTTTTCCATGACTTCCGGGTCATCGTCCATTTCATAGCCCCATAAAGGTACCTTCGGCTGGTAATGCCCCTCAAAGCGGGGAGTACCTTTTTTAATGACCTCCCACTCACCGGTTCCCTCGGGCCAGAGCATATCGCCGAAGCGATCGTCATGATGACAGGATGGCCAGATGTAGGCAGCTACGGTGTACTCATCATCTTTTTCCGGTGTATTATCAGTTTTCTGCCCAATGTCATTATCCCCTGAATTGCCGGTTGGAGAGCAGGAGAACGTTAAGATTAAAATTAAGGTAAAGACCAGCAGCAAAAAGTTTCTAAAAAATCTTATGTTGATGTTTTTCATGGTATTGAAATAAAAAATAACTATTTGATGAAATTACGGCCCCTCAAGATACGATATGTGGCCGGAAAATTCAATTGTTCTGCATGAGGAAAGAACAGGGCTGACCGGATATGACTTATTTAAAAAGGCCCCGGATTGTTGTTTTCCACCGCATTCAGCTTTTCGCCGGGCATTTCGCCCCGGTCGCCCCGGTAGCGGGTTTCTACATAGCCCGGTTCGTGGAGATACCAATCGCGGGTAAGGTTGGCCGGGATATTATCGCCGGTCTCTTCCATCCATTGGTTCAGGATGTCACGCAGGGCCTGCAGCTCTTCCCGGTATTCGGGTCTGGAAGCTACGTTGGTCAACTGCAGGGGATCGTTCCTGTAATCGTAGAATTCCTCCTTTGGTCTTGGCGTTACGAAAATGTCAGCCTGAATGGCGGTCAGTTCACCTTTACCCCGCAACCTGAGCAAATCCTCGAAAGAGGGACTCCCCACCGCATCGGCCGGACCCATCTGGGGTTGTTCGGTCCTCGAATTAAGGATATACATGAAGTTCTTATTGCGTGCCATGCGCTCATGGGCTTCGTAATCGTGCCAGTTATGTTCGGCAAACACATAATTTCTGAAACCGGTTTCCGGGTTATCCAGCAGTTTCGAGAAACTCCGGCCCTGGAAGGAGGCAGGGGATTCAATACCTGCAAGATCCAGGAAGGTAGGTGCAATATCGATCACGCTCACCAGGGCATTGGTTTCCGTGGCCGGGGCCACCTTTTCCGACCAGTGGATGATAAAGGGCGTTTTCATGCCGCGGTCATTCACCCTTGTCTTACTGTGGGGGAAAGGCCGGCCATTGTCGGCCATGATGATGATCATCGTATTGTCCAGGGCGCCCTGCTTTTCCAGCTCTTCGGTGACCAGCCCGATATGATGGTCGAACCGGTAGATCTCGTCATAATACCGGGCCAGGTCTTTCCGGGTGGCATCGGCCCGGGCGAGATAAAACGGCGGATCGATCGAGGCCGGGTCGTGCGTTCCGCTGAACTCATTGGGACCCCAGGCCCGGTGGGCGTCCAGTGCGGCAAACCACATGAAAAAAGGCTTGTCCTTTGGCCGGGTCTGTATGTTCTCGAGCCACATGCCTTCTCCGCCGTTGGTGATCTTTTCACTTTCCCTGTGAATTTCGCTGAAGGCCACTTCTGAAAAATCACCCTGATGGTATTTGCCGGAATGCACGGTATGATAGCCGTTATTCTTCAGCATTTCGGGAAGCGACATCATATGGATGGGTGGCTTGGTATGCAACTCGGCGGCTCCCGTATTATGAGGATAGCGACCCAGCAGGATACTGTTACGGCTGGGACTGCAGGAGCTGGTGGTGAGGTACACATTATGAAATAGCAGCCCGTTATCCGCAAGCCGGTCGATGGTGGGGGTTTTGACCTGTTCGTTGCCATAGCAACCCAGATCGTTCCAACTGACATCATCGGCGATGAAGATGACAAAATTGGGTTTTTGGGGTTGGGCATGTCCTTCGTAGAAGATGAATAAGAGGGAAAGCAAAGGTACTATCCGTCCAGGTTTGAAAGCATACACCATACAGAGCAATGGGTAACGAAGAAAATTACAGTGCCCGGTTTTAACAATGCGTGCAATCCAAAAGGTTAAGTCGAGGAGGATATTTCGTTTCATAATAAAAAAAGTCGTATGATTACACAGGATAAAAATGGGAAATATTTGGCGGTTATGAAAGGGGATGAAGGTTTTTTATGATATGACCGGACCGACCTGCGTCAGGATTAAAAGAATTAATTTCGATGTTACGATTTCTATTTACATGCCTGCTTTTATTTTTAGGAGTTACAGATGCTGTTCAGGCACAGATAAATAAAAGCATTCTAATTAACCCGAAAAATTCATAAATCTTTCGCCCGAAGGGCCGATTAAGCGCAATTTATTGATAATTAAAGAATTATATAGGGTTTTGAAATTCTTATACTTAATCAAATAGCCCAGAAAT
>CAZIXF010000030.1:0-65337 GCA_964543195.1 uncultured Roseivirgaceae bacterium
TTAGGTGTTAGGGACCGGTTGGGGTGGTAACCTAACCGCTAAACCAATGAACGGATGAACGGATGAACCGATGAACGAAATGGAGGGTGGAGGATGGAGGGTGGAGGATGGAGGGTGGAAGATGGAGGATGGAGGGTGGAGGGTGGAGGATGGAGGGTGGAAGGTGGAAGGTGGAAGATGGAAGATGGAGGATGGAGGATGGAGGATGGAGGGTGGAGGATGGAGGATGGAGGGTGGAGAAAGGTGAAAGGTGAAAGGTGGAGGGTTTTTGGACGGGGACCGGTTGTTTGTGGTGGAGTTATTAGCTCTTAGCTCTTAGCTCGTAGCTCGTAGCTCGTAGCTCGCAGTTTGTAGCTCGTAGCCCTAACAGCTAACACCTAACAGCTAACACCTAACAGCTAACACCTAACAGCTAACACCTAACCGCTATCAGCTACACCCTAAACCCTAACCAATGAACTACTGAACGATTGAACGATTGAACGATTGAACGATTGAACCAATGAACCAATGAACGAATGAACCAGTGAACGATTGAACTATTTCACCCAGGCCGGGGGATTGAGGTTCAGGTTGTTGTTGTAGAAAGCCGGGCATGGGATCGGCTTGTGCTTCTCCTTGAGCTTTTTGAACTTCCCGACCTTGAACTGGTAGATCAGGGAGAACTCATGCGCGCCGTTGGTATTGATCCCCAGCTCGGAGATGGTGAAGTCGTAACTGTAGTTGATCTCGAAATTCCAGGCGGCAAAACCGATCAGGAAGATCAGCGCATCATGGTTCAGGTAACTGTCGCCGTTGGGTCCGGTAAACTGCTGGATCGGTATACCGCGGTACCAGATCCCGATATTGATCGGCTCATAATAATAATTCACACCGAAATCGAGCTGATTGAAATCCTTCTGTGATTTATAAATGAATGAGGGTGCGATATGCGTGGGGCGGTCCGAGGCAAACAATCCCTGGTTCAGCGGGATCTGCACGCCGGCATGGGTGGTAAACCGCATGGGCAGCCGGTATTCATCCTGGATGAACGAGGCATTGGGCCGGCTCAGGTGCGCCACCGACATGCCGAACCATATCCGGTCGTTGTACATCAGCCCGCCGAAGTCGAAATCGAAATAACTGGTGTTCTTGAGGTTCATCAGGGCCGGGTCGATGCTCGGGGGTATTCCCGACCCGGCGCCGAACTCGATCTGGTCGCCGGCAAGCAGTTTAGCCCGGTCGATGCTTCGTATGGCATAGGCAAAACGAAGCCCCGGGCTGAGCACCCATTTGTTGCCGAAATAAAACTTATACGCATATACCAGTCCCACACTCGTATTGTTCAGGGCTACGGAACCCGCCTTGTCGGCCATCACGATCAGGCCGAAACCGCTGTTGAAACTGGGCTGGTTCATATCCCAACTGAACGCATGGGTCACGAAAGCCTGTGGAAGGCTGGGCCACTGGATACGGCTGTTCAGGGCTATCCGGTGCCGGAGACCTGTGCCTGCAAAGGCAGGGTTAAGATATATGGGAGAGGCATAGTACTGCGAAAACTGGGGGTCCTGTGCCTGCAGCTCCACCATAATACATATTGCGGCGATCGATATCAGTGCTCTCCTTAACATTATCTATATATACGCTTTATTTCGAATTGGTAAATTAGGTAAATAAATTTTTTATTCCAATTTTAGTTCTGTAATCCCACCGCCCGGAACGTCATTGCGAGACCAGCCAAAAACGGCAACGCGGCAATCTCCTTTTAGGGGCCGCGTCCGTTATTAGGGGACTCCCACGGCTTTGCCTCGGAGTGACGTTACACATCACCACATCGCCACATCACCACATCGCCACATCGCATCAAATCTCAAGTCACAAATCGCAAATCGCAAATCGCAAATCGCTTTCGCTGACTATCTCACCAGCATCACATCCCCCAGCCGGGTTACCTGGCGGCCGTCGTTCAGCTTCAGGTCGAGCCGGTAGATGTACACATCCGACGGGGCCAGCTTCCCTTTATAATATCCGTTCCAGCCTATGTTCTTGTCGAAGCTCTCGAAGAGCAGTTCGCCCCAGCGGTTGAAGATCTGCATGTGGAATTCCACCACACCCCGTTCAACCGGGAGGAAGATATCGTTATAGGCCGGCGCACCGACTGTACCGCCGCCACCTCCACCCGGGTCAGTAGGACCATCCGGGTTCGGCGTAAACACATTCGGCGTATTCAGGTCACCGCCCTCTTCAGCCACCACGGCCTGCTCCATCAGCACCGAATCCTCACAACCTTCATCATTCACAACCCAGAGGGATATATCATACACCCCGGTCTGGGTATAGGTGTAAATGGGCTCTTCCTCGGTCGACGTATCATCCGTAGTGCCTTCCACACCGAAATCCCATAGGAACTGCGTGGCACCATAACTCAGGTTGGAAGTATAAACCGGCTGATCCGGTATATAGACGAGCTTGGGCCGTACGGTAAACTGCGCCACCGGCGTTTCAAATACGGTGATATACATTTCTTTTTCTTCCCTGACCACAATACCCAGGTCGTTGGTCGCCTCGAGGCTTACCCGGTACACACCCGGATCGTAGAAGGTAAAGGTCGGGTCTTCCGCATTCGAGAAGCCCAGGTCGTCGCCAAACTCCCAGTAATAGGAATCTTCATCGGCAAACTGCGAATTGTTGATGAAATTCACGGTAAGCGGACGGCATCCTTCGGTGATGTCGGCAGTGAAATCGACCACCGGGGTGATCGGCTCGATCACGACCGACTCGGAATGGGTATCCTCGCACGGGCCGAAGCTCACGGTAAGCAGGATCTGGTAATTACCATAGGTCTCGTAGGAGTATTCCTGAAGCTCCGGATCATCGGAGGTGCTGCCGTCGCCGAAATCCCAGCTATAATCCCACGGCCCGGCATTGGTGTTGTTTTCCAGCTCGATCGTGGTATTGGGCAGGATCTGCCGCTCCGGACTGGCCACAAAGGAAGCATTCAGCTCGGGCCATACCACCACCTCGAGCGTATCCGATTCCTGGCAGCCAAAGCGGTTCTCTGCAATATAGATCAGCTCGTAGGTCAATGCATCATCGGTCTGGTTCCTGAGCTCCCAGGTGGCAAACGGCGTGTCCACTTCTTCCTGCCGCTCGTCCACACCTTTCACACGGTAGAACCAGGTATGGGTCGACACGCCCTGCGAATTATTGCTGGCATTCACAAACAGCGGACCACAGCCTTCATTCACATCGGCTTCCACGTCGAGCACAATATCGGAATTCACCCGAACATTATGCACCATGGACTGCTCACAGCCCGTGGCCGGATTGATACCGGTCACCGTCACCACAAAAGTCTTGGCCGATACGACAGAGCTGTTCACAAAGGTATGTGTGACCGACGTCTCCGTCGTGGTCGTGTCGCTCGCTTCGCCATCGCCCCACTGCCAGATATACTGCGTGCCGGGCATCGGGTTGTTGTTGGCAAATTCCACCGTGTACGGGTTACATCCCTCCTCAGGATCCACGCGTGTTATGTCCAGCTGTATCGAGGGCGATACGTGGATCTCCTTGCCGGTGGTGTCGGCACAACCCAGGCTGGTTTCGGCAATGAAGAACACCTCGTAAGTCTTCACCGTATCGGAATTATTTTCAAAGGTAAATGAAGTGAACAGGTCGGACGACAGCAGGTTCATGGCCGTCTCGCCTTTTTCACGGTAGTAATAACCCGTGTTTTCGCCCTGGAGATTGCCCGTGGAGAAATTATCGAAGAACACATCCAGCGGGGCACAACCCTCGAGGTTATTCACGTTGAAATCGGCTACCGGCGTTTCTTCCACCACCACGTCGGCCACACCGGAGAAAGTACCGCTGCAAACCGGGTTGTTACCGTCTTCGATGGAAACGATCCGGTAACGGGAAGTGAATTCCGGGCTTACGTCCACGGTATAGGTATCCGAGTTGATGTCTTCCACCGTGGTGATGGTACCGCTATTGATCTCGTACTGCAGCCGGTAAGGCTGGGTGCCGGTAAACCGGAAGGTAAGCGTAGCGCTCTCGCCTTCACAGATCTGCACGCTGCTGTTGCCGCTTTCCACGCCCCCTACACTGAGATAGGCGGTCGGCAGTTCGTTCACGATCACGCGGGTTTCCCCGGAGACCGGACCGCTGCACACCGGATTATTGGAATCGGTAACGGAAATAAGGCTATATACCACCTCTCCGGCGGGAGGCGTATGACTGAGCTCAGCCGAGCTGGCATTGATCACTTCCGTGTACTGGTTACCGAGGTTATCTTCATATTCGAGGGTGAACGGTGCGTCGCCGCTAAGATCGACCAGCAGTTCCACCTCAGTACCGTCGCAGACATATAATGTGTCGGAGGTCAGTGTGGCCGTGGGCAGGTTGTTCACGGTGATCACCACTTCGGAACTCAGATCTTCCGGTCCGCAGCCGGGCGTGTTGCTGTCCGTCACCGACACCAGGCTGTACGTGGTGGTGGTATCCGGGGAAACCGTCACCGTATGGCCGTCAGAAATACCGGTGAGTGTATGATCCGTATCCCCATCGGAGTATTCCACATCAAACGGTCCGCTACCCGTAAGGCTGAAGGCAATGTTCGTGTCATCGCCGTTACAGATGTCGGTGGTGCCCAAGATCGATGCCGTGGGCAGCGCGTTTACATCCACGGTAGCCGAGCCGGTCACGTTGCCGTTGGCCACGGTGCCGATACAGACAATGGGACTGCCGAAGTCGCGTACATCGACCAGTTCATAGACCGTGGTGCCCACTTCCGGAACCAACTCGAGCTCATGAATCGTGGGTGTACCGTTTTTCTCAATACTGGGGATCAGGAATTTGGAAACACCTCCGTCATCGGTATACCGTACATCCCATGGTCCCGTGCCGGTCAGTTCGATCTCCAGCGTTACCGTATCGTTTTCACAAATGGTATTATCACCCGAAATATGAGCCGTGGGATAGTCATATACCGTTACCTCGACGGGAGAACCGAAAGTATTGGGTTCACAACCCGTAAAGCCGTTGTCAACCACATCGGTCAGCTCATAAATTGTGGATATCAGCGGATTATATGTTTTCGTATCCCCATCCGATATGTCGGTCAGCGTTTCAGGCGTTCCGTTTACTTCAATAGTCACGTCGAAGGGGCCCACGCCGCCATCGAGATTGAATTTTATAACCACATCATCACCGGCACAGACCTCATCCTTGGTCGTGCTGATATAGGCCGTAAGCTCCGGTGATACATTGACTATGAAATCGCCGGCAGCAGAAACCGGGTTGCCTGAGACGCTGCATCCGTTGGCATCTTCAATATAGGTGATCCTGTAAACCGTAGTACCGGTAACATCCGGAGTCACTTTGACTATATCCCCTGAATTCAGGTTATTCACCTCGGTGATATTGCCGCTGGTGCTCGAGCTGTACCGTATGGTAAACGGACCGGTGCCCTGGGTTAATGTTACCGGCATATCGGCGGAATTACCCAGACAAATATCTTCGGATCCGGAAATATCCACCATGGGTAACGGATTAACCGTAATGTCCACATCGATAGGTGATCCGGCACACCCGTCAAAATAGGGAGTGATGGTATAGGTGGCTGTCTCGGGCACACTTGATGAAGTGCCCAGCGTAGTATTTACCGTAGTGCCATCGGTCAGGCCGGTAACCGGAGTGGTGTACCCGGTAATTTCCGGTGGAGCCGTAACCACATAATCGAAGGTGACATTGGCTGTTGGGGTAGTATTGGTGGTCAATGTGAAATCGGTCGCTCCCCCGTCACATATCGACTGGGCAAGGGTTGTACTCACCACATCGGGCACAGGATTCACAGTGACCACCACATCCAGAGGAGTACCGGTACAACCGGCCCCGCCGGAGGCATCATCAGCCTTCGGGGTAAAGGTATAGGTTACCGTCTGAGGCTCGCTTGTATTATTCTGTATCTGGTCCGCCAGCACGAATCCATCGGCCACATCATTGCCGGATGCCGTAAATCCGGTCACATCGCCTGCACCACCCGAAGCCACGGCCGTGAAATCAAAGGTGATCACACCGCTTGAAGGGTTGGTGGGTGAAGTAATGGTGATATTGGTAATATCGTCCGAGCAAATGGTCTCGGAGGCGGGTGTGGCCACCGCTACAGGAGAAGGTTCCACATCTACATTCACGCTCACGGTAGATCCGTCAGAACAGGTACCGTATTCCGGGGTTACCGTATAGGTGACGGTGATCACATCGTTGCTGCTGTTTACCAGATCTCCACTGATAGTCAGTGGGTAAGACTGGTCAGACAGATCCGCTGCGGCCGAACCGGAAAGATTGGCATCATCGGTAGAGGTGACCACCAGATCGAACAACCTGCCGGGATTATTTGTATGGTCGGTAACGGCGGTGATATCGATCGAAACATTATCGCCGTTGCATATCACCGGCGTGGTGGTGGTAATGTCCGCGGCCGGAGTGGGTTCCACATCGATATCAATGCTTACGGGTGTGCCATCCGCGCAACTACCATATTTCGGCGTAACGGTATACGTAACCGTAATCACCTGATTGCTGCTGTTGATCAGGGTGCCGCTGATATTTAACGGGTACGACTGGTTATTCAGGTCGACAGAAGCCGTGCCGGAAAGATTGGCATCATCGGTACTGCTCACGACCAGGTCAAACAAGCGGTTGGAATTGTTGGTATGATTGGTAAGAGCAGTGATATCAATATTCACATTCTCCGTATTACACACCACCGGTGTGGTGGTAGTGATATCCGCGGCGGGTGTGGGTTCTACATCCACGGTTACACTTACCGGCGTTCCACTGGCACATCCGCTGTACTTGGGCGTGACGGTAAAGGTAACGGTGATCACATCATTGCTGCTGTTGATCAGATCTCCGCTGATATTCAAGGGATAGCTCTGATCCGTGAGATCGGCAAAGGCGGAACCGGCCAGGTTGGCATCATCCGTAGATGTTACCGTCAGGTCAAACAAATGGTTGGGATTGTTAGTATGACTGGAGACCGCGGTAATATCGATATTTACATTGTCACCATTGCATATCACAGGCGTTGACGTCGTAATGTTCGCCGCAGGTGTCGGTTCCACATCCACGGTCAGATTCACCGGCGCACCATCGGCACACGATCCGTATTTCGGAGTTACGGTATAGGTAACGGTTATCACCTGATCGCTGCTGTTGATCAGGTCGCCGCTTATGGTATGCGGATAACTCTGGTCCGTCAGATCCACAGAGGCGGATCCCGATAAATTAGCATCATCGGTAGAGGTGACCACCAGGTCGAATAATCTGTTCGAATTATTGGTATGCGTCGATATCGCGGTAATATCGATATCCACATTATCTCCGTCACATACTACCGGAGTAGTAGTAATTATGTTCGCCGCAGGCGTTGGTTCCACATCGATAGTAATATCCACCGGATTTCCATCGGCACAGGTACCATACTTCGGTGTTACGGTATAGGTCACCGTGATCACCTGATCACTGCTGTTAGTCAATGTACCACTGATATTCAATGGATAGGACTGGTCGGCCAGATCAACGGAAGCAGTACCGCCAAGATTGGCATCATCGGTGGACGTAACCGTCAGATCGAACTGGCGGTTCGCATTGTTGGTATGGTCCGTAGTAGCGGTAATGTCGATATTCACATTATCGCCGTTACAAACGACCGGTGTGGTTGTGGTAATATCCGCAGCAGGCGTGGGTTCGACATCCACGGTCAGGCTCACGTCCGGGCCATCGGCGCAACTGCCGTATTTTGGTGTTACCGTATATGTAACCGTGATCACCTGGTCGCTGCTGTTGGTCAATTCACCACTGATAGTATATGGATAATTCTGGTTGGTAAGATCCAGAGAGGCTACACCACCTAGATTAGCATCATCCGTACTGGTTACCACCAGGTCGAAACTCCGGTCAGCATTATTCGTATGACCGGTGATTGCATTGATATCAATGTCGACATTATCTCCGTTACATACCACGGGAGTAGTTGTGGTAATGTTTGCCTGCGGTGTGGGTTCCACCACAACATCAATAATGACAGGGGTTCCGTCAGAACATCCCGCAAGCTTCGGAGTGAAGGTAAAGGTTACGGTAATTACTGATGTGCTGTTATTAACGAGCGTTCCGTTCACATTCCCGGGGAAAGTCTGCCCGGTCAGATCCACATAGGCCGTTCCCCCGGTATTCGGATCATCGGTACTACTCACTGCCAGATCCCAGGTAAGATCGGCAGAATTGACCGGATTTGTTGGGGAGGAAACGTCGATGTTAACATTACCTCCGTCACAAATCGTGGATGAAGTAGTAAGATTTGCGCTCAAGCGTGGTGTGGGTTCTACAATTACATTGATCACCTGGCTGGTGCCATCGGCACAACCTGCCAGTTTCGGCGTGAACGTAAAGGTTACCGTAATATCGTTGTCGCTGCTGTTGGTCAGCGTGCCCGCCACATTGCCCGGGAAGCTCTGACCGGTAAGATCGGCATAAGCCGTGCCGCCCGTAGCCGGATCGTCCGTGCTGCTCACTACAAGGTCCCAGGTCAGATCCGCCGGCGTGCTCGGCGTGGTCGTGCTTGTAAGGTCGATGTCCACATTACCTCCTTCACAGATCGTAGCCGCCGTATTCAGCGTGGCCGTCATCGATGGTGTGGGTTCTACCACTACATCCACCGTCACCGGCGTGCCGTCGGCGCAGCCTGCCAGCTTAGGCGTGAACGTAAATGTAACCGTAATATCGTCGTTACTGCTGTTGGTCAGCGTGCCCGACACATTGCCCGGAAAGCTCTGTCCGGTAAGATCGGAATATGCCGTGCCGCCCGTGGCAGGATCGTCGGTGCTGGTCACCACAAGGTCCCAGGTCAGATCTCCCGGCGTGCTCGGCACAGTAGGACTGGCAAGGTCGATGTCCACATTACCTCCTTCACAGATCGTCGAGGCCGTATTCAGTGTGGCCGTCATCGTTGGCGTGGGCTCTACCGTCACATCCACCGTCACCGGCGTGCCGTCGGCGCAGCCTGCCAGCTTCGGTGTGAAGGTGAAGGTTACCGTAATATCGTTGTCGCTGCTGTTGGTCAGCGTGCCCGACACATTGCCCGGGAAGCTTTGTCCATTCAGGTCGCTGTAGGCAGTGCCACCCGTGGCAGGATCGTCGGTGCTGCTCACCACAAGGTCCCAAGTAAGATCTCCCGGCGTGCTCGGCACAGTAGGACTGGCAAGGTCGATGTCCACATTACCTCCTTCACAGATCGTCGAGGCCGTATTCAGCGTTGCCGTCATCGCCGGCGTGGGCTCTACCGTCACATCCACCGTGACCGGCGTACCGTCGGCACAACCCGCCAGTTTTGGTGTGAACGTAAACGTAACCGTAATATCATCGTTACTGCTGTTGGTCAGCGTGCCCGACACATTGCTCGGGAAGCTTTGTCCACTCAGGTCGCTGTAGGCCGTGCCGCCCGTGGCAGGATCGTCGGTGCTGGTCACCGTCAGATCCCAGGTCAGGTCGGCCGGATCGCTGGGGGTGGTCGGACTGGCAAGGTCGATGTCCACATTACCTCCTTCACAGATCGTCGAGGCCGTATTCAAAGTGGCCGTCATCACCGGCGTGGGTTCTACCACTACATCCACCGTCACCGGCGTGCCGTCGGCGCAGCCCGCCAGCTTCGGCGTGAACGTGAAGGTTACCGTAATATCGTCGTTGCTGTTGTTGATCAGCGTGCCCGCCACATTGCCCGGGAAGGGCTGCCCCGTAAGATTGGCATAGGCCGTGCCATCTGTATTCGGATCATCGGTGCTGCTCACCACAAGGTCCCAGGTCAGGTCACCCGGCGTGCTTGGCACGGTCGGACTGGCAAGGTCGATGTCCACATTATCGCCGTTACATATCGTTGCCGCCGTATTCAGCGTGGCCGTCATCACCGGCGTGGGCTCTACCGTCACATCCACCGTCACCGGTGTGCCGTCGGCACAACCCGCCAGCTTCGGCGTGAACGTAAACGTAACCGTAATATCGTCGTTGCTGTTGTTGATCAGCGTGCCCGCCACATTGCCCGGGAAGCTTTGTCCACTCAGGTCGCTGTAGGCCGTGCCGCCCGTGGCAGGATCGTCCGTGCTGCTCACCACAAGGTCCCAGGTAAGATCCGCCGGATCGCTGGGGGTGGTCGGACTGGCCAGGTCGATGTCCACGTTGCCGCCATCGCAGATCGTGGCCGCCGTATTCAGCGTGGCCGTCATCACCGGCGTGGGTTCTACCACCACATCCACCGTCACCGGCGTGCCGTCGGCGCAGCCCGCCAACTTCGGCGTGAACGTGAAGGTTACCGTAATATCGTCGTCGCTGCTGTTGGTCAGCGTGCCGTTTATATTGCCCGGGAAGCTTTGTCCACTCAGGTCGCTGTAAGCCGTACCGCCCGTGGACGGATCGTCCGTGCTGCTCACCACAAGGTCCCAGGTCAGATCCGCCGGATCGCTGGGGGTGGTCGGACTGGCCAGGTCGATGTCCACATTACCTCCCTCACAGATCGTCGAGGCCGTATTCAGTGTGGCCGTCATCACCGGCGTGGGTTCTACCACTACATCCACCGTGACCGGCGTGCCGTCGGCGCAGCCCGCCAGCTTGGGCGTGAACGTGAAGGTTACCGTAATATCGTCGTCGCTGTTGTTGATCAGCGTACCCGCCACATTGCCCGGGAAGCTCTGCCCCGTAAGATTGGCATAGGCCGTGCCGTCTGTATTCGGATCGTCGGTGCTGGTCACCACAAGGTCCCAGGTCAGGTCACCCGGCGTACTTGGCACGGTCGGACTGGCCAGGTCGATGTCCACGTTGCCGCCATCGCAGATCGTGGCTGCCGTATTCAGCGTGGCCGTCATCACCGGCGTGGGCTCTACCACCACATCCACCGTCACCGGCGTGCCGTCGGCGCAGCCCGCCAGCTTCGGCGTGAACGTGAAGGTAACCGTAATATCGTCGTCGCTGTTGTTGATCAGCGTGCCCGCCACATTGCCCGGGAAGCTCTGCCCCGTAAGATTGGCATAGGCCGTACCGCCCGTGGCAGGATCATCCGTGCTGGTCACCGTCAGATCCCAGGTCAGGTCACCCGGTGTGCTTGGTGTTGTCGGACTGGTCAGGTCGATGTCCACGTTGCCGCCATTACAAACAGTCGCCGAGGTATTCAGGAAAGCATTCATCACCGGTGTGGGCTCTACGATCACATTTACATCCACGGGAGTTCCATCATCACATCCGTCGTATTTGGGCGTAAATGTGAAGGTCACGGTAATATCGTTATTACTGCTGTTGGTCAGCGTACCCGTTACATTCCCGGGGAAGGACTGGCCGGTAAGGTCGGTGAAAGCGGTTCCTCCGGTACTCCCCAGATCCGAGCTACTGACCGAGACATCCCAGCTCAGATCGCCCGGCGTGGAAGGTATCGTAGGCGTGGTGACATCGATATCCACATTGTCGCCGTTACACATGGCGGCCGGAGAATTCAGGGTAGTCGTCACCACCGGGTCGGGTTCGACATCCACATTTACCGAGACAGGCGTACCGTCGCTGCAACCCGAATATTTCGGAGTAACCGTATAGGTAACGGTGATCACCTGGTTACTGCTGTTGGTCAGCGTGCCGGTAATGGAGTGCGGGTACGACTGGTTTGACAAGTTAACCGAAGCGGTACCACTTAGGTTGGCATCGTCGGTGGAGGTCACTGCCAGGTCGAACATCCTGTCGGAATTGTTGGTATGATCCGACGCGGCGGAAATGGTGACGAACACATTTTCGCCTTCACAGATCAGCGGTGTGGTAGTGGAAATATCGGCGGCAGGAGACGGCTCCACTTCCACATTGATCGTTTCGGAGGTCCCGTCGGGACATCCCGCATATTTGGGAGTAAAGGTAAAGGATACAATAATGACATCCGAACTGGTGTTTACCAGGGTGCCGTTCACATTGCCCGGGAAGGGCTCTCCTGTCAGGCCGGCAAATGCCGTGCCGGCGGTATTGCCGGGATCGGAACTGCTCACGGTAAGGTCCCAGGTAAGGTCGGCCGGGGTGGTCGGCACGGTAGGCGTAGTTACGTCGATATCCACGGTGCCGCCGTCGCATAGTACAGCGGATGTGTTCATCGTGGCATCGAGCGAGGGAACCGGTTCCGCGGTAACCTGCATATCATCGGTGGGTGCTACGCATCCCGTTACCGCATCGGTAACCTCCAACTGATACGTTCTTGACACGGTGATATCACTGGTATTATTAATGCTTACTTCGGGGTTGGCCAGGGTATTATCATCCAGGTCGGTCGAGGGAGACCATGAATAGATATAGCTTCCCGATCCGCCGGTTGCCGAGGGAGAACCCCCGATAAGATCGGCGCCGTTGCTGCAGACCGTAAGATCCGGTCCGGCATCGGCTGCCGGTTCAGTATATACGGTAATATTCTTAACAGCCGGACCTGCCGTACATCCCTGGTCGGTAACTTCCACGGAAAGGGTGCCTGTCCATACATTGGGCCCGAAATCAAGCACTGCAATATCATCAAAGGTGGTCATGGCCGGTTCGTTGCCGTCGATCGGATCGAGGGTCCAGCTATAGGTTGGCGTGCCGGGACTGGTGACGAACACCCTGTATGTTTTTGACGTCTCGTTCACACATACATCTTCATCACCGGTGAAATCGTCGATGGTGGGCCCTTCTTTTGCGGTGGCCGTAGCCGAATTATCCCAGCCGCTGGCACAACCTGTGCTGCTGTTCCTTGTCCTCACATGCACGGTAATGGATCCCGGAGCGGTGATCACGCTGGTATTGTATTCATACGGATCAAAACCATCGGAGCCGTGTACGGTAGCGCCGGCGTCTTCCGAGAAATCCACCACATTGCCGTTGGCTCCCACATCTCCCGTCATCAGCACACTGCCGTCACCACAGCGTTCGCCGTCGGTGATGGTGGCCGGGTCGGGAATAAAATACGCGGTGGCCTGCGCCGAGTTTGTCCAGGGGCTCACACAACCGGTAGAGCTGTTCCGGCTGCGAACGTGAACGGTAATGCTGGTCCCCTCGGGAATGCTGGAAGTCGAATATTCATAGGGCGAAGTACCGTCGGTGCCGAACACGGTCGATCCGCCGTCTTCCGAGAAATCCACGAAATCACCGCCTGCACCCACGTTGCCTGTCATGGTTACCGCTCCCGTACCGCAACGGCTGTTATCCGAGATCGTGGCATCAGCCGGATTGGGATTGACCGTAAGAACGGCTTCATTGGAAAAGTTTTCACAGGATCCCGTCGTGGTCAGGCTCACCCTGTACTCGTAGCCGTCGTATCCTGCAGCCACGGTGGTGATGTCGAGCCGGGTGGTAGTTGCCCCGCTGTATGTTACACCGCTGAAGGTGCCGTCGGTTACATCAGCCCAGGTTGAGCCACCGTCGGTGCTTTCCTGCCATTGGTAAGCCAGGCCCGGACCGCTGGCGGTAACCTCAAAGAAGGTGTCGCCGAGCTCACATATCACATCATCAACAGGATGGGTCGTGATGGTGGCATACTCGTTAACGGTAAGTATGGCCGCACTGGAATAATTCACACAGGAACCGGTAGTCGTCAGTTCCACCCTGTACTGGTAATTGTTATTGGCCAGGGGAACGTTGGTTATGTCGAGCACATCGGTGGTGGTGCCGGCATACGTTTCACCGTTGGGTCCCGCCCCGTCGGAAAGGTCGTTCCAGGAAGTACCGTTATCATCGCTGTACTGCCACTGGTAGGTCAGGCCGGGGCCGGAAGCGGATACCGAGAAAGAGGTGCTTCCATTCTCGCAGATAGCGTCATCCACCGGCTGAACCGAAATGGTAGCCAGGGGATTCACGGTAAGCACTGCGGCATTCGATTCTGTGGTACAGGGACCAGTGGTGGTAAGCACCACTTTATATTGATATGTATCGTTAGCCAGGGGCACATCCGAGATATCCAGCTGGTTTGTGGTAGCTCCGGCGTATGTTTCGCCATTACCTCCCGCACCATCACTTATGTCCGACCAGGTGCTTCCGCCGTCCGTGCTGAGCTGCCATTGATAGCTGAGACCCGGCCCGCTGGCGGTAATGTCAAAAGAAGTGCTTCCGTTTTCGCAGACGGAAGTATTCGCAGGCTGGACGCTGATGGTTGCCAAGGGATTTACCGTCAGTACCGCCACATCGGAGTAATCAATACATAATCCGTCGGTGGTAAGCTCGACCCTAAACCATCTTGAATCGATGGTGAAGGGCACATCGGTAATATCGAGGCGGCTGGTGGTAACCCCGGAATACGTTTCTCCGCTCCCCGCAGTCCCGTCGGAAAGGTTATTCCAGGTAGCGCCGTCGTCGTCGCTGTATTGCCATTGATAGGTGAGCGTCGCCACGGTGACGGAAGCATCGATCTCGAAGAAGGTGGCATCCAGTTCGCAGACTTCGGCATTTACCGGCTGTGTATTGATGGTAGCCCGTTCATGCCTTGTAATATCGACCGTGCTCGAGGATTGCGAGCAGACTTTGTATTGACTGGTCACCGTCCAGGTGAAAGTTGTCGTGCCAATGGGAAGACCGGTAAAAGTGGCTGCCGGGTCGTTGGGATCGGAAAGGGCAACGGGAGTAACCCCATTGGCTACTACATTCACGTTATCGAAGTAATAATACTCGTCGGATGCGCTATTGTTCATGCGGATCACGATCTGCAGGTCATTGCCTGTCAGTCCCGTTTCGGAAGCCGTCACCGGACTGGAAAAATCCCCGGTTACGAGTCCGTTGGTAGAAACGGTCTGTTCGGCTCCGGCATCGAGAATATAACCCACCTGTATATAATCCGCCGGGCTTTCATACTGCGTTCCGGAAGCCCTGCTGAGGTCAACATAGATATCCACGCCCGACCCGAACGAAGAGATATCGATGTTCTGAGAGTACCAAATCGCCTCTCCTCCCAGATGCCTTCCGGAAAATACCGGCTCTCCTCCCCCGTCGGTATCGACGCGGAACCAGCGGTCGGCGTCATTCAGGGCCGAACCGGATACATCCACCGTCCATTTTTCGCTGTACGGTGAGGTCACCCCGTCGTTGGTGCCGTTGGGTATGGGACCCGTGGCGCCCACACCGGCGTCATCGGCGCTGTTAAAATTCTCATAATAGGCCAGGCTGGATACGGACCAGGTCCCGGTGCCGTTATTATCCGCCGGTACGGCCGACAGGGCTCCGTCGGGACCGCAGAGGTCGGTTACCGTGGATCCGTCGTCGGCCTGGGCGGCAGAAGGCTGAAGGTCTTCGGTATGCTCGACGGCCACCCTGGAGAGGCTAACGCATCCGGTGCTGGAATTTTCCACCTGGGCATAGTAAGTAAAGGTAGCCGTAGCATCGGGCGTGAACAGCTCGCCGTTGGTACCTCCCACGGTTCCCACTGCGGGCGATCCGCCGGATGAGGCATCCCACCAGGTGATCTCAAGGGGTGCCCCCGGGTCGTCCACGGCAAGCGTGGCTCCGGTAACGTCCGTTTCACAGGCAATATTATCGACCGGGTTGGTAGCCGGGAAAGGCGTGGTATTCACCGTATAGGTCACCTCGGCCACATCGGTACAGGTACCGTTATCTACTTCGGCATATACGGGAACCGCATCCGTTACCACAGCATTGGCAGGATCGGCGATGAGCGTAGTGAGACCCGCATCTTCATACCAGGTCACCGTATTGCCCGGGCTGGCCCCCTTGATTGCCCCTTCATGGACGGTAAGGTCGACGGTAGCCGTATTGCCGCCCGCCGCATCGGAACATACCGGGCCGCCCGTCTGGTCGTTGGCCTCGGGAAGAGGCTCTACCGTAATGGTGATCTCTTCGGCCGGGGGGGTAAGGAAGCCACAGGGAGGCGAACCGTTATCGCTCACCTCATAACTGAACTTGAATATTTCGGTGGTTGCGGTTGTGTAATTGAATACCGGCTTCTGGATATTATCGGCCGACAGCGGCGTGGCCGCCGGGCCGGCGGTTTGTACCCAATCATGGGTGTCGTACGTGCCGGTACCTCCCGAGGGATTGCCGTCGAGGAAAAGGTCTTCTCCCGAACAGAGGGTGGCATTGAGATCGCCGTTGGTTATATCTCCGCTGGTGAATCCGTATAAAATGGCGGCCATCACCTGGGTTACCTGTATATTGATGGTATCGTAATCGGTGCAGCCGTTTACATCGGTGGCGCGGTAGAAAAGCTCATAATCGCCGGTACCCAGTCCGGGATCTCCGGCGGTATTGAATATGGGGTTATTTTCCGTTCTTCTTGAGGTTCCCGACCCGTCGGTGAGCAGGTTATCTAATTCGGTAGTTGTAAGCGCCACGGCCCCTCCGCCGTCGTCGTAATTACCGGTCCATTCCCTGGAAGCGATTCCGCCGCCCGATGTGGTCTCGGTTACGGTAAGCTGGAGGTCGGTATCGGCACACACACCGGCCGCGGGGCCCTGGTCGATGGATACCGTAGGCCCGGAGATGGTCACATCCACGTTGTCCGTGGCGGTACATCCCTGGTCGTCGATCACCGAATAAAAGAGATTATAGGTGCCCGGCGTACCGTCGTTGACGGTAGCATCTTCCGTTCCCGGGTCCGTATCTCCCACGAGGATCGACACATCACCGGACCAGGTCCTGGTGGTGATGGTGCCCGTTCCTTCCGTGTCGTTGCCGGTCAGGTTGAGATCGGTATTCACGCATACCGTATAGGGACCGTTGGAAGTAAAGGGTACATCTTCGATATCCACGGTCGGATTGGTGTTTACCGTTACGTCTACATTATCGGTCGCTTCGCAGTACCCGGTCGCATCGGAAGGATAGCTGTCGCGGATGGTGAGCGTATAGGTATAGGTAGCCCCTGTTGACAGGGGGGCAAAGGGATCCGGGTCGAGCACATTGTCACTGAACCCGTCGGTGCCGGTCCAGTCGATATAGGTGAGCGGATCGGTACCTCCCGAATAGGTTCCTTCCAGGTCGATATCTTCATTTTCACAGATATTGGTATCTACGGCAGAGGCCGTCGCGATAAGCTGGGGGTTCACATCGATGGATATCCCCGTAGAGGATACCAGTTCACAGCGCGGGTTGGTGGCGTAACGGATGCGTATCTCGTAGTCGGTATCCTGGGTGAGGCTGCCGGTGGGCTGGTTGATATCGCCCCCGGTGCCGGCGGTCCAGTCCATTAATATGGTGCTTTCGGTAAGGTTGTTGATCCGGTACTCAAAAGTAGGGTCGGTCGAAGGCAGGTTGATGGTAGCCCCGTCGTTATAGCAAAGCTGGTCCTCATCCACCGAGGCCACCAGGTCGGTGGGATCATCCCTGACGGTGATGGTTACCGGGCTGCTGGTATTGGCGGTAGTCCCGTTACAGGGGCCGGATTCCACTATGCGGCGGTATTCCACGCTGCCGGCAGTCCCCTGTGCCGGGGGGTCGTAATTTTTCTGGTTATTGGTTCCCGGAGCCGCATTCCATCCGCCGCTGTTCACGTTCTCCTCCCAGAGATAGGTATACGAACCATCTCCCCCCGTGGGGTCCGATCCCGTCAGCGTGGCCGGTGTATCGCCCAGGCATACGGTCTGGTCGGCGGCGATGGTGTTGTTATCGATGGCCGGCAGGACGATCACATCCACGCTGCCGTTCATATCTTCACGGCAGGTGGTGGTCGGATTATCGGCCACTACCGTATAGGTGCCGGCGGTAGTCTGTGGCGTGAACGAAATGGCGCTTCCGGTGCCGGCAACGGTTTCCACCAGTGTGGAACCATCGCGCCAGAGTTCATAATCCACGCCGGAATCGGAATCGTCGAGACCCACCGGCGCTCCAGCGCCTCCCGTACAGATGGTGCCGCCGCCGGTTACATTATAAATGGCCGGCAGAGAATACTTGGTGAGGTTAACGGCCGTTCTGTTTTCCGAGGGACAGGTACCCACATATTGGGCGTAATAGGTTACCGTACCCGGTGATGCCAGGTCGGGAGGCGCATCCCACACGCCGGAGGTGCCGGTACCTGTATGGACCAGTGTGCCTACCGCCGGGTCGTTGGGGTCGTAATCGTCATACCATTCCACCTGGTGGCCGGAAGGTGCATCGTCGACGGATATCTGCGCTACCGCTTCTCCTTCGCAATATTCGCCGTCGGTGGCGCCGGTCGGGTCGATGGCACCCACGATCTCTATTTCGGCGGTAGTGGTGATGGGCGTGCCGGTGCCGCCGCTCCAGTTACAGGAGTTCCAGTTTTCGATGGTCACCTCCAGGATGTCGCCGATCACCTCGAATCCCGGGTCGGGCATGGTGATACTAAGTGTTTGTTCGTGGCCCTGTTCGGTAGGATAGGTTTCCGCGGGAATGGTGATGATGCCCCGAGGGTCTTCATAGCCGCCGAGGGCGTTGGTGGCCACGATAAAATCGCCGTTATTGTCGGTGATCTGCACGCCATCGACATAGATGTTGGGTATCTTGCGGCCTCCGTTGGTGCCATAGGTAAAGCGCACGTAGCGCTCGTCGAGGTGGGCGAAGGAAGGATCGTCGGGAGGGACGGTGAGGGCATCTACGCGGCAGTTATACAGTGTGGCGTCATTGATCAGCGTATCCATGGGTACGTTGACGCATTGCTCGACCAGGATGGGATCCATCTGAAGCGTCCCCGTATTTTCGTTATCATTTTCCCATGCCGAGACCAGCCGGGTTTCCTCCATGGTTGCCCCCCCGTTTCCGGTGGGACACAGGAAATCTCCACCGTCACTGAGGTCGCCGTCGCCGTTGGCATCGTAACCGGGCGTCATGATCAGTGTATATCCGCAGGGGTTTTCCTTGGGATAAGTGAATGATTCCGTCGCCTGGTAGGCATAGGAAGTCGGACTGAAAACCAGTTCGGTGGTTGTGGCATCGTCGATGGTGTTTGCCCCGTCATTCCATTCGAAGCGGGTAAGCATTTTGGAGGCATCAAAATTCTCACTGTTACGCCAGGCCAATTTTATGAGGTGGGTGGATTGCTGGGTAATGCTTACAGGGGAACAGGAACCGCTGAGGGCAAGGTTTAATGTGCCGGAATTGGTGAAATCGTTACAAGAGAAAGTCCTTAAATTCCTGCTTCGGACATTTGTGAAAGATGCTAACGGACCATTATCATTAGATGCATCGCCACCCTCTGTATTATCATAACTGACTCTTACATCATTAGAAAAAAGGATAGATTGTGTTATGTCTAAAACGATAATGTTACCTGGTAAACCACCTATGACATAAGCAGGATTTTCAAAGGTAACCTGAGATCCATCTATAGTAACAGTAAATCCAGTATTTCCTGTTGAGAAAGTTGTTAAATTTTCTGTAATATATAAAAGAATTAAGCTTTGATCATCTGCCTCATGCCTTATCTTATTTAGTGATGGCTGAGAAATAACAGTATGTATGTTAATGAAAAGTAGAAAAACCCCTACAAAATATCTTATCATCTTAGCTTTACTCAAAATCGACAGATGTTTAATTTTCTCTGATTAATAAGGTTATTTATGAGATTGTAACCCGGTATCCCTTGAAATCGATAAAAATTTTGCGCAATATAGGAAGGTTTGTGGGATATGTGCAAGTTTTGGGGGGAAATTGAAGGTGGAGGATGGAGGATGGAGGATGGAGGATGGAGGAGAAAGGTGAAAGGAGAAAGGTGGAAGGTGGAAGGTAGGACCGGGGACCGGGGACCGGAGACCGGGTGGAAGGTGGAGGATGGAGGATGGAGGAGAAAGGTGAAAGGAGAAAGGTGAAAGGTGAAAGGTGGGACCGGGGACCGGGGACCGGAGACCGGGTGGAAGGTGGAGGATGGTGGATGGAGGATGGTGGATGGAGGATGATGGATGGAGGATGGAGGATGGAGGATGGAGGATTGAAGATTGAGGATTGAAGATGGAGGATGGAGGATAGAGGATGGAGGATTGCCGTGACCAGTTCTGGTGGGTCTCGCAATGACGTTACTTATAGAACGTCACTCCGAGCCGTAAGGCGTGGGAGTCCCCCGGTTTTGGACTCTCGTTCCGTCAGAAGGGGATTGCCGCGTCGCCGTTCTTTCAGAAACGGCTTCTCACAATGACGGTCCTGATTGGATCTCGGAATGACGTTCCTGAGTGAAAATTAATGCGATATTCATGGATTAAAAAATAATTTTATTATTTTAGGGATCGTTTTAAAATGGTTATGAAACTGTTGAAGACAACCGTAGTAACTATCCTGCTGCTGGCCTTCGGGCTGGAGGAAGTCGATGCACAGAGCTTTTACCAGCGCCGGTACAAGACCCTGGTGCTCACCGCAGGCACCGGCACGGCCCATTATTTCGGCGACCTGGTGGATGACTGGTACTTCACCATCGATGGCAATTTTACAGCAGGCGCCCGCTATAACCTGTACGACCGCATCACCGTAGGCGGCGACCTCACCTGGTTCAGGCTGTCTGCCCAGGATATCAAATCGGAAGTGAAAGCCCCAAGGAACCTCAGCTTCTTTTCCAATAATTATGAATTCAGCGGCCGGGCGGAAGTCTCCCTGTATCCGGAACCGGTCCGCTTCTACCAGCGGGAAATGTTCAACCCCTTCCTCTTCGGAGGCGTGGGACTCCTTTATTTCAACCCGAAAACCAAATATGAAGGTGAAACAGTAGCCCTTCGTCCACTGCAAACGGAAGGCATCGACTATAGTTCATTTACGATTACCTTTCCTTTCGGTGTAGGCCTGAAATACAAGCTGAACGCCTTTATGAACATTACCCTGGAAGGCGGCTTCCGCTATACGCTCACCGACTACATGGACGACGTGAGCAGCGGGGTCTATCCCGATCCCAGCACCTTCGACGATGAGCTGGCCCGCGAACTTTCCGACCGCAGCGATGAATACGGCGTGGACGTGCCCTTCGCCATCGAGGGACGCAATGTGCGGGGCAACCCGGACAAAAAGGACGCCTACCTGCTGATCCTCGGGAAGATCGAATACTACCTGAGCCCGCTGAGGGATTCATTCAGAGCGATCCGGTATAGAGGGGAACGGAGGAGGAGGAGAAGGTAGATTTTGAGGATGGAAGATTGAGGATGGAAGATTGAGGATGGAGGAATGATGATGGAGGAATGAAGATGGAAGAATGAAGATGGAAGGATGAAGATGGAGGAATGATGATGGAGGAATGAAGATGGAGGAATGAAGATGGAGGAATGAAGATGGAAGATTGAGGATGGAGGAATGATGATGGAGGAAAGAAGATGGAAGGATGAGGATGGAGGATGGAGGATGGAGGATTGACATAAGCGGTAGGCGGTAGGCGGTAGGCGGTAGGCGGTAGGCGGTAGGCGGTAGGCAGTAGGTAGGCGTTCATTGGTTCAGCCGTTCAATCGTTCAGGCGTTTTTGGGTTGGTTTTTGAGGGAAGGGGTTGGTTTGGGGAGGCGGACCGTGAGCATATGCACGCCTGTACTATAGACTGCGAAAAACACAATATACATGATCAGGTAATGCAGCCCGGAAAAATGAGGGGCGAACAGCAGGGTGATGAGAAATAACGACATGTTCAATACCACGATCCACACCGAAGCCCTGAAATGCGATAAATGAAGTTGATCGACCAGGATATGATGGATATGATTGCGGTCGGCCCGGAAAGGGGAATAACTCCTGTATAACCTCAGGAAAAATATCCTGAAAAAATCGAAAAGCGGCACGGCCGCCAGCGATATGAACATATATGGATCGAAATACGACGCCTGAATGAACGATCCCTTGCCCGGAACGGGGGTTTCCGAGAAACCATACACCAGGATCATGGCCAGCACAAAACCCGTCCACAGCGAACCCGTATCGCCCATCAGCATCTTATGCCGCTTTGAAAAATTGAACCGCAGAAAGGCCAGCAACAAGCCCGCCGTACTGATAGTGAAAAATACCAGGTATTCGGGCCCGGCCAGGTAGAAAAAGAGGCCGGCAAATACCAGCACCACCAAACCCAGCATGCCCGCCAGCCCGTCGATCCCGTCAAGCATGTTCAGGGCGTTGATCACCACCAGGCAGAACAGCAGGGTGTACACAAAAGCGACCAGGCTGCCCAGCTCAAAAAGGCCGAAGAAACCGGTGATCCTCCAACCCGAACCCAGCAGGAACAAGGTAACCGCAAGGGCCTGGAAACCGAGCTTCACCACGGCAGAAATATGTTTTTTATCATCGGTAAGCCCCATCCCCAGGAAGATCACCATGGCCAGGCCGGCAAGCATGAAGGGAAGATCGATATCGATAAGCGGGTAAAAAGCCGCCATGGTCAGGGGTACGGCCAGGTAAAAGGACAGACCGCCTATATTGGGGATCTTTTTCCTGTGAGAAGTGCGTGAATTGGGCACTGCCAAAAAATGCCACCGTACCGCAAACCGCCTGATGAGGTACAATGATCCTATCCCCAGGGTAAAGGAAAAACCGAAAATAAGAATGGGAACAACGGGTGATAACAAAGGATCCTGATTTTTATCTATCCGACCAGTTTCTTATCCAAAACTACATACCTCGAGGCATGACTCACATACTCGGGCACTATTTTTTTCATCTGCTCCACTACCCGGCGCTCTTCCTTCTGGGCCATGATCCCCGCCAGCATATCCAGGTCGTGGGTAACCTTTTCATAAGGTACCTTTCTCACATTGGCGATCAGTATCTTTTTATGATAGGTGGCCATCGTGTTTTCCTTATCGTTCATCAGCTCTTCATACAGTTTTTCGCCTTCACGCAGGCCGATGATGCTGATCCGCACATCGATGTCCGGCTCCAGGCCGGAAAGTTTGATCATCTTCTTCGCCAGGTCGATGATCTTGATGGATTTGCCCATATCGAATATAAAGATCTCCCCGCCGGAACCCATCACCCCCGCCTCCATCACTAACTGCACCGCCTCGGAGATGGTCATAAAATACCGGTTGATCTCCGGGTGGGTCACCGTGACCGGGCCGCCGGCCTCGATCTGCTTTTTGAACAACGGGATCACCGAACCGTTCGAACCCAATACATTGCCGAACCGTGTGGTGATGAACTTGGTATTCTGATCGCTTTTAATGGAGACATGGTCATGGAGTGACTGCACATACATCTCTGCGATCCGCTTGGAGGCGCCCATCACGTTGGTGGGATTCACGGCCTTGTCGGTGGAGACGAACACGAATTTTTCCACCTTGAACTCCACGGCCAGGTCGGAGATCACCTTCGTACCGATCACGTTGCAGTGCACCGCTTCGCAGGGATTGCTTTCCATCAGCGGAACATGCTTATAGGCCGCCGCATGGTAGAGGATCTCCGGGTAATGCAGGTTCATCAGGTTGCGCATCCGGTCCTTGTTGGTGATGTCGCCGATATAATACCGCATGTCGGTCACATGATCGGCCCACCCGAGGTCGTGTTGCAACTGGTAGATGCCCGTTTCCGACTGGTCGACCAGGATCACCTTTTTCGGCTGATAATGGACCACCTGCCTGACCAGCTCGCTCCCGATAGATCCGGCCGCACCGGTGATCAGCACGACCTTGTCTTTCAGTTCCCGCTTGATATTGGGGTTATCGAGTGTGATGGCTTCCCTGCCCAGCAGGTCTTCGATATTGATCTGCTTGATCTGCTTGAGGCTGAAACCGCCACCCACCCATTTTTCCACGGGCGGCACCTCACGGATCTTCATATGAAGACGCAGCGCGTCATCCACGATCTCGTTCTTGCGTTCCACGTCCAGGTCGGAGATGGCAATGATCAGTTCCCGGATATTATAATTCCGTACCAGCCGGGCCAGGTCGCGCCTCGCATTATAGATACGCACGCCGCTGTGCGATTTGCCGATCTTACGTTTGTCGTCTTCCATAAACCCGATCACGTTCAGGTTGGAGGCCGGGTCGTTCTCGATGATCTGCTTGGTGATGCGGCCGCTGGTACCGGCGCCGAAGATCACCACGTTGGTGCGCTGCTGCTTCCGGAAGAAATAGAACGAAAAGATCGATTTCACCAGGAGGCGGTAGAAGAACAGGAATATGATCGAATTGAACGAGGCAATAATGATGATCGAATAAGGGATGATACTGTACCGGTAATAATAGTTGGTAAAGATATTCACCGCAAGCACTGCGCCGGTGATCAGTAAAACGGTATAGGTAACCCGCCATCCATCCTCGAGACTGGTATATCGTATGATCCCGGCATAGCTCTGTGTGAGGAAGATCACTATGACGCTTGTGATCAGGAAGAGCAGCAGCCCGTGTTCGATGGTGGAGTTGATCACATCCAGCAGATTGAAATTAAACCGGAGGAAATAGGCAAATATCACCGATAAAGTAATGATAGTGAGGTCGATCAGTATGATGATCCACCTGGGCAGAATCCGCAATCCCTGTAAAAATTCTTTCATATAATCACCGGATAGGGTCAAGTTAGCAATTTTTATGAGAAAAACACAAATTAATCTTTTTTTCCTTATACATACAGGGATTCCATAAATAGTAACACCTGTGCAGGTTATCGATCTGGCTTATTTTATTTTCAGGACTCAAAATTAGAAGAATAATTCAAAACCGGAATTTATTTGGGAGATTTTTTAGGTCCGCTTCCTTTTGACAATATAATGGCCTTGATCAAAATGCGTTAAGAAATTCAGGGAGTGGAGCGGTTAAAAAATCTATACTGTCTGACCGAAGGGAGTTTATAGATTTTCAGCGGAACGTACTGAATTTTAGCAATTTTGATCACAGCCTTGATTTCTTTGCTTACTTTCTGTATCAAGACAGAAAGTAAGAGCCTGCCCGGCTTGAGGGCATAAAAATAAAAAGGAATCTTATGTATGATGAGTTCCTTTGAATTTTTCCATAGTCTCCGACCCCTCCCCCGATATCCCCTCCCCCTTCAAAATCTTCCCTATCGTAATAAAAAAGATCTTCATATCGAGGCCGAAGGAAAGGTGATCCACATAGTAGAGATCATATTCGAAACGCTTTTCCCAGGTGAGGGCGTTGCGTCCGTGGACCTGGGCCCAGCCGGTGATGCCGGGTTTGACGTGGTGGCGGCGTCGTTGCCGCTCGTTGTACAGGGGCAGGTATTCCATCAGCCAGGGGCGCGGCCCGATCAACGACATGTCACCTTTGACCACGTTAAAAAGCTGGGGAAGCTCGTCGATCGAGGTGCGGCGGATCAGCCGGCCTGCCGGAGTAAGGCGGTCCTTATCGGGCAAGAGGTTGCCCCGGGCATCTTTACTGTCGTTCATCGTTTTGAACTTGATCACCCTGAAGGGTTTTTCCCTAATCCCCGGGCGTGGCTGGGTGAAAAATATTCGGCCCCGGTTGGAAACAGCGAGAAAAATAGCCGACAACAGGATTACCGGTGAAAGAACGGTCAGCAGGATGAGGGCTATCAAAAAATCGATCAACGGTTTAAAAAACTTTCTATACATCGGACGAAACTTTATGATTTTAATTCTGCGATTTCTTCGAGTTTTTCCGTTAACCGTTTATATACGATTTTCGTGTCACCGTGCCTATGGGCAAACCCTGATGCTCTTGATCTCATTTCACGGCGTTCATCAGGATTCATACCAACTACCTTATCAATGCATTGGTAAAAACTTTCAGGATCTTCCGATTTGTAATAGAAACCAAGACCATTCTCTTCGATAATTATCTGCATCTCTCCGGGAAGGGAGGAAATTATAGGCAAACCGGCTGCCAGGTAATCGAATAATTTATAAGTGACTGTCTGCGTGCTTTTCCTGGTATAGGCTGCCAGTCCGATATCCGAATTGACCAGTTCACGATTCAATTCTCGGGCAGAAAGCCAACCCGTAAATTTTACATGAGGCAATCCCCGAGCCTTAGCCTCCAGTTTTTTTCTTTTGGGTCCGTCACCGGCAATAATGAACTCCGCTTCGCCTCCGGTATAATGGCGGGCTGCATCGATTATCGTTTCCACATCATAATAAGCGCCCAGGGTGCCGGCATAAATAAATTTGACAGGAGTGTTGACCGGTTCATTTTCCTTCTCATTCAGGTTATAAAGTGATGTATCCACAGCAGGATAAAAAATACCGGTGGTTAGTTCCCTGCCTGCCGCAAATTTTTTAGCCCAAACGACATAGGTTTGGGATATCGAGAAAACAGCCTGGCATCTGTTGAATACCGATCTTACTTTAGCGTATAAATTATTGAGCAGGAGCTTAGATGGATTTTTGATCACGGCAGGAAGAATATTCAGAAAAGCATCAGGCCAGGGATCGATAATATCGATGACCAGGGGTATATTATTCTTCACGGCATAATCCGACACCAGGTAAGCCGAGCTGATCGGTGGGAATGCCTGGTAGATCAGATCCGGTTTATCTTCCTTTTCTATTTCCCTTAGCAGATTCTTTGCATAATAATGATGGGCCAGAAGTCGCTGAAGGGAAATGTTCTTTTTATAGGATCGTGAAGGAACCAGTTTCAGCTTGTACTGATCATTGATTCGAATCGTTTTTTCCAAGACCTGACGCTGGGTTTTCCGGAAATGATCGTAGGTGGAAGACCAGAAGGTAACATCGTGCCCATTTTGTACAAGTGCTTCGGCGATACCCATAAAACGCATGGGGCGGGTGTTATCTATGGGCAGGGGTTCAAAAGCCGATATCAGCCAGACCTTCATTTATTAAGCCTTTTCCGCCATGAAGCCACCAGTTCTTCAAAGATCCGGTTCAGGTCGATGGTAATGTCCCAACCGGGATAATCCCTTTTCATTTTACTGAGATCGCTGTAATAACAGATATGATCGCCTATGCGGTTATTATCCGTCAACGTATATTTCATCGGAATGCCGGTAATATCTTCCGTCATTTTGAAGGCTTCAAGGATGGAGACCGAATTATTTTTACCGCCGCCCAGGTTATACACTTCCGCCACCTGTGGCCGATTAAGGTATTCTTCAATAAACCTTACCACGTCATAAGAATGGATATTATCCCTGACCTGTTTTCCCTTATAGCCGAATATAGTGTATTCCCTTTGTTCCAGGTTACATTTAACCAGGTAGCTTAAAAAGCCATGCAATTCCACCCCGCTGTGATTAGGCCCGGTAAGGCATCCGCCCCGCAGGCAAACCGTGGGCATTCCGAAATAGCGGCCATATTCCTGTACCATGATATCGGCCGCCACTTTGGAAGCCCCGAAAAGGGAATGTTTGGACCGGTCGATCCGGAAATCTTCCGGTATTCCATTCTTATATGCCGGATCTGCATAATCCCAGCGGATGTCCTTTTCGGCCAGTTTTATTTCATTGGGTGCATCGCCATAGACCTTATTGGTGGAAAGATGAACGAACGGTATTTCCGGATTATAACGCCGCAAGCTTTCCAGTAAATTCAAGGTGCCACCGGCATTGACATCAAAATCGTCGAATGGGATCTCAGCGGCCTTGTCATGGCTGGGCTGTGCCGCCGAATGGACCAGGGCATCGGGTTTAATTTTTTTTACCAGGTCCAGGATAGATCTGCGATCCCGGATATCGATAGGATAATGGCAGAAATGTGTTAATTCGTTTTTTAATTTCTCAAGGTTCCAGCCGGTATCTCCTTTTGTACCGAAAAATTTTGCACGTTGATTATTATCGACCCCGTGTATTTCCCAACCATTTCCTTCAAAGTAACGGCAAACTTCCGATCCAATGAGGCCACTGGATCCGGTCACCAACATTTTTTTCATTAAACTCTTTTTTTAATCTCCCTGGCGGGGTTACCCGCGACAATGGTATCCGGCGGCACATCCTTAACCACGACCGACCGGGCTCCTACTACCGAATTATTCCCGATACGTGTATTTGCCGCAATAAACGCATCGGCTGCAATCCAAACATTATCTCCAATAGTCACCGGAAGTTTCATTAATTCAAAATTGTCCGATTCATAATCATGCGTGCCGGCGCAAAGATGGGCATATTGGGAAACAATCGTATATGAACCGATGGAGATTTTCCCAAGATTATAAATTTTTACATCCCATGAAATGAGCGTATGATCTCCTATTTCAAGGTTCCAGGGGAACATGATCCGGGCAGAGGGATAGATCTTAACCCCTTTTCCGATTTTGGCGCCGAATAGCCGGAGAAGAAAGTTACGCCAGCCATAAAACAGACGGGGGCTGAGGCGGAATTCCAGCCACACCAGAGCCCACAGGAAACGAAGGAGATATATTTTGAAGGTGTAGTTGGAAGCGTACTGGATATTTTTCATTTTAACCACAGAGTATAGTGAAAAAATTGATCTTTTCTGGCATAAAAAAGATCAATTTTTATCTTATTTTTATTTCATGAAAGCCGGCTATGTATATATTCTTTCTAACAGGAACCGAACGACCTTTTATATCGGGGTAACGAGCGATCTTCAAACCCGGATCTATCAGCATCACTATGAAAAGGGATCGAAATTCACGCACAGGTATAATTGTCATGATCTGGTATACTACGAGTATTTCGAGGATATTGTATATGCAATCGACCGCGAAAAACAGCTCAAACGCTGGCACCGTGATTGGAAGCTTAACCTGATCAGAACCGTCAATCCAGATATGAAAGATCTGTCGGAGGAGGTGGATAGTTGAGGGGATCTCCAGGCCCTCGTACCACAGGCAGTCATCCCGAACTCGTTTCGGGATCTCAAAGTAGGAAATAGTCCCTTACTAAGGGACCCTGAAACAAGTTCAGGGTGACATATTGTGCCCCGGAAAAATCCCTCAACGATTAGTATCATTTAAAACATTTTCAAACAGCTCGACCTGTTTTCTGGCAATATCCTTCCAGTTATAATTTTTATCGACGAATTCCTTGGCTTTCGATGCCATCGACACCCTTTTTTCTTCCGGCCAGGAGGCTAGATCATCAAGTTTCTCCCGGATATTCTTTTCATCAAACTCAATTCTAACTCCCACACCGGCCTCAAACGCTTCCGGAAAATTACAACCTTCTGTGAAGATGGGAATACAACCATGCGTCATGGCTTCGAGAATTGAAGTGGGAAAGCCCTCGGACTGGGAAGGCAGGATGAAGAAATCGGATTCCAGCAGTAATTTCTTTTTATCGGCGCCATATACTGGTCCTGTCAGGTTAATATTGGTATTTGGTGACCTGCGGTATGCGGTAGGCGGTAGGCGGTATGCAGATAATTCATTTTGATTCGCGAATCGCGAAGCGCGAATCGTGCCGTCAGGCATCCCAAAGGGGGCGATTTTCGATTTTCCTTTCTTTATAATATTCTCAATTTTAATTCGCTCCCCTTCATCCGGCCCGGCAATGATCAGTTGATATCGCTCATCATCATTCAGTTTCGAAGAAAGCCAGGCCTTGACCAAAGGTAGCACACCTTTTTTATAATGAAGCCGGCTTAAAAACAGGAAAGTTGTGGGATCGTCAATGGGTCGATGGGTGGATAGGTTGATGCGATTTTCAGATTCCTGTTGAACAGATGAACGAATGAACGAATGAACGAGTGAACCCTCCACCGGCTCAATCCCATTTGGGATATGATGAACATTGGGAAACCATTTCTGAAGATTATGATATTCCGGCTTACCCACCGCGATGAGCGCATCGGCATGTCCCAACCTGGCTTTTTCAAAAAGCTCAAAATATAGTTTCTTTTTCAGCCATTTCTGTTTCATCGACCAGGGCTCGAGCATGCCATGGGGAACGGCGATCCAAGGGAATCCGGCTTTTTTTGCCTGGTATCCCACTTTTGTGGCCCAGGACCAGGTACCGTGGGAGATGAGGATGGAGGATGGAAAGATTTTATCTGTAATGGACAATGAAGTATGGTTCCATTTTTTTATCTCGTCAGGGATCCCTAAATCAGATTCCGGAAACCAGATCTCTGGTTCATGACCCGATTCATATAGATGAGGAAAAGTAGCCAGGGCCACATTCCATACGCCATAGTTGATGCGGGAAATGTCGGAAATGAGGTGGACTACTTTCAATTAAGTTTGGTAATGATGATAATCCTCTTCTCCCCTTCTCCTCATCTCCACGTACCTTCTTTTCTTCGCCTTCCTGTTCACCCACCAGATGATCACCAGGCAGGGACCGACGGTAAAGAAAAAATTCATGACAACTTGAGGTAGATAACCCCGGGAAATAACCACATACAGAAAACCGTTAGCCACGGCCAACATAACGATGGCCAGTGGATTTTCCCTGTTCACCTTGTACCATAGCCATAGTTTTTTAGCGATCCAGCCCAGGATCAGGGAGCCGATGATGATCCCCCACCAGCCGAAAGCAAGGTAATATTCCCCGTAGTTCAGTACAGCCGCACCAATCCCCAGGTAGTTGTTGATCAGATACAGCCGGTTGATCGTCTCAATATAATCGCCTGAAGGTTTTTCAGGCCATAGCCGGCGCGGTACGGGGAAAACAATCGATTGAATAACCGGATCCCAACCTATATGCTCATGGATTTCTGGTACCTGCTCCATCAGCAGTCCGGTAGTCTGGAAAGTGATGGACTCACCCACTCCCTGCAAAAACAGATCCCAGTTGGTTTTTTCTTCCACCCGGGTTACATCCAGTCCCCGGCCGTATTGCCGTGCAGCTCCTACGAACCCCATAAAGGAGATAAACACAAAAGCAATCACCGCCAGGAAAACCAGGTTCGGCTTTCGCCGGTGGGCAATGTACCAGGTTACCAGCAGGCTTAATGCCAGCAACACCACCCTGTACCGAAAGCCCGAGGAAAGGTAGAGCGACACGGCAATGAATACAGATCCCAGCAAGATCAGCAGATTACCCCGTTTTTTTATCCAGCCGTATAACAGGAAGCAGGAAGCGGGAATAAAGAAATTAATACCATACAGAAAATAATTTCTGAAAGCACCGCTGTAGCCAGTACGCATGTCGCCCGAACCCTCCAGAAAATCGAGCTGACCCAGCAGACCGGAACCGGCAATCAAGGCAAATGCCGCAAACCCAATGACAAACAAGATCACCCCCATGGACCACATCCGGCTGTCATCCGGAATGGCAGAGATCATTGCCCGCGGCGAAATTTTTTGGGTGAGATTAAATCCAAGTATAATACAAACGAATGACGCCGTTCCACCCAGCCAGGCATTCATCAGGTATGGCCGGTGGTTTACGGTATAGGCCCAGGTATTCCCTTCCATCACCGAGATCACCGGTCCCAGTACGAGATAATAGATATATACTACCGATACCAGCACCAGTGGCGACCAGGCCTGGTCATACTCCCGTTTGCGAAACTGTCCGGTGATGATCCTCAGGATCATGAAGGTGATCAGGGAAAGGATCAGCAGTTCGTTAATATGAAAAAGGGGTTCGTTCATTTCAAAACGGTGGGTTTTAAGCCCGCCCTTATGCTGCTTCTTTCAACTGTACTTAAGTGTTTCATAGGATGGATTGTAAACTCGTCCTGCGGTCATGCATAACAAAATAAACCTGAAATCAAATTCCGGTTATATTTATTGTTCATTCCTCCTTCACGGTATAATTGAACAATTGTTTTCAAACCATTGGTAAATGTACCTAAATCCCATGCCTTGATCTTAATTGAGGATTGCTCACCCATTTTTTTTCTGATCTCATCATCCATCATGGTTTCCATTGCCTCCATCAGGCTTCCGGGATCATCCGGATCAACGATTAATCCGTTCACGCCGTTGTCTACAAGGTCGGCTACGCAACCGCAATTTTCTGAAACAATTACCGGTAATCCGCAGGCCATGGCCTCATTGACCACCAGCCCCCATTGATCATAAAAGGAAGGCAGGATCTGGGCAATTGCATTTGCATAAAAGTAAGGAATCTCATCATATTGTATAAAACCGAATTGAAATATTTTCTCCTTTAATCCTGTGGCTTCGATTACCTGATCAATCTTCTGCTTCCACTCCCCGTTTCCCAACAGTACCAGAGAAGGCGTTTGATTTCCATTATTATTGTCGATATACGCAGCATATGCCCTTATCAACCCGGGAATATTTTTTTTAGACACGTACCTGCTGACACACAGAAAATACCGTTCGGGGAGAGGATATTTTTCTTTCAAGTACGGATCGTTCTTCAATTTTTGAGAAGTGATATAAAAATACGCATTATCCACCACATCCCAGGCGGTGAAAATCCTTCCGGAGTGCATACCCAGTTTTTCGATATATTTCCGGCTTCGTGTTCCCGCCACCAGGGCAGCCGAATAATTTTTCAGGATCTGTTTTTTTAGCCATTCGAGGAGCCGGTAGCGTTTCACATCGGTTTCGGTACTGTCGGAGATCACGGCACAGGGGATATTCCGTTTACCGGCCCAGAGCAAGGCCGCATGGTATTCGGCATCGGCCCAACCGGTGGTTACAACTATATCCGGTTCTATGCCGGCAAGGATGTCATAGATCAATTTTTTCAACTTCCTTCCCCGCCAGCCTTTTTCAGGATCGGGAGAAGGGGGGAGGGAGAGAATGTTATAATTTTGTATTGATTCGCGATTCGCGATTCGCGATTCTTGATTCGCGAATTCTCTCCTCCAGGGATACTCCTCGCTCCCCGGCCGGGTTTCCACCACATGCAGATCGAGTTCTTTGCCGGCGTGGTTGAACCGGGCATGGTGATAGGGGCCGGTGCGGCGGAGAAGCAGGGCGATTCGGGGTTTTTTAGTCAACTTGGAATCTTGATTGTTGATTGGTTATTTGAAAGGATGATTTTTGAAGTATGATGTAGGAAGTAAGAAGTAAGTAGTAGGCGGCAGGGCTTCGCTTAAGACTTCTGCGAACAAAGCAGCAGGTAAAATACAGTAGGCAATTGGCAATGCCTATTGGGTAGGTATAGCCACTGCATGCCAGCATGGTTAATTGATTTCCGAATTTAAGGGCATATGTTGTAATGGTGCACAGGTTATTTCAATAGATTATTTACTTCTTCCTTCAAAACAGGTATATGCCTTACAATAGTTCCCCATACAATCTCATCATCAACCTTATCATATCCATGAATAACCCGGTTTCTCATCCCAATGATCTGTTTTTTATAGGAAATATTAATTTCAGGATTCATTTTATCTATTTTATCCATGGCTTCTCCCATAATTTCCAATTCCCTTTCGACCGCCCGGCGAAGCATTTTGTTACTTTTATATAAATTAAAATCCGTTATTTCTTCTAAAAAGCCCTCAATTGATAATATAGATTCCATTATATCGACAAGATATTTCTTTATTTCATTTCTCATATATTAAAGATTTGGTTCGATTAATGGTATCTATAAAATATGGATTAGATAAGGATTTATCCGTTATAAGATCAACCGGCCTTTGAAATAATTCTTCAAATCTATCTGCCAGAATAAAATAATTATCAGCATAATCGCTATAGTCCATGGGATCAAAAGAAATCAGCAAATCAATATCACTAGATTCGTTGAATTCATCGGTCAGTGTCGAGCCGAAAACATACAACTCCCGGACATTATATTTTTTACACAATTCTTTGATCTTATCGATATTTTTATCGATTACATTCATGATCTAAATTTACAAAGAAATTGGCATAGATGAAGGTTGCCAGTTACCAAATATGAGGCAGGCATTGCTATAATTATCTCCAAATTACCTAAGTGATAGTGATAAATGCTACAAGTTAAGAAGTAAGATGTAAGAAGTAAGAAGTAAGATAGGGAGTGCCTCTTACCTTTTTCAATCACCGTAGCCTTGGCGAAGGTGATCTATCTCCTACCTCCTACTTCCTACCGCCTTTGGATCACCTCCAGTTATCATCCAATTGATTGATCACAGTATCTTTAAAAACTCTCTCTGCCTTATTTATTATCCATATCAGGCAAAGTGTTGAGATATTTCACCCCTGATAGAGTCGGGATCCTGTCTATTATCAATTATTGTAATGATTTCAATTTCCTCCTGCACAATCCTGTAAAATAACGATGTTTGTTTTGAAAATAACACATTTATAAATTCCCCCAAATTCCTGGGATTTAAGGTTGCTTTCAGGAAATTCGGATATCCTCTTGATGGATAATTCTATTCTTTTCAGGAATTTATCTTTAGAGGATTTACCCCATTCAGCTTCCAGATAATTAATAATACAAGTTTAAACTCAGCAAGCGGGGAAAGAAAAACATTCATGTAACTTTTTTAAGGAAATCATCGAATGATACTCGTTGTCCCTCATTTAATTGCTGAATTCCTAATTTGAGTTCTTCTTTTTGATCTTCGGACAGAGTTGACCAGAAATCACCAGTCTCTTGAACCAGTAAATCCTTAATTTTCTCAATTAATGCAGGATTATCAATATTGAGAATGAGTTTTGTTAATTCGATTTTTAGGGATTGAATGTCCATAACCACACTTTATACAAAAATACTAATCTATGGTGAATTTATTGAAAGAAATAGGATATATAAGGTAAGAAGTAGGAGGTAGGAAGTAAGTTCCTCCATTGCCATGCAATTTCATTACTACAGATAACAGAGAGTAATTATTTTTGTCCAAGAAAGAATTTATTAAAAACAAAAAAACTATTGACTGAAAATCAATATGTTGTCAAAAGTGTTATATGATAGAAGTAAGATAGGGGAGTGCCTCTTACCATTTTCAATCACCGTAGCCTTGGCGAAGGTGATCTATCTCCTGATTCCAGCTACATATAATTTTCAGATCACTAAATCAGTTTAATTGCTTAAATGTTTTTCAACTTCTCCTTTTAATATCATACAGGCATTTATACACTATTTCGTTCATAAACCAGTTTCTTATCTCTGTCAATAATTTTTCTGAAAACAGGATTTCTTATAGCTTGATTTTCAACTAAATCGACTGGCAGGTTTAATAATTTCTCGAGTTTTTCTTTAAAATCCATATAATTATCGAAATAATGCCTTAGATCAACCTGACCGAATTGTATTAACATATCAATATCGCTGGATTTATTGAATCTATCACTTAATACTGAACCAAAAACATATAATTTCTGCACATTATGTTTGTTACATAATTCCTTTATATGATCAATATTTTTTTCAATCATGTTCACCGGACAAATTTATTAAATATTTACTCTTCGGGCTATCTGTTTTATGCCGTTTGTTCCGGAAAGGAAGGAGCCAAAAAGAATTCAATTCTTAAATATGCTATTATCTATATCCCAATGCTCCTGCATTATAATAAAAACAGGACATTCAGGTACCAAAATGAATAAATAATCAAAAGATCCCGGAATAAATCCGGGAATAGCTCTCTCTTCCTGAACCGGGACGGATTTTGAAGTAAGAAGTAAGATGTAAGATATAGGATTGCCTCTTTCAATCACCGTAGCCAAAGCGAAGGTGATCTATCTCCTACCTCTTTCCCAGGGATACTCCTCGCTGCCGGGGCGGGTTTCCACCACATGCAGGTCCAGTTCTTTGCCGGCATGGTTAAACCGGGCATGGTGATAAGGACCGATGCGGCGGAGAAGAAGGGCGATTTTTATTGAACCGGGCAATATATGATAATTTGATACTAAACACGTAATAAAAGTACGTGCCGATATTGTTAAACAATAAATGAAAGAAAAAGACTAAAGACAGAAATCCTGAGACTGAAGACCAAAAAACAGACAAGAAACGATTGATTGCCAGCAGTGGCAACACCTGGATTCTTAACGGGATACAGCGAAATTCTTCATGTTAATAATCAATATTTATTATAATTATTTATTAATTCCTTTCTTGAATATATGGTATTTTGTCCACCCTCATTAATTTTTTTCAGAAATTCTAGTTTTTTGTTTTTCACATTATAACCACAAGGTAAAAAACCGTAAGATGAAAGCAGATCTTCCAATTGACGAAGTTTAGGATGATTATAGTTGGCCCATCGAAAGGTTTCAATAATTATAGCTTTTAACTTACCATTCGATAAAATTTTATCAGCCCCCTTTAACACTTCCAATTCATGACCTTCTACGTCAATCTTGATCAATTTAGGAATTTCATCGATTATGTCATTCAACCTTTTTACCTGGATCATTTGAGTCAACCCTTTATAATAATCATTATCATGCAAGACATGATTTCCCGTATCCAAATCTGCAGTAAAATTCAGATATCCCTCCGAAGAACTGATACCTAATTGATAAATTTCGATATTTGAGTTTTTTTCATTCAATTTAATATTTTCCTGAAGAAGTTCATATGTTGAAGGAACAGGTTCAAATGCTTTAACTTTTGCACCTGTACCGGATAATAAAATTGACCAGCCTCCAATATTTGCACCTATATCAACAAACAAATCTCCTTTTTCCAACATATCCAATGAGAATAATTGTTCTTCATAATCCGGAAGATCAAAATAATAATAACCTGTGCTACCATGATGACCTTTATAAATCCATATTTTTGTTCCTGTAAGGGTTTCATAAAGCTTGGGTGAATTTTTAACTATTCCCCGAAGATGAAAAAATAATAATCGATAAAATGATCTTAAAGGATATTTTTGTGCAACAGGATGTGAAAAATAGTTTTTAATTATCTTTCCAACTTTATTCAATTTCAACTTTTTATTTTTCATTAGGATCGGATATTCATCACAGCTAGATAATTCCTCATAATCCTTTCCGAAGTGAAGGAAAAAGCATCCTCCACTCTGAGTGCCCCGGTTTATTTCTCAGGGCTAGTAAAAATTCAGAAAATAAATTATATGCAAAAAATAGTTTAATTTCAAAACAGCAGGGACGTATCGCCTGTCCCTACTGAAATGCGGGAAAGAGTGGAGTTCAAAACTATCAATTATTTTGAATTTTTCTCCTCAACCCTCCCTTCCCCGTGGCTGAGGTCCATAGCAAGTACGAGACCAGGTATGGGGGCAAGAGATATAATCCTCTTTTCGTCTGATCACTCAGGTAGGAAGGAGGGAAGAGTGGAGCATAGATCAATTAGCTATGTATTGTTTTTTATCCTCTCATCCAATCCAACTACACTCAAATACTCCCTCATCATCCTCTCTGGAGTGAAGGAAGAGGCATATTCTATGTTCTTTTGTTTCTGTATTTCGGAAATCGGATTTTCAAAAGCCTCCTTAATTGCGTACGCAATATCAATTGGATCACGGCTGTTAATAAGGATCCCGTATTCGCCATTTTTCAATATTTCTCTTGAAGCGGGAATATCAACCGATACAACTTTCAGACCTGATGAAAGCGCTTCCAATAATACTGTGCCAAAACCTTCCTGATTCCCGGATGTAAAAATGAATAACTCAGCTTTATTTAAAATATCAGGAATATTATTGACCGGGCCAAGTAATTGCACCCAATGATCCAGTTCATAATCTTTTATTAATTTCTCCAGCATTGATCTTTGAGAACCACCCCCAGCTATCCAAAGATTTTTTTTAATCCCCATTTTAATGAGTTCGCTCCATGCTGATAAAAGAAGATCCTGGGATTTTACTTTTTCAAGATTTCCTACATTTACGGCTATACCTGAATGCCCACTTTCCCTTTGGGAATTAAACCTGGCAAATGAAAAACTATTTGATATGGTAAATAATATTGAATTTGGGAATAGTAGGATTTTCTTGAATTCATCCCTTATATATTCTGAAGCGCAGATAACACAGCCATCGAATAACTTTATCGGATAGTAAACATAAAGATTATAAAACCAGTGAAAAAATCCTTTATATTCAGGGGCACAACCGGCATGTACGATTAACTTTTTTACGCCTGCAAATCTGCCCCCGGTTAAAACATAATGTGCGTTCCCCTGGTTCCATGATATTAAAAGATCAGGTTTAACTTGTTTTGAAGTTTTCCGGACTATTTTAATTATTCTAATAATTTTTGCCAACCCTGTACCTGTTTCAGGATTTGTAAAAACTTGACATTCTGTTTCTTTAAAAGCGCTTATCCAATCTGCCGGTTTTTCATTTAAAAACAGTACACTTTGAATTGTGTTGCTGTTCTGCAACCAATCCAGTACAATCCGTGGCGTTCCCTCGGCTCTCGGGGATGTGAGTACGTGCAGAATTTTGATTTTTTTCATGAGATTGGTACTGAAATCACACGCAATACAACCGCGTAAGACGATTCAGGTAATTCGAAGAAAAGAAATTGAAAAAAATTAATCATTTCTTCAATTCTGATCATTTTGACCAACCAATGCCATCCACTTTCTGCCGATTGTTTTCAGGGAATAATCATTGAGGTCGACAGCGTTCCGGGAGTACTCTCCTAGCAACCCTGGTTGATCGAGGATGGATTGAACCGCCTCTTTAATCGTATCCGGAGTAATATGATCCAATATGATCCCGTTGTGCCCATTCCTAACCACCTCGCCGCAACGATTAGTCGCGATCATGGGAAGTTTCCAGTACTGGGCTTCCAACTGGGTAATGGCAAATCCATCCGATAAGGTAGGCAGGATAAAAACATCGGCATTCCGAAATAGCCGATCCTTTTCTTCACCGTCTTTCCGGCCATGATAAACAATATTTGGCGGAAGGTTCCACATCAGTTCGTCCGGACCAAACGGATTGCCTGCCAAATCCAATATCACCGGTTCGGCCAATAATGCCTTCATCGCTTTTTTCAATAAATGAAATCCTTTCAAAACGGAGATACGTCCAAGATATAACAATCTCAAAGGTCTTTCCCGGGAAAATTGTTCCGGGTATACCCGCAAAGAACCGGAATTTAATGTTCGTTCAAACGCAAGAGGAATAATCCGGATTTTTTCTTTCGGAATCCCTGCTTCATGTATTAAATTGCCAGAATACATTGAATTTACCACAATATAATTCGCCAGATCTGCTTCCTCACACCATCTATTCCAATATGCACTATCTGGGTTTGTTGGTTGATGGCGGTCGGCAAATTCATTATAAAAAGCTTCCTTCACTACTTCTGATTGGAGCGGACCAGGATTGATCTGTCCGCATATTGTCGTGATTCCTGATCTCCGGGCTTCCCTGAAGATCTCCAGGGAAGAATAACTGTATGAAAAAACGACTTTGGGACTCATCTTATCAATATTTCTTCGTATCCAATCAGCCGTTTTTTGTTCGAATAACCGGTCAAGCGAATTATCCTTATGTACCTTTATTCTGCCGGCAAGGTGCTTCATTAAAAACAAACCGTTGAAGGATTTTACAGCGGCATCTTCGATATCGGGATGGTACCTGTTTATATTGCCGGGGACCAGGAAACCCAGAAGGGATGAGGGGTCGAGCCAGATATCGGTGATCAGGCCGGTATTGACCCCGTTTTTAATCAGGGACCGGGGGACTGCATAATACTCCCGTGCGCCGAACTGACAACATAACCAATCAACCTTTTTCATTGGCTGTTGATTTTTCTAAGCCTTTCCAGGGTTGTAAACGATCAATAATTTTTTCTCCGTTTAAAAGCATATTCCATTCATTAATGCACCTGGACCATGTGACTTTCTCTGACCATTTTTTTGCATTGCTTTTCATCAAAACCTGCCAATCCTTATCCTTTAGGTAAGCCTCCACCTTATCAGTGATCTCCTGTACCGGCTGCCCGATTGAAAATCTTAAGCCTGCATCCGGAGGAATGGTATCTGCCGCGCCCTGGTGCGCATAGCCCATAATAGGAATAGCCAGCCGTAAAAATTCGAGGACCGAAATCCCGAGCGCTTCGCTTTCCGAAAACAAGCCTCCCATATCACAGGATCCAACCAGATTCAGAAATTTTTCCGCATCAGCGGATTTATCGATGAAACCAAAATGGTCCACGAAAGGCAGCTTGATGATTCCCTGTGGAGCATACCCAATTATTACGATATTTATTTCATATCCCCTCCTGGTCAATTCATCCGCAATCCTTATCAATACCGGAAGCCCCTTCCGTTTCCAGTCTTTCCCTATGAAGGCTATCCTGAAGGGGCGGTCACTTCCGGGGGATCCTTCAAACTTCCGGTGTTTAAACCCGGGCGGTATATCGATATTGGCTCCGGGCATTATAATATGAACTTTTTCTCCGGGGATTTTATATTCTTCAATGACCGACTTTGCCGCCCATTTCGACATGGTTACCACCCCTTCGGAAAGCTGGTAATTTTCATATTCATCTTCATATGCTTTTTCCCTGATATGCCCGGGAACGTTCATGTTATACGCGGGGCTGTTGAATAATTGTTTCAGCGTAGCATCGATATATCGCCAGGATTTCCCGTTGTGCATTTTGATAGTGCGGGCCCTGGGGAAACATTGATTAAAGGAAATAACTTCCGATGATAAATAATTACCGGGCAAGGACCGTTCGATCTTATCAAGAAAATAGCTGCTGTATTGAAAACCGCCATAATTCCCATAAGTCAACAATTGACCTGCATTCCATATCCATCGGTAAAAATTATATTTCTCTAATTCCAATCTCCATGGTACATGAAATATTCCTGCTTCTTTACCTGATTTAAAAAAATACCAAGAGGTACTGCTCCAAGTATTTATATTCAGGACATCACCGAGTGCGGCTACCGAACGATTCATTCGTTTCCCAGTAAAAATGACAATCTATCCATGGCATATCTCTTCGCAGAAAAAGCCTGTTTTGCTCTTTGATACGCCCTTTGAGATAATACTTTTCTTTTATCCGAATCCTGCAGAAGTTCTATTGCCTTTTCCGCCATGGATTCAGCATTACCTGCCGGTACGAAACATACTGCTTCCGAAGCTCCGTCAATTTCCCTGAGCATAGGCAGATCGCTGGCCACGGAGGGCAATCCATTAGCCAGGGCTTCGGAAAGCGCATTACCAAGTCCTTCTCTTTCTGTTGTAGCATAGAGGAACAGATCCCAGGACTGAAGAATGGGATATACCTCCGGTTGCATTCCCAGAAAATGCACTGAATTTTCAATTTCAAGGTTTTTCACCAGTGTTTCAAGCCGTGATCTTAAGGGCCCGTCACCCACCAGCTCCAATACAGCCACAGGATACTGCATCAGAATTATTGTAAAGGCTTTGATCACTGTTTCATGGTCTTTTATGGGATCCATTCTGGCAACCATACCAAGACGGAAATGGGGAGTCTCTCCTCCACGCCTTGAGTTTTGGAGGGCAAGTGTGGAAATGGGAAGATGTGAATAAGGATTGGTTTCAGGGACTTCAACCGGATTGAGGGAAATTGTAGAATTAAATAGTCTATAATACAAATGGCTTTTGAGAGTCTGATTTACATGACCGGAACAGGGAAACAATCTTGTAGTCGTACCTTTGGGTAAAATCCAGTGAAGCATTAAATCTTTAATAATTTTTCTGAATGATTTTTCCACCGGATTCCCAACATGAACGGCCATCCTGCGGCTATAATTGTTTAAAGCTGATCTGACAAGAGGCAGGCGTATTGTGCTCCAGTAAAAAATACCATCCGGATCACAGTCGAGCTTAAAATTCTTTAACCTGTAATAAAATCTGAAAATATTAACTTTCAGTATATCGAGGTGTTCCACAATGCCCCCCGATTCCTTCCATTTTTCACTCATCGGTCCTTCCCTATCCAACACCAGGACATGGTGACGGTCGTCTTTCAGTTGGTTTATAATATAATAACAATCCTTTTCCGTACCACCTAAATGTGCATAGGGAATAATATGAATAAATCGTTTCAATTCAGATTGAAAAACTTAGGTCTCGCATAAATAGTATTCTGGCCACCTTCGCTCTTGCGCTTACGTTCGATTAATCTTTTTGTTTCTACATTATATCGAAAGGGCAGAAATCCATAGGATCGCAATACCTTTTCCATTTCCTTCAATTCCGGTTTTTTATAATTTGCCCATCTGTAGGTTTCAATGATCAAGGCCTTTAAACCCTCATATTCTAGTGTCTTACGGGATCCCTTTATTACTTCGAGTTCATGACCTTCAACATCAATTTTAATGTAAGACGGATTGCAATCCATTGTATATTCATCTATTGGGGTCACACCCACATTTATCTTATTTCCGGAATATGATTCAGGATCTGAAATTACAGTATTTCCGGTATCCAGATCGGCAGTGAAAGATAGTGTTCCCTTTTCAGAACTCAGTCCAACATTATATACATTAACTGACTGAATGCACTGCGGGTTTAATGAAATATTTTCCTTCAGACGCTCAAAACTATCCGGAATGGGCTCGAAAGCCAATACCTTTGTTCCTTTTCCTGCAACCAGGAGCGTCCAACCTCCAACGTTTGCCCCGATATCAATAAACAATTCTGAACGTTCTATATGATCCAAAATAAAGTTTTGCTCATGAAAGTCAGGTAGACCGAAATAATAATAAGCAGTTATCCCGGAAGAATGTGGATAGGCCAGAGCATATAAACCGGTATTTAATCTGAAACGCCAGGGGCTACCGGTAATCCGGTGCCATGCCTGTAAATGCAATAATTTACAAAAAGATCTTACAGGATGCTGTCTGGCTGATTTATTCCTGAAAAAATTCCATAAAGGCCGGATAAAAGATCTGTACAAGAGTATTTTTTAAAATAAATAAGCTGCAGGTAAATTAGTATTAAGGATGGCTTGAAGGTTTTTATTACTTTCCCGATAAAGATTTTTTATTTTTCTCATTGATTCGGATGTAAGGTCAGTGTGAATTTTAAAACTGAATTTTTTCATTAAAAAATTTAAAAGATTTTTTGGAATGACTTTAGATAAAGAGAAATTGGGCAATAATTTCATCTTTATGTGGTATAGGTAATGGATATCGGCTTTATTTTTTACCGGTTCCGAGATATACCCTATAACTTCTGAATATTCCAATTCCATAAATTCAGAAAAATAATTAATTACATTCTCCTTACATATAGTAATTTCCTCAAACATAAAAACTCCAACATTATTTGCTCCGAATAATTCTATATATTTACTTATAACTTTATCGTAGAAAAGGGCAAACAAAAAACCGGATTCAAGATTTTTTATCTGTGTATCCAACCAATTGTCAAAAGAGATCCAACGTTTATTATTGGAGAAAAAGTCAAAAGGATGCATATCATATAATGAACGGATAATATTGGGTTGATTCCTTATAATTATAAGGATTTTCAATCCTGGAAATAAATTATACAATCTTTCGGCTACCATAAATGGATTGACGAGGTTAAAAGTAAATCTTTCATCCGCAATAATGGTTTTTCTTTCAGGATCAATATATTTTAATGATTCAGACTCAAGTTTATTTTTAATTGCATCTAATGAAAATTCAGACTGCGGCTTATTATAAATCCATTCAAATCCTTCAGATGGATATTCGACATTCAGATATTGAATCCGGGGGTGTTTTTTAAAAAAATTTTCCTGAATGAAGGAACTCGCTGCCTTAGGATATCCAATATGGATAATTTTTACCATATTTATGATCTCTATTTCTTGTAAAAGAGATAATTGCCAAAATGATTTTTATGATCAAATATTTCTAATCTTGTATTTTTATATCCAGACTTTTTCAATAATTCAAACACAGGATTTCCTGGAATCGTTTCGATAATAATATAGGCTGGAGGGTTTACATTTAACGTTTCATACATACCTGCAATGACTTTGTCTTCTGCACCTTCAACATCAATTTTAATAATATCCGGGATTACAGAATGTTCTTTACAGAATGCATCTATCGTAATAGAATCAATTTCATAAAAATGATTGTATTCCCTGCCAATCAATCCTTGAATTTCAGGAACTATGGTTGAATTATGTGAATTTATCTTGCCAGACAGGAATAATTTAATCTTAACATCATTTATATCTGTAGCAGCTTTATTAATAATCTTGATCTTATTGTTCAGATTATTTAACTTCCTGGATTCATCTATTAAATATTTTAATTCCGGATTGGCTTCAATTGCATAAACTTGTCCATTACTTCCAATATGGGAGGCTGCAAGAATTGAAAAATAACCAATATTTGCTCCGATATCCATAAAAACACTATCTTCCTTTAAATTCTGAATAATAAATTCCTGGGTTTTTTTTTCAGTATATCTCCCATAACAATACAAAAACCAGCCGGAGGAATCCGTGATATCCACCCTGAATTTCAACCCGTTCCTTAAAACAATCGGTTTTAAACGCCTTGAATTATTTACATGATTATATGCAATTTGAAATCTTTTAGTCAGGCCATTCGCATAATTTACCAGCCGTGAGTTGAAATGAGTGTTTTTAACAGCAGAAATAACCAGGTTGTCAAAAAAGGGTAAGAAAGACAATATTCTGAAAAGAATTAGGATTAACTTATTTAACCCGAAAAATTTAAGAATTTTTCGGCCTGCGGGCTGATGAAGCACAAATTCAACGTATTTCACAAGAAAACAAATAAATAACCGGGTACAACTGTTTTAACTGTTGCTCAATATTGAGCTATTGAAATTGTGCTCATCAGGGTCAAGCCTAACGTATATCGTATTGTATATCATTTATTAAGCATTTGCACAATTCATCCATTACTATATTTGTGAATAATCCGGGTTGATAACTTTTTCATACATTTTTAAAGTATCCTTTGCGACATCTTTCATGGTCCTGGGATTAGCTATAGAGTTACGCATTTTTTCCAATTCATATGGTTTATTAAACAATTCAAGAATGCGTTTTTTTAATTCATCCGCATTTCCGGGTTGAAATAACAATCCGTTTATTCCCGGTTCTATCCATTCGGAAATCCCCCCCAGATCAGAGCCTACAACTGGCAATCCGGTTGATAATGCATCAAAGAGCGTTATGGGACCGGTTTCCAGCCATATGGAAGGAATAACACAGATATCCATTGATGACAATCTTTGTTGAAGCTTCTCGTTAGGAACGAATTCAGGATTATTGAAATGGGGATCCCCGCTGATTTTTTCAAGCATCTTCTTCCCATAGGCTGATGCTTCCCAGCGTGTACTGAAAAAAAACACCTTTACGGGAATGGCAGGATCCAGCCTCTGAATCCCATCAATCAGAACATGAATCCCTTTAATTGGTTCACACCGGCCAATATAGACCAGGTGAAGCTCCTTTCTTTGCGGGTATTTCTCTATTTCCGTTTTATAATTATATTTTTCTTTACTTCCAGTACTTATTCTATGAATCTTGGTTGAATTAACTTCATTAATGACTAACATTTGCTCTGTCCAATTGGAAAGAACATGCACAGCATCAATACTATTATAAAATTCCTTAAATGACATAATGAATTTTCGGGTTAAATCCCGATGCTGGAGCACTTTTTTAGCTTTTCCGAAAGCGATATACTGTAAGTAGTTAGCTGACCGGGTAGCGGCCAGATAATTAAATGGTTTGGGCACTCCCAGATAATTCAACTGACACTCCGTACAACGGTATTCTTTCAATTCCCCGTCACATACTTTTCTGTTCTGATACAATAAGGCCCGCTGTGGGCAGGACTGTCCCGGTGTATGATAGGTTAGGACCGTTTTTATTCCCCTGGATTTCAATAATCGTAAGTGAGATAAACTGGCTCCACGATTCTGGTCATGGAAATGGACGATATCGGGTTTGTATTCTTCAAGGTATTTTGCGAAATCCGGTAATTCATCCACTTCCCTGCTGAATGATGCCATCCTTGGATCATTGATCCTGACCGGGGATATTACATCAGTTCTTGCTCCCTTGTGATTATAGGTGCCGGATGGTTCATTGTTTTCCGTCTGGTGTATCAGTATCCTGTTGTTTATCCCCAGTTTATTCAGTTCCCCACACAATGTGGAAGCGAAGATCTCTTTACCACCGGTTTGCCAGGGATAAGCCGTGTCGGCCAGATGCAGGATTTTCATTATAAAGAATTCGACTCTTGTATTTCGTATCCTTCTTCTAAAATCGATTTCTTCCAAAATCCAAGAAATTCCCCCTTATACCATTGATGGCATCCAAATGGAAGGTTTCCATTATTCAACTCTATCAGCTTCTCACAATTATATTCCATGCTGAATTTATAGGCTTCCTCAAAAGGAGCCACTTTGAACTCAGGGAAAGCAGCCGGCACCTGAATTCCCCAGAAAATATCCTCATTAAGCTTTGAATAATTAAATAAGTGATGCGACCAGCCGCCCAGGCCGGCCAACATCCGGACAAAATAGGGAAAATGGTATATTCTTCCCTTCCAGTTGTATTTTCTGTACCATCCAAGGAATTCCTTGAATGAATAAACCCGTTTGAAAGATCTCAATACTTTCAATGCCGAAGATATTTTATGCAGGGAAAATCCACTGTTTCCCACACCCAGGTATTTTTTTGGCTCGATGGTACCGTCAAATTTATAGATCGGAGCGCCGATCATGTCATACCCCTTATCACACCAGTACTCCAGTTCATCCCTGAACACAAAGGCATCCATATGATGCATAAGGAAATACGCATATTGTTCCAAGGCTTTATAAAGCTTGGGGGATTTCATGAACCGGTTGTATGTCTGGGGTGACCTAAAATATTTTTTATGAAAATAAATATGGCCAAAATCCTTACAAGCGGTGAACAATTTATAAAACGATTCCAGGTTTAATCCATTCGGGGCCAATATCCGTACCGGATATTTTCCCAAAATCCCTGCACATTGTTTTAAGGATATTTCTTCATATTTATCCGGATGTTCCCGGAAAACCGGGATCACCACCACACATCTCATTGTTTGAATAATAATTTTTTTTTCAGGCTAATAAATGGCCATAACAGAAATCTGCCAAGCCTGTAGGAAGTGGAATTCGTAAAACCATCCCTTAATTTGTCAATTTCGATTTCTTTACGGTACAGGATTTTTGCGGCATATTTTGAATATATATCCTCATGTTTTTTATAGATATATCTGAATAATTCCGGCTTCATTTTCTGGGATCCGCTGATCATGGATGCGCTGTGAGCCCGGTAATAAAATAACGGTTCCTGTATAACATGTATCCTATAGCCCCGTTTGGTAATGTTGATATAAAACTCCCAGTCCATGAATCCCCGAAGGTTTTCATCGTAACCGCCCACTTCCTCCCATACACTTCTGCGGAACAGTGCGCAAGCGGTGCAATTATTCGATGTTAAAAAATCCTCAATCCTTCCTCCGCTGAGATGTTTTATGTTGTTTTTTTTACCGAAATGTTTTGCCCAAGAGGATACGACGGCTATGTTTTGATCTTCCATTAAAAAAGGCAGGGTTCGTTCGATGAATTCTGGATGGTACTTATCATCTGCATCTAACGTTAGCACATATTCCGATGAAGCTTTTCTGAATCCATAATTCCTGGCCGAACTCAGATGCCCGTTTTCCTTGTGAAAAACCTTGATTTTAGGATGGTTCAGTGAATCGAGCTTTTTTTTCGTGTATTCATCCTCCGACCCATCGTCTATAATTAAAATCTCCCAGTTGGTGTAGGTCTGGGTCTGAATACTGCCAATCGATTCGTCGAGGTATTTGCCTTGATTATAGCAGGGAATTATCACGGAGACAAGGGTATCTGAGTAGATCATATAAATTTTGTGTAGATTTGACTGCCGATATATTTTATATCTCTTACTGACTTTAAATCAGAACTCAAATAATCCCGGATCACTTTCAAATCGATCTTTTCCACTTGTCCAAAGCTTCGCTTCAAAAGACGATTGAGGTATTTACGGAAAAGCAGAGAAGAATATTTTTTGGATAATTGATTTTTATTATATAAATCATTCAACAAATTAACAACTTTCCCAAAATCCGTAGCGCTGATCATACGGTTAGCCAATACGGCATTCAAGGCCAGTATAAAGGAACTTCCTACTTCCCTCCCCAGAAAATCATTGATCTTCAAATGCCGAATCCTTTCAGAATTTTGGTTTTGTATAAAATTGCTCCTTTTGGATACCTGTCCATCATGACTTCTATATAAGACCAACACCTCGGGAATATTGCTTAGATCCGTATATTCCGCCATACGGTACCATAATTCATGATCCTGGGAAGTACGGAAATTTTCATTATAATACAAGTCATATTTTTCAACCAACTCCTTCCTGAACATGACCGTCGGATGCCCAATGGAATTCCTGAATAGTAATTCGATCTTAATTTCCTCCGGACTTTCCAAAGTCCTGGCTTCGAAGTCGCTGTTAATTACCGAAAACCAACTACCAGCAAGACCGATTTCTTTCCTTTCCTCAAGCAAGTTCACCTGCTTTTTTAACCTGAGTGGCAGGCTTATATCATCCGCATCCATCCGGGCAATATATTTCCCCTTAGCAATTTTTAAACCCTTGTTGAGACTTTTTGTCAACCCAATATTCTTTTTATTATGCACCAGCCTGATTCTTTGATCATTGATAGATTTTATAATCTCAACCGAGCGATCTGTACACCCATCATCGATGATCAGGAATTCGAAATCCGAGAGCGACTGGTTAAGAATACTTTCAATGGCCTCTTTCAGGAATTTTTCGCCATTATAAACCGACATTAAAACGGTTACCAGTGGATATTTCAATCTCAGATCCTATTTAAACACTGACACATTTTAAAAGACAAGGACCATCTACATTCTTACCCATTCAGATGGCACCAGGTCTTTTCTTTCTTCATTCAATACCGGATCGTTATACCATCTTTCCGGAGCGATGACGATCTTATCCTGATTTTCGTTAAGCCAGGCCGCCCACCAACTGAAAGTGCTGTTGGCAATCACCTGGTGGCGGCAATTTTTCAGCAGTTCCAGATCGATCCAGGGAGGATTATCATGGTCTATAAACACGGCATCCGGAATAGGGATATTTTCTTTGGCCCATGATATATCATCCGAAAAGATAAAAAATACAGGATCTTTCAAATGTCCGTTACAATATTCTATAGCTTTTATATAATAGTCGATACTGCATAAGCCGTATTTCTTTGTATAATCCGGATTTTTCACATAATCGCCGCGACGAATATGTACTCCGACTGAGTTTCCTGAATTTTTAATCCTGTCAAGCAATTCACCACATATCCCGGTGAGGGAATGTTTTATGGCAAACTGCCTGATCAGTTCATCACGATAAATATTAAAAAACTTTTCATTTTGCCAATAGCCATCAAGATATAATGGATGTGCAGGCAATAATTTTTTTATCTCTTTGTAGGATTTTTCAGTTATACGGATAAAGGCGTGTTTATTTAATATTCTTTTAGCTGTATACTTCAACAGGTCTGTAATTTTCAACGGATATGGATACCAGGCAAATGTTGATTGGTAATATTTAATACCATTTATTTGTAAATGATCCAACGCATATGTTCTCAAAGTGAAATTATTTCGATCAATTCCTTTTTCATAGTCTGAGAGTTCAAAAAAAAGCTCCGTCTTATATTTTTTAGACATCGAATATCCGAATGCATATTGAAACATCTGGTTGCCCAACCCACCCTGTAGTTTCTGGAGTATCACCGTTTCCGTGCCAGTAACTGGATGCCGAAATACAGCAATTCATTGGATCCCCCGTCTTTGTCGGAGGCATTCTGTAAAAAAGATAAGACAAGTTTAAACGCTTGCCGTATCAGAAAACCCGGAGAGACATTGCTATATCTCCTGGAAACTTTTGGAAGTCTTCTTATTTCCTGGGCAAGGTATTCAAAATAATTTCCGTTTATGTTCAGATCAAGTATATCATATCCGAACAATTCAAGATGATGCTCAAAAAAATACCGGTTGAAACCCGTCGAAAAATGATAAGGTGCAAAATGAGTTAATGAGTTGAACGGCACTGTAATGATCAGGTATCCTTTTGATTTTAAAATACGGTCGAGTTCCTTCAGGGCGGATATGGGATCAGGCACATGTTCAAGAACCTCATTGCACATGACGGCATCGAAGCTGGCATCCACCACCGGGATATTGGTAATATCTGAAATTATATCGACTTTGGATGTGTCCCATTTTTCTTTTTGAAGTCCTTTCCCATCACCGTCTCCGGTATATTCACCAAAATCCTGGCTGACATATTTCAAATGCTCACAATATTTTTTGAATTTTAATTCCCCTGCCCCGGCATCAAGGATCTTCAGATTTTCCGGGATCTTCTTCAGTGTCCTTTGCATCCACTCATATCGATTCGATTCATTTTTGGTCCCTACTTGTATCATTTAGCCTTATAAGATCTTTAAAAACCTTTTTGGGTGAAATTTTAACCAATCTGAAAAGATATAACAACCTGACAATTAAACTCTTCGATCTGTGAAACTTCCCGAATTTCACATAATCATATAGAATACTTTTAACATGTTCCCTTGAATAACATTCATATTGCTGAGTGTTAAGCATTGCACAATATTTTTTTATCATCTCATCAACAAAAGGAGAATTTCCGGAATAACTTTTTGCATTTTCATGAATCCGGAAATAAGTTAAATCTTCCTCTAAGACAGAGAAATTTACATTATTGTGCGCTAATTTCAGCCAAAAATCCATATCCATAGAAAAATGAAGAGATTCATCAAGAGGACCATAATGATCAAAGATATCTTTCGAAAAAAAAGAGGAGGGTTGAGGTAATACCACGGTGAATGGATTTTTAATGTTTCCATTAAAAACTTGTGGAATTAATTTATTTAAAACTTTGCCATTGTGATCGACCCGTATGGAATTTCCGAAAACAATATCAAATCTATCATTATTTCTAAAAAAATTTCCAATTTTCATTAAGGCACCTTCCATATAATAATCGTCCGAATTTAACCACGTTACTATTTCTCCGGTTGATTTTCTAATTGCTTTATTTATAGCATGAGCTTGACCTCTGTCTGGCTCTGAAAGCCAATATGTTATGTACTTTTCATATTTTTCAATAATTTTTACCGAATTATCCGTACTTCCTCCGTCAATTATAATGTATTCAAGGTTAGGGTACATCTGACCTAATACCGAAAGTATTGTTTGTTCAAGATATTGTCCCTGATTGAATGAGGGAGTAACTATGGATATTTTAGGTAAATGCATCAAACATTAAAAACTGCCTTTGCAATTTTTCTGGACAAATTTTTAAACCTTAAACCCATTTTGTTCCACTCGTTATATTCTCTTTTATTAAAAGTTGGATGGCTGATCTTGAAAGTGAGTAAGGGTTGTAAATTATAAAAATCAGTATACTTATTTCTTAATAAATCCTGTCGATATTCATCATATAGCGGTATAAGATCTTTTCTTGCCTCAAAGGAATATGAAAGCCATCTACAAAGCTTTTTAGGTTTTAACGGATCATAATTACTTATATGAAAGAAAATTAGAGGATAAGTTTCATTTATATAGTATCGATTATTAGCCATAGACAAATGTCTTTCATCAAAATTCCAGTATCCCACATTACATCCATAATCCTTCCAGATATATACTTTATTAAAATAACAAGGTATGAGATTAGCCCAAATCTGATCAACAAATAATCCATTACAGAAGTCAATAAAACATTTTTCTCGCATCCTATGTATGAAATATTTAAGGAATAACATAACCTGATCTGAATTCTTAAGTCCTAAAAAGCCCAAATTATATGCTCCAACGTTTAATACTAATTGCTCTTTCTCAGGAATATGATAAGGATCAGGGTTTAAAAGGTGGGGAGTTAAAACGAAATCATACGATTGTAAGATTTTATCCAAAAATTTAAGATCGTGAAAAATCTTAATATCTGGGTCAAAGTAAACTACAGCGTCACAATCATAGTTTTTAAATATATATTCAAAATAAAAAGGTTTAACAGCAGTATTATATTCAACTATACTGTATTTTCTAATCAAATCTTCATTTTCTGGAATTCCGATTTCATTGACCTCAAGTATCTCATGTGGTTTAAAAAAAGAATAATCCAACTCATCATGCAATCTATCAACTAGACCTATAATAAATTTAATACTCGGGTTATAATATATTAACGAATCCCCTAAAGTTTTTGCCTGAGCTAAATAATTATTTGAACAAAGAGTAAATGTGATTTTTTGCATAAATCAATTGGTGTTTTATTTGTCTTATAGATTGCTGATAATATCCATTTTCTTTAATCAATTTTAAATAAATAAATAATAAATTGACCCTCATAAAAAAATTGATTTCTCTCCATTTAAATAGAATTGATTTAAAATGTAGATAATTAAATGCTACATGGGGTGCACTTTCAATAAACTTTGATTTAATTTTCATGGATTGAAGGTATGACGTAATCCTCTTACTACTGCCAGAAATATTATAATAAAATCTTGATTTATCTATTTGAATAAATTCACCCTTCAAACTTAATTCTAACAGTAGTAATCGATCATTTGACAAATAATTCGGTAAATATCCACTTTTTAGTTCATGAGTTTTAAACAATCCATAAAATCCGACATTATGTATTTGTGAATTAAAATAATATTTCTTAAAGCGGTCCAACTTCTCGAGACCTACAGTATGAATATCCTCATTATTATTTCCTACTGGTTGATACTTTTCATTGATAAATGAACTTGGTGGAATACATAGAACAGCAGTAGTATTTTTTTTAAAGGAATAGATGCATTCTTCTATAAAATCGATTTCCCAATCATCGTCATCTGCTGCCCACATAAAATATTCTCCATTAGCTTTTGAAAGTGCATAGGAGAAATTCAAATTCATTCCTTCATTTATATCTTTTTTGAAATATCTAATTCGACTATCATCTTTAAATTCCTTTATAATTAATTCATTTTCTTTATTTAATGGGTTATCATCAGAAACAATAATATCAAGATTTTTATACGTTTGATTGGTAAATTTTAATAAAGCATTCCGTAATCCCTTTGGACGATTAAAGGTAAGTATACCGACACTTACTAAAGGATTTTCAGATATATCCTCCATCAACTCTAATTTCAGATCGATTAATATTATCATTAAAAATTAATTCCTTTATTAAAGAAGTAACATTAACAACATGAATTAATCGATTGCCATACATTCTTGAAGAATGCTTTTTTTTAAAGTCAGCCGTCATTTTTTGCTCAACTCTTGTATCCTTGACAAGTCCTAATGTTAGGATATTAATTCTGCAATTTGGTAGTGCATTACAAATACTATGCATCAAACCTATCATTCCAGATTTTGCAGCGGCATAAGATGGATCATAACTTCCTTTTCTATTTGCAATTGAAGAGAAAAAAATAATAGAACAACCATCGTTTAGCTGATTTTGTAATTTTTGAATTATGAGAGTAGGCAAAATCAAATTAATATCCATCATATTACGATAATGATTCAGATCAATTTCATTAAATCCTTTTATAGGGTTAATACCGTGAGAAAAAACAATGCCATCCAATTTATCTGAAATTAAAGAGATAAAATTGTTTAAGTTATTTGGTCTGCTAAAATCAAAACTTAAACCACTACTTGACTTTCTTAAAACTTTTATTATTTCTAATTCTCCTGAATATCTATCGTAAAATGCTTTCCCGATAGAACCACTTGCACCGAACAATAATATCTTTTTTTTTAATATCAATTTATTTTATAAATTCAGCAAGCAAACATTGTGCACCTTTATTAAATATCTTTATGATCGAAACTGAATTAAACCCAATCAATTCGCATATCCTCTCAAGTTTCTGTTTAGTAAATCCATTATAATGGAACTGCCCCTCTCCATTCTGATTTCCAAAAATATGAGTGGTAAGAATACTCCATCGATGCTCAACAGATCTACCATTACCAAAATAATGATCTTTTTCACCTATTCTATAGAATTCTTTAAAATAATCTGTATTCTCAACAAATACTTTACAAAGCCATTCAAGATCGGGTACCTCACAAATTAATTTACCACCTTTTTTTAATATTCTATAAGTCTCTTTCCAAAATTGCTCTTCATCTTTAAACTTAATGTGTTCAATTAAATGTTCAGCCAATATTTCATCTATTGTGTTATCCTTATAAGGTAAATTTAGAATGTCATAATTATATATATTATCTCCTTTAACAAAAGCATCAATATTTATATATTCTTTTTTTATATTCTGACCACAGCCTATATGAAGTTTCATATTTTAAATCTTCTTTTAGGAGTTTTCCCTTGAATCATGTGCCTGAGATGTAAAGCTACCTGCATACAAGTAGGAATTTTCCCGGATAAAATAACGTAATAGTTATCTAATTCATTGAATGAAAATAATTCAGTCACTCTTGCATCTTCTTTATTTTCATGGACTGTTCTTATTGTTTGCCAAAAACCAAATGGCATGACCTCTTTCAAAAATGGGTAAAATATTGCTGAATCCTCATATATCCTTTTAATTGGATTATCAAGATTTTTAGTATATGTAATCTGATTATCATATCCATAATGATTTTGTAATACTGAATTTCTTACATGATATAATAAAAATTCATTTTTATTAGCTCCTTTTGGCATTATAGAACAAAATTCTCCATCCATTATTGTTAGCCCAAACTTGCCAGCTGGGAAAAGAAAATACGGAATTATAACTTCTTCAAACAAAAGGCGATTACCTTTTATGCCTAATTGATCATTAAATACATTTGTGTTATTATAACTTACATTTACTACTATATCATATTCTTCCCATTTCTCATTAATTAATACATAAAAGATCCTCCCATTATTTTTTACCACTTGACAATTAGCATTTAATCTTAAATTGATGTTTGATTCAATGTGTATTCTTTCTTTCACTATGTCTTTCAATAGAGTATAATCGAATATCGGTTCAGGTACTCTAAAACACGAAGCGATATTTTGTGGATCTAGTATATGTGGATCAGGATATTCTTCATCATAACCAATACCCACTTGATCACAAAAATCAATAAATTCTTTGACAGAGGTTTTTGAGCCATCCTTTGCGATGGCATAATAATTTGGAAATTGATATATAGCAGCATTGCCATAATTAAACATGAATGATAGAAGACCTTCAATGCTTTGTACCGCCGTAGACATGCTTCTTAGGTAATGATACCCCAAATGTAATCGATTATGATTGCATCGGGAAGCATGTAACATTATATCATTCTCTTTATCAATTAGATCTATTTGATAACTTTTATCCTTAGCACACTCTAAAGCAGCGGAACATCCAAATAAGCCACTCCCTATGATTAAAATTTTTACCTCCTTCATTACTTACCACTGTTATCCGACTAAAATTTATTTTTCATTTTTTTCATTCTAAATCTTTTAAATTCGGGCATGTAGCTGTGTTTTTTCAAACAGACCTCCCCTCATTTAAAAATAGATTTAACTGCAACCCGCCCGGTGGTTCAAATACCTTTAGGGCATAAGCGCGTCTTTTACTTCTTAATAATTCAAATACATCCAGCATACTGATCAGATGGATACGAACTAGTGATGCTACTACAGAAAAGGCTTTCTTTACATTGGCCATCTTCTGAATCACTGTTAATAATAACTGGGCAATTAAAGTGCACCATACCTGTGTATAAATGGCATTAACATTTTCTCCATAGAAATAATGAAGCTGAAAATTCTGTTTCATTTTCTTAAACAAAATTTCAATACCCCATCGTTTCCTATATAGAATTGCTACTTCTTCTGCCGTTATTCCAAAATTATTGGTCAGGAATTCGTAATACCGGTTCTTTTCGTCCTGGTAACTTACTTTCCTCAATCGAATGGTCTTCGTTTTATTCATTAGTTTCTTGCCATGTTCATTTTCAGGATGGTACTCCAACTCAATGTCCTCGTCCCTGAGTACTTTGGCTTGTCCCTTCTTGCGGTAATGAGTTCTCTTTGTCTCTATTACTTTATATACTGCATTTTTCTTCAACCGCGTAACAAAAAATACCTGGTTTTCTGTCCATAAAGCAAATTGGTGATCGTAATTATAGGCCCGGTCAAACACAACCATGCTATGGGATATCAATTCCAGGCTCTTTAAAAAGTTCTTGTCATGTACTTTAGCTGCCGTGATTTTTATAAATCGTCCAACCGATTGGACAGCATCAATGAGCATATGAACTTTTAATCCTCCTTTTTTCTTCCCGTCCCCCTGAGGATTACGACCAACGCCTTTTAGTATATCGCTGAATAACCGGATTGTAGTTGAATCAATCAAAAGAACTTCCTTGAAGGTTAATCCGAACGTTCGGCTGTCCGACAAATAGGATTGATATTTATTTATAAGTGAAAAATATAAATCTTCAAAAAACTTGTGGTTTCTGTTGCGTAACCCATCGCTGGCTGTACTTTTTGCAGGCGCCTTGTCCAATCCCAAATGATTGAGCTTCCCCCTCATAGCCCTTAATCCTTCGCAAATTTCGGTCATTGAATCACACCGGCTCAGTATACCAAACAACACCGTTATGATCTGCGTACGCGTCTTAAATGCCTTGTAATAGTAATCACTCCGATGCTTATCTATTAATCCCTGTATGTTAACTGCATCTATCAATTTTAAGATTTGTTTTAAAATCGGCTGTCCGACAAATTTTATTTCCGTATTTTTATCCATGTTGTGGTTTATTGTCAAAACAAACTTACAACATGGGGGTGAAACTTTCGGGGAGTAGCCCCTTATTTCCTTAATTTTAGTCGGACACTACTGATTACTTACCAAAAATAACCAAGAGTTTCTATCAAATTACCAGTACGTCCTTTAAAATAATTAACCATTTTTCTGTCAAAATACTCCTTCCATTCTCCTGGTTTACCTTTACGATAATGAGATTTTTGATTTTCTTTTCCTATTTCACGACCTTCTGAAAAATTTTTAAACTGGTATTTATTAATTAATTTTTCTTTTTCAACCGATGTTATATTTAATCCTATAAAATTAAAAAGCTCGTCCATTAAATTTTCGTAATTCTCTGATAGTTGTTCATACCTGAATATTTTTTCTTTTCGGGAATCCAAATTTTGATCAACCCAATTTCTTTGTCCTACAAATAATTTTGATTTATCTACTGTTGTATCAATGCAATATTTAAGACCCTCAGAAAAACTATTCTCATTTAAATAGAGTCTTGCATTTTCTGCAGCTTGATTAATTAAGGGATGTGAATATTTCATTGAAAAATATACAGAAATCATAATATCCCTAGGATCCCGTAATATAAAAAATGTCTTATAATTATTAGTTTTAATCATATTCTTAAAAGTATTATAAGAAATATACATTGAAGTAGATATGGCATGATTATCTAAAAAAATGTTGTAGGAATATCCATTTTTATATAAGTTTCGGGAAAACGCATAAAAGTCATTTTCACCTTTATTATTATAAATTAGTGGCTTAAAATATTCAGCATGAGACTTAATTTTTAATTTCGATTTCTTTAATATAATTGGATCCGAAAGAAATTTTTTAAACCATTGACTTGCTGTTTTTTCAGTACAACAATGAATAATACTATAATCAAAAGGCCTTTTGTGATAATTCATCATTGAAAATAACTTAATAAATTATTCAATTTTGAATTCTTATTTTTAAGTAAATTATAATCAAAAATTTTAATTGCATTTACATATAGTTCAAAATCTATATTATTTTTTTTCTTTATATTCGAAATAGTAGTAATTGAAAGTTCATTGATTTGTTTTCTTGGATTATTAAATCTAATCATCGGATTGTTTTTAATCTTCCAATTGAATTTTTTAGACATCTTTTTCAATGATTCTTCAAATCTCTCAGTTATCCCAAAATAAAAATTATTTGCTTGGAGATTTTGAAGTGCTATTTCAAGCATAGAATCATCAGCTTTTGATAATAAGTCTCCTGCAACAAACCTTGTTTGTAAATTATCAAATTGATATTTATCATCCAATATATATTCTTCTAAACTTATTTGATTGCAGATATCATGTAGTGCATTCCTTGGATTACCCTTAATAAAGTAATACTCTGAAATATATCTTTCAATTGGATTCCTTAAAAATGTTATATAAGTACAATCCCGATCAAATAACTTGTTATTATCATGTGTAAAATGTCCTCTTATAACTTTAATTTTATTTTTTGTTTTTTGATCTAGTCTCAAGTATTCATTTAACGAATTTAGATAATATTCTTTATTTGACAATCTTCCAGCTGTTGCTAAAAATAATTCATTTGGTTTAAAGTTCCTTTTTAATATTGAAACGAATGAAGAGCCAGCAGTTTTAGGAATATGTATAAATATTAATTTAGAATCCCTCTTTATATGCATTTTTAATTATTTTGTTTAAAATAATATTTTTTGTTTGATAAAATTTCAAAATTAAATTTGGCGATAAATCTGTCCACCTATTCAAAAATTTTTCTTTAACGTAATTATATAATTCGTAATCAATCTCATTTTTTTTTAGAATAAGATTTTTAGTACGTTTATCAATATCTATTATTGAAGGTTTATTCTGAGATTTATTTTGAATTCGATAGGTTATTAATTTTATTCCTAGTTCCTTATTTAATAAAATGAGGAATTCATCTAATCTCTCTGTTATTCCAACCAAGTGAAAATGATTATTAATATTATTTTGAGCTATATTTATTAAACTATTTTCATCAAATGAATGAAATTTTTCTCCTACTAACATTTTAGTTTGAAGATTATTTATTTCAAAATTACCCTTGACAAAATCATATAAACTTATTTGATTAGTTAAATTATAAAATGCATTATTTTTTCTTCTTTTAATAAAATAATATAAGGATATGATTCTTTCAATAGGATTTCGAATTATGGTAATATATTTATAGCTAGAATTTATTTTATTATGAATTCCAAAATAGAAGTGTCCTTTAATAAGGTGATATTTATTTAATTCATCAGGATCAATTTGTTGAATTTTCTTTTGAACCATATTAAGGTACCGCAAAGATGTATTTCCATTTGGATGAACAATATCAGGTTTTAATGTTAATATGCTCTTACCTTTATAAGATTTTTCTAGAATGTTATGTAGTGTACTCCCTCCCGCTTTAGGGATATGTAAAAAAAATAAGTGATTAAATTTTCGTTGTTTCAGCTCCATTTAAGCAGAGGTTTTATCACTCCTTTTAACTTTACTCTATTGTTATTTGATCTATTCGCTCTGTCTTCAAATGAGGTAAATGATAACACATTTGACTTCCTATAATGAATTATTTTAGGCAACATTGTGGATACTGCAATTTCAACATAATAATTACCTTCATTTAAGAAATCTCTAGGTATCCACATTGTTTTTTGGTGAATTCCAACTTCACATGAAGCTTTCATTTCCGGAATAATACTTACAAAGACTTTTTCACCAGTTTCGTAGTATAAATGAAAGTTAGGCAAAGGAAGATATCCGTTTTTTAAAATTTCATACTTAATTGTAACACCGACTTTTTTTGTCGTGGATATTTGACTTGTAGGCATTAAGTGTTCATCTATTATTGCATATGAATTAATTTTAACAATATTATCTCCTGGTCTCTCGTAGTATTCAAATTCTTTATGGAATACATTTGATCCTGAATTTAAATAATAAGATACTACCTTAGATGAATTTGAATACTCTATTATTTTACCTGTATCTATTAAAATGCTTAAAGGACATAAATTTTGTATTGACGCCATATTATGACTCACAAACAGCACTGTCCGTCCTCCTCCCTCGCTGATCTCCTGCATCTTGCCGATGGCGCGTTTCTGGAATTCGGCGTCGCCCACGGCCAGCACCTCGTCCACGATGAGGATCTCGGGCTCCAGGAAGGCGGCCACGGCAAAGCCCAGGCGCACCATCATGCCGGAGGAGTAGCGCTTTACGGGGGTGTCGAGGTATTTGGCCACGCCGGCAAAGTCCACAATGTCGTCGAGCTTGGTGGTTATCTCTTTCTTGGTCATGCCGAGGATGGTGCCGTTCATGTAGATATTTTCCCTGCCGGTCATTTCGGGGTGGAAACCGGTGCCTACCTCCAGCAGGGATCCCACACGGCCTTTGATGTTTATTTCGCCGGTGGTTGGCGCTGTAATCCGTGAAAGGATCTTGAGCAGAGTGCTCTTGCCGGCGCCATTCTTGCCGATGATGCCCAGCACCTCTCCTCTTTTTACTTCAAAATTGATATCCTTCAGCGCCCAAACGTATTCTCCCTTTTCAGCTTTTTGGGTGCGGTCGTTGATGTGGCCGATCTTGGCGAAAGGATCCTCTTTACCACGGATGCGGGCCCACCAGCGGTTGAGGTCGTGGCTTAATGTACCTGTGCCTACTTCTCCGAGGCGGTAGAGTTTTGAAAGATTCTCTACTTTTATAACTGTGTCGGTCATAGTTGATTCGCGATTCGCGAATCGCGATTTGTGATTTTCGATTTAGTTTCTTCTGAGTGAATTGATTGTTTTGACAAATATACTTATCAACTGATTGTTTTCCTCTAATCCACTTTCTAACTGAAAATTATCTGTACAGAGATTTGCTTTATTAATAATCCGCAATGCAATATGTGTTTCCCGAAGTTCTTTCAAGATAATCTGTATCTTGTGGATAAAATCCTTTGGAGATTCGGCGCCGATCGCCTCGCCGTAATTTAAAGCACATGATGTTCCGGATCGCAACATCTGGTTTTCGATAATTAGTCCTGGTTTTGTTTTTTTCAATTTGGAAGCGATTTCAATAATTAATACTGAAAAATCGATGAGTCTTTCCTCGAGTTCTTTTCTGTTCATAGCTGGTTGGGTTAATAATTCGAAAATCAAATATCGAAAATCGCGATTCGAAAATCAATTGGTTTTTTACTTTAATTACTGTGACACTCATATTATAATAATACCTCTATTTTCTTGCCCTCGCCGGCTTTGCTCCGCTGAAGCTATGCGAAGCGAAGGCAGGCTCCCGCCGCGGCGGGTCAGGGATGCCTGCATCAATGCTTTTACATCATAACTTCCTCCCAGTAGTCTCTCGGTGTAACAATTCTGGTTGATTTATATTTCTTCATACTAAAATCATTTCTATTGCCGGTTATTAAAAATTCAGCCCCGGATGTTTCAGCAAGTTCCAAAAATTTATTATCGTCTTTATCTGATAACAGGTTAATCTTGATATTAATTGAATAATTCTTCGAACATCTTTTTATATCCAAGAGTAATGCTTGCGCATTTGCCCTGAAATCAGGAAATCTACTGAATTTCTCCCTGTTTAAAACCTTTACATATTCTGTGAACAATTCATCTGAAATACAGATTTCAATAGCCGGATTATCGAAAATATGATTTATGATAGAATAAGGGTAATTGTGCCCGATCAATGCTGATACTAACACATTGGTGTCAATAATTATTTTTTGCATCCTCCCGGACCGCTTTTATTTCGGCAGTGATTTCATCCATTGTCATAGTGGATAATCCATATTTTTCAGCCAATTCAATACTTTGTTTGAGTCTTTGTTTGGCTATTTCACGGCTGATGATTTCAATCCACTCAGAAAAAGTAAAATTTGTTGATTGTAATCCGAATTTATTAAACTCCTCTTCAGATATGGATATATTGATAGTTTTCATGATGTTATAAAATTTCCCCAATATCTAAATTTACGATTTTATTTGAAAATTGTTAATCCCTATTGTTTTGCAGGTACAATTTTGAATAATGTTTTCAGAAAAGTGCTTTTGCCGGTGTGCCCTTCCGTAGGGGGGCGCCGTTCTTGCCGATGATGCCAAGGACCTCGCCCTGTTTTACCTCGAAGTTTATATCCTTGAGGGCCCATACGTATTCGCCTTTAGCGGCTTTAACGGTGCGGTCGTTTATCTGGCCAACCTTTGCAAAGGGATCTTCTTTGCCTCTTATTCGGGCCCACCAGCGGTTGAGGTCGTGGGAGAGAGTGCCAGCTTGCCCCTCTGTAGCGTAGCGAAAGGGGGTGCCTACTTCTCCGAGGCGATATAGTTTTGAAAGATTCTCTACTTTTATAACTGTGTCGGACATTATTGATTTGCGATTTTCGATTCGCGATTTGTGATTTTCGATTTATTGCTTCGGTTTGAATTTACACTTTTCACAAAAATACCAATCAACTGATTATTTTCGTCCAGTCCTCTTGCCAGTAGGGCATGATCATTTGATAATCCGGCTTTGCTAACCATTCGAAGAGCGATATATGTTTCACGCAACTCTTTCAGGACAACCTGCAATTTCACCTTTAAAATCCTTCAATCAACTGAATTTCAGAAATTTCTATAAAATCTTTTGTATTCACAGTAGCCAAATTAACTATCTCATGAGCTAACATAACTGATACGATTTCCAAATCAAAAACCCTGTTTCCGACAGGATTGTACTTTTTATATAGGGTCTCAAAATATTGCAGACTATCTCCATCAGGATAAATTATTGATATATTAGTCTTTAATGATAGGTAGAAATCCCACACTTCTTTTGGTTGGATTTTTAATTTTGAACAAACCGCAAAAAATTCTGAAATGTTTTTATGTGTAGTAAAAAGATTAGATTCTTTCTCAAGTATTTTAATACATTTTAAATTATGATCGGAATCTGCATTTAAGGCATAAACAAAAATGTTGGTATCAATCAGGATTTTATTCATGAGCGAAGTCTCTCAGGTTGACCTGATCCAAATGTTTTCCTAAATGCAAAGTTCCAAGACCTTTCCAGGCTACTTTTTTTTCTTTTTTATTTTTTGATAAATCGGTTGAAAGAGAATCAACTAAAAGTTTTATTAATTTTTTTCTTTCATTAAAATCAAGGTCTTTTGCCTTCCTGAATATTTGAGTAAGATCCGACATCATTACAATTAATTAAAATTTACATCCATTTTATATCCGAAAATACAAAATTTCCGGATTTATCACTTTATACTTGGTTCATTCGTTCATTCGTTCATTAGCTATTAGTCAAATTACGATTTCATATTTAAATTTCATTTCTAATATTCAGGAGATTATATTTTAGTTTAATCAGATCCGTGTTCACTGTCTTCCAAATCAATATTTCTTTTTTATTCATGGTATATGCAATTGAGTATCTAGGGCTAACCGGCGAATTCCATGGCTTTTTGCCAGACATTTAATTCCTTAAAATCAAATTGAGTTTCTGTTTTCATAGCTGATATTGTTTGGGTTATTAAATCGAAAATCAAATATCGAAAATCGCGATTCGAAAATCAATTGGTTTTCGACTTTTATTACTGTGTCGGTCATAGTAGGAGTTAGGAGTTAGCTTTTAGGAGTTAGGGCTAAGAGCTACGAGCTAATAACTTACTTATCAATCCGTTTGTCATCATTCCGATTTCTTGTGCCTGGGTTTCCAGGAGTTGCAGGTTTTCCTCCTGGATCCAATTCATTTTATGGAAAAGATTCAACAAGGTTATGGTTTCAAATAATGAACCCCGGGAATAATACAGGAATTGGATGAACTCCTTTGTGGAATGTCTCCCCTTCCCTTCTGCAATATTCTGAGCAATTGAAGCTGAACTGGCTTCCACTTGCTCGATCAGTCTGAAGTGTTTTCGATCCGTGTTAAGCTTTTCTGTCATTTGAATTACCTGATGCGCAAAATCAATCGATCTCTGCCAAACGACCAGATCTTTGAAATTAAAATGTGTTTCTGTTTTCATAGCTGATATTGTTTGGGTTATTAAATCGAAAATCAAATATCGAAAATCGCGATTCGAAAATCAACCGGTATTCTGCTTTAATTACTGTGTCAGACATAGTTGATTCGCGATTTTCGATTCGCGATTTGTGATTTGCGATTTATTACTTTTTTTTAAAAGGAAGTTGCTTGAGACGGTAATAATCTTTTTTGCCAAAAGATTTAATACTTTTCGGCCTTTGTAATATAAATTCAGTTTCAGACATGATTGATTCGCGATTTTCGATTCGCGATTCGCGATTCGCGATTTAGTTTCTACTGATAGAATTTGAAATGGAACTGAAGTATCCAATCCTTGTTTGCATTAAACAGAAACAACTTCAGAAAATGTAGTTGGTTGCGGTACTGTCTTGCCTTCCAGTTTTAGCTGATCGATATATAATTCCATAGCCTCTTTTATATGGCTTTTAGTTTCTTCAATTGTATCACCAACAGTAATGCATCCTGGAAGATCAGGTACATAAGCGCTATATCCCGTATCCGTTTTTTCAATAATGATTGTATAATTATTCATTTTGCTTCTTTAATCCGGCTTGTTTTAAAATACTATTCTCGGTTCCTTTGGCGAGATCCTTATTTTTCCCATGGTCAGGAACTACAACGATCCCTTCTTTTTTTGGATGCTTATAAATTATATGACTTCCTTTTTGTCTGAGATATGCCCAACCGTCGTCTTTCAATAATTTAATTATTTCTCTTACTTTCAATTAATACGTAATTTAAAGTTATCTGGTTAACAATTCCGGTCATTAGTGTATATCTTATTTTTATCATCTCCGTCGAAGACCAAGTCTTCAAGGGTTTCTTCTGCTCTTCTGGAGATTGTTACTTTATAAGCCATTAACGGTATTTATTCATAGCCTGGTCAAAATCTGTCTTTCTGCCTGCATCCAGGTAGTTCAGGAACCTCAGCGATGAATGAATTATCATCTTCACTCCAGAATATTATTATTTCATATTTATTCATCCTTGAGCAATTTTTTAGAACTATATCAGGCTTACATTTTTTATCTAATATTCCGGAGATTATCTTTCAATTTTTTCAAATCTGAATTCACTGTTTTCCAGATCAATGAAATTGAAACTCCAAAATATTCATGAATTATGATATCTCTCATTCCGGCGATTTCCCGCCATGGAACATCCGGATAATTTTTTCGAACATTTTGAGGAATATGTTTAACCGCTTCACCAATAACCTCAAGCCTCCTTAATACGGCATCCTGTTTTTCATAGTTTTTCTCAAAATCTGCTTCACTTAATCCCTCTATATAGGATTCAATTTTTAAAATACTCTCCCAGATGTCATCAATATAAACTCTGAGGTCTCTGGAATCAGCCATAAATGCGAAATTCTTCCTGAAGTATATGATCTTTCAAAGCGGGTTTAATGGAGCCATACTCAACCAGGTCTACCTTTTTGTTCAAAGAATCTTCCAATTCCAACTTTATCCTTACAAAATCAATTAAACTCAATCCATTTCCCAATTCAACCAGTAAATCAATATCGCTTTCGGATGAAAAGGAATCTCTGGAGTATGATCCAAAAAGGCCGGCCTTCCTGATATTGTATTTTTTTAGTATTGGAAGTATTTTCCTGATCAATTCGTTTTTATTCATTTCAAAGAATCATTCAGTATATAAGATACGATAATTCTGGTTAGGAGTTAAGCGGTTAGGTGTTAGGTGTTAGGTGTTAGGTGTTAGGTGTAATTTATAGGAATGGACTTGCAACATTTTTTCGGACAAATAATTAAGCCGCATTTCTAAAATTTG
>CAZIXF010000031.1:0-59421 GCA_964543195.1 uncultured Roseivirgaceae bacterium
AAATAGTAAAAACGGTTTATTTTGAGAATGGTTTATGAATAATCGGGGTTAATAATAACAGAATTGATCCCGGAAATTAATAAACCTCAGTTTTTTGGATGTATCTTTGTGCTATATCACCCCCCTGTAACCGATTGACCTTACGTAATCTTTTTAAGGAAAATTGAAATTATTTTAAAAATTATTAAATTTTACCTTAAAATATTACATTCACGTATCGGTTAAATCTATTAATTTCATTAAGGAGTTTGTAATCCTAAAAATTTTTCAATGGCTAAGTTAAAAGATATTATTAAACAACTATCAGAAAATGATTTCCAGGCCATATACGATTCGCTTATAGAAAGCAATGCTGAAAAATCGGCTTTCCTGCTTCAGTCCATGAGAGAAAAAAATCAATCCGATGCAAAGGTCATGGAGGAACTGGGTGTGAATACAAACGCCTTTTATACCCTCAGAAGCAGGCTCAACCAGAAAATTGAGGAATATCTTCTTCAGGAGATGGAAACACCAAGGGCCGATATCCTGAAAAAGGTAGCCAATATCAATGAAATCCTGTTCACAAAGAAAAAGACCATTGCCATTGCCACCCTCAAAAAGCTTGAAAAGGAATTGCTCGATTATGATCTTTCCAATGAACTGACCATCGTTTATAAATCCCTGAAAAAGCTTCATATCCATGCAGCCGATTATTTTAATTATTCCCAGAATTACAATAAACATGTAGCCTATACGCTGGCCGTCGATAAAGCTGAAGATCTGCTGGCCGAATATTTCAAAAAATATGGAGAATATATATTGAAAGGACGGAAGGAAAGAATGGACCTGGAGTTAAAGCTCCTTGCCAGGGAAGTAAATAATGTTTGTGCGCTTTATGAATCGCACCGCCTGTATGTGTACCAGAGTTGTCTTAATATTTTCCACCGGCTTTTTGTGGAATCGGATGAAAAACTGGAAATGGAGCTGGAGCCCATCGAAGATATACTGGCCAATGTACAGCAGATCTTCAGCTTCTATCAACTGGACTCCATTTATTATCATATTCAGATAGTATTTGAATTTCTTCGACTGGAATATTATAATCATTACCGGGTGTACAGCAAGGCCGAAGAATATTATGAATCGGTCAATGAATCGACTACCACACTTATGACCAATTATTACCTGTATACCTTTCCAGGCCAGTTTCTGATCAGTAAAATCCAGCGTCATAAAAGAATGAACACCCTTCAGGAAATGTATGATGAGAATGATGGCCTCTTCCTGAATTTTGAAAGCGATCCCAATGATGTTCCCAATCATTTCATTTATTATGCATACAGGGGACTATCCTGTTTTTTCGTTAAAAAATATGATGAAGCGGCGCGATGGATCAATCAGCTATTAAATGAAGTAAGCCTCAAAAAATTTCCGTATGCGCAACTGGAAATTAAATTATTGCTTGCCCTGCAATATTGCCTGATAAATGATTATGATCTGTTTTTTCAATTGATCAATAGCATCCAACGGCAAATACGGCTTCTGGGAAAAGAAAATTGTGGTCATCTGCTCACCTTTTCTAAAATTCTCAAGGTAAGTCAGAGTGAGGCAAAGAAGAATAAAAGTGATAAAATTGCCAGCCTGGCAGAACGCCTGAATAAACATGAATTCATGAGCTTCAATCCCACACTCCTTGTAACTTTTGATGAGGAATTAATTCATGAACTGTCCCGGAATTAGTGATCTGGCCGGGGGATTAATGGCCTGACCCGGAATTAGTTGAAATTCAGATTTTCAAGATTTTCCTGAGAAAGTGGTTTATTGATGTATTTCTTAACATACCGGTAGTTTTTGGATTTATTCACATCCTGGGGATTAATGGACGAGGTCAGCATCACAATCTTACACTTTTCCTTGGCGTGTGCAGATAACTTTTCAAATTCTTCCAGGAATTGAAACCCATCCATGAGCGGCATGTCAATATCAAGAAAGATCACCTCGGGAAGAATTTCCTTCCCCGAACTTTCAATTTTTTCCAGGTTGCGCAAAAATTCAATTGCACTTTTTGCCCCGGTATGCGTATATATGTTTTCTGTTATATCTGCTGCTTCAATCATTTTCTGATTGATGAGATTATCGATCTCATTATCATCGATCAGCATTACCGCTTTGAATTTCACTTTAGAAGAGTTAGTCATACTATACAATAATACAGCATAAATGAATTATTTAGGTCTAATTTAAGGTTTTTTATTCAATTGTAATTATTGTTATTTTAATTTCTTTGATGAAAAGGAAGATGATCAAGATCAACATTTCCTCCCGAGAGTATTATACCGGTTTTCTTGCCTTTAAAAATATCCTGATTTTTCAATATCACCGCCAGGGATACCGCGGCAGAAGGTTCTACAATTATTTTCATCCTTTCCCAAATCAATCTCATTGCGTCTATGATCTCCTCATCGTCAACAGTCAATATGGATTCTACGTTTTCTATTAAAACAGGAAATGTCAGTGACCCGAGCGAAGTGAGTAATCCGTCCGCTATTGTGGTTGGATTGACCGAAGGGACAATACTGCCTTTCTTTAAGGAACGGCATGCATCATCGGCTCCTGAAGGTTCGGCCCCATAGATTGTGGTTTTCCCTGAAAAATAATTTCTTGAAAGGCAGGTTCCGCTCAGCAGTCCGCCACCCCCTGCCGGAGCAACCAGGCAATCCGGGAACTCTACCTGATCGAATAATTCGAGGGCAACCGTGGCCTGCCCCGCTATCACATCATAATTATTATATGGATGAATAAAAGCTGCCGATGTTTTTTTAACCAGGCTGTCCAGTGCGCGTTCACGGGCTTCGAGGGTAGGTTCACAGAAAAATATTTCGGCTCCATACCCTTTCACAGACTTCACCTTAACGGCCGGAGCGTTTTCCGGCATCACAATATAAGCTTTTACATTCATGGCCCCGGCAGCATAGGCAAGGGCCTGGGCATGATTACCTGAGGAGTGGGTGGCCACGCCATGTTCCATTTGTTTTTTTGTCAGTTTCTGAATGGCATGGGTAGCTCCCCTTGCCTTGAATGCCCCTACTTTCTGGAAGTTTTCACATTTGAAAAACAGCTCTGCACCGGCCAATTCATTGATCGTTTTATTGGTCAGTACAGGGGTTTTATGGATTTTATCCCTGATAAGGCCATAAGCCTTTTTGATATATTCAGCATCGGGCAGAATGTCCATAACAGGTATTTATAAAGATCAGTATTGGATATACTTTATAATAATAAATCGAACACTAGTCCACACTTCTGAGTATGGCCACCCAGTCCTGGCTGGTATCCCGGTTTTGAAGACGGAAGTTCAGATCTTCCATACCTGTGTACGTGGTGGTATCCACTTTAAAAATTTCACCCCCGTTTTTCGGGTCGAACCATTCTATGGAATAGGTTTTAGCGGGATTTAACTTAACAGTGGAAGCGCCACCGTTTGGAATATAAACCACCAGCAATTCATCACCCAGTACAAAGGCATAATTGGACCGGGGGGATACCAAATGATCGGCGGGTTGCATCCGGCTGAAAGGCAGATGATCCTGAAAAAACTTTACGGCTGTTCTGGTCTGTTTCCAGAGTTCCTCCCGGGTACGCCAGTCCTCACAATTCAGATCGTTACAGGGATAATCATATCCAAAATACCATTCCACACCTCCGCCACCACCCATCAGGTTTCCCCATAACACTTTTTTACGGATGGTATTGTGTTCCGGGTCCACTTCATCGGGAAGGGCTCCCGTACTGGCAGGCCCGATCTCGTCACTGCATACCACCCAGGGTTTACCCTGTTCAGCCGATTCTTTTCTCCATTTTACGGTTACTTCATGCACATCACCTACATGAGTCTGAAGGCTTGGCCCATCGAGATATGGAAAACCCAACAGCTTACCCAGCATATCCTGCCTTATTTCGGGATTGGGTATAGTATGCACCACCACAAAATTTTTATACGGATCATGCAATTTGAAGAATTTTGCCATATCCTTTCTCTGCTGGTCGTTCTGGCCATAGCCCAGCCAGGGAACCACGCCGTTTTCTTCTCCCAGATTCCAGGTAATTCCAAGATGGTGTGAAAAACGGGCTATCAGTTCCCGGTAATACAATTTCCGGTGAAGGCCCAGATTCCCGCTGTCCAGCATCAGTTCATTTTCTGTTTCCTGGGTAACAAAATGGCACATCAGTCCCAGGCTGTCCATATGAGAAAACACGATTCCCCATTGGGCCAGTTTACTTACATCGAAACGGGTAAAGTCACTTTCGTATTCGATCCATGGAAACACATCTTTCCCGTCGCCACCCACATTATTGGTCAGCATATATACTGAATTCATCCCCCGGGAAGCAAGATAATTCAAGGCACCGATTATCCCTTTACCCTTTGCACCCTGCCAGGTGGGATCGCCTTCGTTCCAGTCGCGAACATGTGGTTCATAGAGATGTAAATCCCGGTTAGGGGCCGCTTCACCCTCTCTCCTGCGGTCGTCCCCACCGTAATAGGTATTATCGAAATCCTGGTAGGCAAGAAAATTTTCCGGGCTGTCAGCCCCGGCTTTTAAAAAGAATCCCCCTGTCCCTTCATATTCCAGATAATGCCCATCGGCATATCTGACGCGGCCGGAAGCCCTGAAATCCCGGCCCGATTTATCTGAAGGTTTGACAAAGAACTCCCCATTCAATTTATCGGCAGGCAGAGGAGTCCCGGCTTCCGGCTCATCGGAAACCGCAATATTCTCACCCTCTCTGAAAGATACCCTGTAATTCCACAATCCGTAATCATTGGGTCTGAACACCACCTTCCATTTATTGCCGCTGTTGGCACTCGTTTCTGCACTGTTTCCGTCGGCCGCATAAAAACCGGGGACATTAAATTCCTTATTGTCCTTATAAAATAAGACATTCAAACGGTAATCCAGGAATGGATTTACCGTATCGCTTTCACTTGTTTCCGGCCCGGCAATCGTCATCGTGATCTTATGCCACTGCATAAGCGTACCGGTAATCTTTACTTCGGATTCATAATCCCTGCCGCAGTTGAAAAAAAGTATGATTGAAAGTCCAAAAAGAGCCACCCGGCAAAAAAATCTGATTTTCATTTTTATAAAAATTAAATATGTAACATATGTGTTGCAGAACCTATATTAATGGGCCTCCAGCCAGTTTTCCCCGGTCCCCGACTCTACCTCGATGGGCACTTTCATGGCTATGGCCGTTTTCATGAATTCTTCGACCCTGGGCTTTAATGTGTCCAGCTCAGGTTTATATACATCAAACACCAGCTCATCATGAACCTGCAGTATCATTTTCGATCTGCTGTTGTTTCCATTAAGATATTCATGAATATTGATCATGGCAATTTTTATCAGGTCGGCTGCACTGCCTTGTATTGGCGCATTAATCGCATTCCTTTCGGCAAATCCTCTCATGGTTGCATTCCTGCTGTTAATATCCCGCAGATAACGCCGCCGGCCCAGGACGGTCTCTACATATTCATGTTCACGGGCGCGATTGATCACTTTATCCATATATTCTTTAACCGCAGGGAACTCTTTAAAATAGGCATTGATGATATCCCCCGCTTCCGAACGGGGTATATTGAGGCGTTGGGATAACCCAAATGCGGAAATACCATAAATAATTCCAAAATTGGCGGTTTTAGCCTTTCTTCTCATGTCCGGAGTCACTTCTTCGAGTGCCACCTGGAAAATTTTGCTGGCTGTTATTGCATGGATATCCTTCCCTTCCCTGAAAGCATTTATCATGCTTTCATCCTGTGAAAACTCAGCCATAATGCGTAATTCAATCTGGGAATAATCAGCCGAAAGCAAAATATGATCCTTATCTGCAGGCATAAAAGCCTTCCTGATGACGCGGCCTTTTTCAGTTCTTATGGGGATATTCTGAAGATTGGGATTGGCAGAGCTGAGCCTTCCGGTAACCGCAATGGTCTGGCTATAGGAAGTATGGACACGGCCATCCTTTTTACTGATCATCCCGGGAAGGGCATCCACATAGGTGTTTTTGAGTTTCCGTACTTCCCTGAACTCAAGGATCTTCCTGGCGATAATATGTTCTTCAGCCAGTTTCGACAGGATCTCTTCTCCTGTGGCATATTGCCCCGAACGTGTTTTCTGTGGTTTTTCGATCAGCTTCAATTTATCGAAAAGAACTTCGCCAAGCTGTTTTGGAGAGGCGATATTGAACGCAACCTCTGCCATTTCATATATTTCTTTTTCCAGGCCCTTTGCCTCTTGCTCCATTTCCCGGGACAGCTGGTCCAGGGTACCGGGATCAACCTTTACCCCTTCATATTCCATATCCGCCAATACATTCACAAGAGGAGCTTCCACATCGGTAAAAAGCTTGAAAATATTACGCTCGCGAAGCTCAGGCTCAAATTTTTCTTTAAGCTGAAGGGTAATATCCGCATCTTCACAGGCATATTTATATACTTTTTCAGGGTCCAGGTCACGCATGCTTCCCTGGTTCTTTCCCTTTTTACCAATGAGGGTTTCAATGGATACGGGAGTGTAACCCAGATAATTCTCGGCAAGGATATCCATCCCATGCCGGGTTTCGGGCTCGATCAGGTAATGGGCGATCATCGTGTCGAACAGGGGACCATCCACATGAATACCATATTGTTTGAGGATGAGGATATCGTATTTGATGTTGTGACCAATTTTGATGATCCCTGAATTTTCAAGGGGTGCTTTAAAAAACCCGATCCGTTTTTCTGCATCTGCCCGGCTGCTCGAGACCGGGATATACCAGGCCTGGCCGGGCTTGATCGAAAAGGATATGCCCACCAGTTCGGATTCATAGGCATTTGTTCCTGTTGTTTCCGTATCAAAGCAGAATTCAGTGGCTTTGCTTAACCTTTCTGCCAGGGCTTTGATCTCGCCCGGTTCATCAAGGAGCTTGTATTTATGACCGGTATCCTCAATGGTCTTATATTTGGTACTGACTTTCTCCACCATTTCGCCGGCTTCCTGACCGGCGAACATTTCCATCTGACCACCTTCTTCCGTATCCACCAGCCCCCCTTCACCAAAAACCCGCTTGGCCAGGGTACGGAATTCAAGTTCTTCAAATAGTTCGCGAAGTTTATCGACTTGTGGCCCCTGGTATTCCATGGCATCGATATCGTATTCCAGCGGCACATCGGCTTTTATGGTGACCAGTTGTTTGGAAAGTACAGCCTGTTCGGAAAAATTTTCGACTTTTTCCTTCATTTTACCTTTCAAATCCGCTGTGTTCCGGATAAGCTCCTCAATACTTCCGTATTCCTTGATGAATTTTACCGCCGTTTTTGCTCCAACACCCGGGATACCGGGTATGTTATCCACTGAATCTCCCTGCAGTCCCAGAATATCGCGTACCTGGTCGATCCTGTCGATATCGAATTTTTTCAATACTTCCTTCACTCCCAGAATATCCACCGCGTTACCCATGTAAGCAGGTTTATAAAGGTAAATGTGATCTTCCACCAGTTGCGAAAAATCCTTATCGGGGGTCATCATGTAGACTTCAAACTCATCTTTCGGAATTTTTTTGGCAATGGTTCCGATAATATCATCGGCCTCATAGCCGTCTATTTCCAGAACGGGAATATTAAATGCCCTTACCAGATCTTTCACAATAGGAATGGCTGCCTGAACATCTTCAGGTTGCTCCTGCCGGGTCGATTTATATTCTTTGAAAGTTTCATGACGGAAAGTAGGCGCACTGGTATCGAATGCCACCGCAATATGAGTGGGTTGTTCATTTTTGAGGATGTCGAGCAGGCTGTTGGTAAATCCCAGGATAGCCCCCGTATTCATTCCTTTCGAATTTATCCTGGGATTTTTACTGAAAGCGAAATGAGCCCGGTAAATGAGGGCCATGGCATCCAGTAGAAATAATTTTTTTTCTGCCATAATCAAATGATCAATATCTTTATAAGTTAATTAGAATTATTATTATTTCACAATATGGAAATTTACTAAAATAAATTCCTTTATAAACATACTTTATTTTCATCCGTTAGTTACATAAAATAGCTTTTAACCTTTATACTGATGACATATGGCATCGATTTTAGATCTGATCGGCAATACGCCTCTTGTTGAGATCAAAACCGTTTTTAATAAAAAAGAGGTCAGGGTCTTTGGTAAACTGGAGGGCCATAATCCGGGAGGCAGCGTAAAAGACCGGGCGGCTTACGGGATGATCCAGGGAGGGCTCGAACGCGGGGAGATCGATAAAAACACCAAACTGATCGAGGCTACAAGCGGCAACACAGGCATCGCCCTGGCCATGATCGCCAATCTGTTCGATCTGGACCTCGAACTGGTCATGCCTGAGAATGCAACCAGAGAGCGGATACTCACCATGAAAGCTTTCGGGGCCAAACTTACACTTACACCGGAAGAAGGGTCGATGGAAGCAGCGATCGATTATGCCCGCAAAAAGGTCGCAGAAGAAGGATATTTCATGTTGAACCAGTTCGGCAACCCGGACAATTATAAAATGCATTTCAGGACTACCGGGCCGGAGATCTGGCGAGATACGGATGGGAAGATCACACATTTTGTATCTTCCATGGGTACTACCGGTACCATCATGGGAGTATCAAGATACCTGAAAGAACAGAATCCCGATGTTCAGATCGTGGGCGTGCAACCTACCGAAGGAGCAAAAATTCCCGGGATCCGCAGATGGCCGAAGGAATATCTGCCCGACATCTTTGAACCGGAACGGGTGGATGATACGATCGATGTTTCGGAACAGGAAGCCATTACCATGACCCGTAAACTGGCTGGTGAAGAAGCTGTGTTTGCCGGGATGAGCAGTGGCGGCGCAATGGCCGCGGCCATAAAACTGGCTGAAAGAATCGATAAGGGCTTGATCGTATGTATTATCTGTGACCGGGGTGACCGGTATTTATCTTCCGATCTGTTCGATCAATGAGCTTGCCTGGTTTCCTGCTCTTCGAATTCAGCAAATAATTCCATCAGATGACGGGTAACCGGACCGGGTGATCCCGACCCGATAATATGGTCTCCAACCTGGTTTACAGGCAGCACTCTTTTAGTGGTACCTGTCATGAAAGCCTCATCACACCTGTCCAGTTCTTCAATTCCAACCATTCTCTCTTCTACCCGGTAATGTTTCCCGGCAAGATCAATCACAGTAGCCCTGGTGATACCCCTCAGTATATCCTTATCCGGAGTGATGACCGTTTTTTCATCCTTGACAATAAAAAAATTGCTTCTGGATATTTCCAGGATATTTCCCCGGAAATGATAGAGTACATCGAAACAATTATCCGCTTCAATTTTATTTCTGAGAGCAAGTGGGGTTAAATAATTTATTGATTTGATTGCATTCAATTCTCTCAGATGCTCATGAAGAAATAGTTTAACACCTTTCTCGTATTTTTCCCTGGATGGAAAATTGATCTTTTCGACAAGAATAAAGAAATTGGGTTCGACCGGGGTATAACCATTGTGCGTATAGCCTCCTGTGAGGACGATCCGGATACCCGCCTCGTCAATATCGTTTTTTTTCAACAGGGTATATATAATTTCCTTCAGATAGGATATGTCGTAGGAAATCTCCAGATCCACATATCGCGCTGAGTAAAAGAACCGTTGAAGATACCGGTCCATTAGAAACGGCTTACCGTTTTGTGTTCGCAGAAAGTCAAATACGCCAAAGCCTCTTAATAAGGCCAGATCCGTAATATTTATCCTGGCATCCGAAGCGGACAGGATATCACCATTTAGAAAAAAATATTCGCCCATGGGAATTAAATTTCAGTAAAATAATAATATAAATGGGATAATTGAAAAGACCTTGAGAATTAATTTTGACCCACGAAATCAGTCCAGTTGAAGGCGGGGCAGGGTAAAAACCTGTTTTTCCTTTCTACTTTCTTTTTAGTGTTCTGTTGGTTGGGGAATTCAAGCACGATGGCCACTTCATGCGAACCACCCGACTGGGCAATGATTTTCGATATGGTAAAATCATAACTATATCCCACGGTAAGGTTATTGATCTGTAGTCCGATGCTCATGGATACCGCATCATGATCAAACGTGTTGGCTGAATTTTTCTCAAGAGGGATCCCCCTGTACCAGGCTCCCAGATGTACGGGTCCATGAAGATAGGAGATCCCCATATCCAGTTGTTCAAAAGAACCCTGCTTTTTATAAATGAACGAAGGGGTAACGGCCCGTTTTCTTACCTTGCTGAAAATCGACGAACCTACCGGGATCCTGATCCCTGAATGAAGGGTCATTTTAACCGGTAACCGGCTTTCACCACTGACCAGTGAATGATTCGGTTCATTCATATGGTACAAGGAAATGCCTCCCCAGAACGCCTTGTTATATATTAAAATGCCGGAACTGAAGTCAAAATAGGAGGTATTATCAAATTTACCCAGCATATCATCCGATGTGGGACCGTTCACTTCCAACTGATCGCCGAATATGAGTTTTGAATAATCGATACCCCGGTTCCCGTAACTGAACAGCAGACCCGGTGAAACGATCCAGTTTCCTGCCAGATTGATCTTGTAGGCATACGAAAATCCCACCTGGGTCGATTTCATATCGGCTGAACCGGCTTTTTCGGTAACCATCAATATACCGATCCCGCTATTGAGATGGGATAAATTCCGGTCGAAGGAAGCGGAAACGGTCAGATACGGGCGGGGCAGGTCAGGCCATTGAATCCGGCTGTTGAATACCAGGCGGTTCACTGGCGTGGAACCGGTGAATCCCGGGTTCATATACAGGGGTGTGGAGTAATACTGTGAAAACTGGGGATCCTGTGCATGAACTTTCATGCCAAGGAATAAGAAAAACAGTATTACGTACCTTTTAATTTTCATAGCACTTACCGTATCAGGTTTACATCTCCCACCTTAATTTCTCTCTCTCCATCGGTATATTCCAGTTCCAGTTTATATACATATACATCCTGGGGGCAAAGCTGTCCTTTGAAGTAACCATCCCATCCTGTGTTCAGGTTATCGGAATAAAAGAGCACTTCACCCCATTTATTGAAAATATACATTTTGAAGCTGCTGACTCCCTCGGTAATCGGATAAAACACATCATTCCGCCCGGTTAGATGGATATTTCCGCCATTGGGGCCTGCCGGGTTGGGTGAAAAAGCATTGGGAACCTTCACCCTTCCTCCTTCGATTACCTCCACTGCCCCGGTCATCGTATACCGGCCTTCACAACCATTCTCTGTTTGTGCATACAAAGTGATGTCATAAATACCCGGGGTATCGTAACTGAATTCAGGTTCTGCTTCATTGGAAAAATGATTGTTGCCGAAATCCCAGAAAAATTCAGCAGCTTCTTCAGTAAAATTCGTGGTATAAACCGTTTCACCTACATGCGAAAGGGCAGGCCTGATCGTGAAATTTACCGCGGGCGACGCATACACCTGTATGATCATTTCTTTTTTTTCGGATACCGTGTCTCCGTAAGAGTTCGAAGCGGTGAGCGTAACGGAATAGGATCCCGGTTTAATGTAGGTATGTTCCGGGTTATCCACGGCGTAATTTTTCTGCCCGTCCCCAAATTCCCAGATATAGCTGGCCGGATCGGTATAACGGGAAAGATTGGTAAAATTCACGGTAAGCGGAGCACAGCCTTCCGGGGGGTCCCAGTCAAAATCCACCTCCGGAAGTCTGGCATGAATAACCACCGTATCCTGATACGAAATTTCACAGAATTCTTCACTTACGACCAGCGTAACCAGATAAGTGCCGGGTTGCTCATAGGTATGATCCCCGGGATGCCTCCTATCAGAAGTCTCCCCATCTCCAAAATCCCATTGATAATGCTCCGGACCTGTTTCAGTATAATTGTTTATCCTGATGGTGGCTTCGGGGAAGGTCATTTCATCCGGTTCTGCTTCAAAATAGGGATTTAATGCGGTCTTCTTCGGGACTTCGAATTCCTCGGTGATGGTATCACCCGGACACAATGCCTGATTGACGGTGGCCAGGCTGATGGTGACCGGCATATCGGGATGGTCGGCATCGGGGCGTTGGAAAATATATGTATAAGAATCGGAAAGATCGTAATATTCATTCGTTGAAGTTCCTTCATTGATCTTCCAGTAATATTCATGTAAGCCCTTTTGAAAAGCCTGAACCCGTATCTCCATTTCTTCGCAATCCAGTCTTACCGTATCGATATTGAAAGCACTCGATGGCACAGGATTGATCAAAATCCGAAGGGTGGAATCCCTATAACAGGTTTTTTCATCGGTCGCCTGCACCCTTATATAGAAATATTTGCTTATTGAACCGGAATTGATAAAAGTATATCCCATCTCAGGTTCGGCAGCATTTTTCAGTTCATGATGAATCGTATCCTGATCGTCATAGATAGTCCACAGGTATTCATCCGGATTGGTCAACCGGGTAGAGGAACTGATCCTGAAGTTAACCGGAATGGGTGAACAGTTCCGGTCAAGCGGATCATAATCCACAGCATAAAATCCCGTTTTTAATGATGGAAAAACCCTGAGGGTATCATGGTAACCCGGCGATGAACATCCCTGTTCTGTTATGGCATAAATATTCATCGGAATGTCTATTTCCGAAGAACCGGCATTCTCGAACAGTCCGGTCAGGGAGTAATGAAGCCCGGAAGAGTCCGTGTTTATGGTTATCGTATCCATACCCTGTTCCGGGTGGTTCCAGGTCCAGTTGAGCTGACCGGCACCGGAAATGCTGTCCGGGAAATTGTATTGAAAATCAACCCATAAAGGAGTACATCCTTCCATAGGATCGATGGTATATTCAAACCGAGGTATGGGAAACAGTTCCACCTCACGGGCATACATCGCAGAGCAATTATTTTCATTTTCAAATATCCTGAGTGCTATGGTTTTTATCCCGGAACCGGAATAAAGATATTCAATGGTGTCGGGCATGGTGTTATGAAAAATACTGTCCGGAGAAAACTGGTCATTTTCGTAAGAGAGATCCCATTCCCACCGGATGATCGACTGGCTGAACATTGAATCAATATCCGATTGATCAGCTATATTTATGGGTGTTCGCTCACATGCATTTTCCACGGTAAAATAAGGTTCAGGGGAAGGCAACAGGTGGATGGTGTCTATATAAGATGATTGGCAACCGGTAAGGTTATCAAGAGCTGTGAGGCTAACCGGATAATTACCTCTGGTATTATAATTAAAATTAACCGTATCGATCCGGTCATCGCTGAAGCCACCAGATGGATAGGAAGCTGCAATCTGTCCGGTATCATCATACAATTCCCATTGCCAGCTTGTATTGGCAGTCGTATCATAGGAGGTATTGGCAAACTTGAGGTCTATCGAATAGGATGAGTCGGTTTCTAAACAAAAAACCGGATCAGTTACCTGGTTATCCTGATGGAAGATTTCAAACCGGGGTTGGGGTGTCGGACTTATTTCAATAACCTTTTCAATTAGTTTTTCACAGTTTCCGATGGCATTATCATCCCTGACTGTAAGTCTGATCAGCTTTTTACCGGAATCATGAAAAGAAAATACCGGATCGGTCTGCTGACTGGAACCAGCAGGTGATCCTGTACCGGTGCTGTCGGCATAAAACTCCCATAAATAACGGATATCGGCGTTCCCTGGTGCGGTGGTAAGGTTATCGAAATACACGGGATCCCCGACACAAAATACGGTCTGTTCGGGGTTGGAGGGACCTGATTTACGGGTTATAAAATCCGGATCAGGAGTTTCTACAATAATAATCCTCGCCATATCGGTTACCGGATCATGGCCGTCCATTCTCGGGTTGCACCGGTTCCAGTTGTTCAGTTTCACATCGAAATAGGCGCCTATGGGATAGGGATTCCCCGGATCCAATGGGTTTTCAGAAGGTACCGGTATGGTTAAACTCGGACTTCCAGGATCCATAACACTTTCAAAAGGCCCTGAAACAGGCGCTGCGCCCAGGGTGGGTATTGATATACCACCCATGGTCCCTCCCGGATATTCCCACTGGATCTCCCGGGGAGGATCGTTCTGTCGTATGGCCCTCGGGTAACAATTCCAGTCACTGTGATCGTAAAAGACTACGCTGGCATCATATCCCTGGCAAACCCTTACTTCCTGGGGGCCGATCATCATGCCCTGCTGGTCGGTATCCCATATGGTTACCGATAGCTCAAGCCGTGCATCTTCTGCCAGTGTACAGGCATTGGTAGCCTCTATAAGAATATCATAACCGCAATCTGCCGTGCTTTGTGTATAGGTATGGATAAAATCCGGAGTGTAGATCGGGTCGAAGGCTCCCCCATCAACCGGATCAAGGGATCCTGTAAGCACATCTACGGTACCGTCACCCCAGTCGATACGATATTCCGTATCTGCAGTCGAATTGGAATATAGGTTTTTTATTTCAATAGTATGGGGGGTACATCCGGATGTGGAGGTAAGGAATAAATGCCCTGAATTCAGGGGTTGGGTACATTGGGCCATACCCCGTACAGATAAAAATCCCGGGAAGACCATTACCAAAAAAATATACCCTATAAGTCCCTTTTTATACCACATTCATTCTCGGATCTGATTCCTCCTCTTCCTTAAAAAAATGGGTAGTGATATAATTCCGGGGTAGTACTAACAAAAATAGCCCGTAGCTATGATTTGAAATTGTTAATCCGTTGTATAACTGTACATGTGTAAGATTAAAAATGATTTTTCCCTAAATATGGATTTCAGTGGGCAAAGAGAGTTTGGCTAAACTTTAAAAAAAAGATGGACATGAGTTCACATGAGAAAACCGGTCAACGAGCTGCATAATGGCCTTTATAACCCCTCATCAGATCCTTCCGGAAACCTCAGGGCAGAATTTCACCTCCGTTCCTGCACTGAGCGTGGCAGGATCAGTTCAACCGTTTGTATTCGACAATAAAATTGGCGCCTTTGCCGGCCTCACTTTCACACCAGACCTGGCCGTTCATAGCCTCCACATATTTTTTTACGATGGATAAACCCAGTCCTGTAGAATGTTCTCCACCTGTCGGTTGGGCACTGAGGCGTTGAAATTTGCCAAAAACTTTCTTCTTGTCTTCTTCCGTCAGGCCGGGTCCCTGATCGATTATTTCTGTCCGGGCCTTGCCGTTGTTCTTATAAAGTTTTATTCTGACTTTCTTTTGTGGTGGCGAGAATTTTATTGCATTGGAGAGCAGGTTCTCATACACCTGCATGGCATAATCCGGATCCACTTTTGCATATATTTCCTCGGCCTCGATTGAAAGCTGTATTTTTTTCCTGTTTAACTCATCTACCAGGTTACGGTTTACATCCTCTATTATCTGCTGAAGATTTACCTTTTCAAGCCTCAGATCAATGATCTTGTCTTCAATTTTCCTAATATCGAGCAGCCTGTTGATCATATCATTCATCCTGTTCATGGATTTTTCCATGATCCGGATGCAACTTTTAAGATCATCATTAAGATCGATCGCCTCCTGTTTCAGAATATTGGCCATGGTAATGGCACTGGTCAGCGGATTTTTCAGGTCGTGCGCTACAATGCCGATAATACTGCTCTTTTCTTCATTCAGATCCATTAACTTTTTGTTGCTTTGAAGAATCTCCTCTTTCTGTTTTTCGAGTTTTTTTGTCTTGAACGCCACCAGCTGTTCAAGTTCCTCTCTTTTTTCCCGTACGAATTTATTGCGTAACCAGAAAATGATCACGACCACGGTAATAATGAATCCGATCAGAAGTGTACGGAACCACCAGGTTCCCCAGAAAGGAGGTTCGATTGAAAAAGTAAAAGTGGCCGGATAAATATTCCAGACACCATCGTTATTGGCCGCCCTGACCATAAAGGTATATTGGCCTGGGTCCAGCCGGGCATATACCGCACTGCTCGATGTAGAGGAAGGTGACCACTCCTCGTCAAGTCCTTCAAGCCTCCACTGGTAGACCACCTTTTCAGGAACGGTATAGCTTAAGCCCTCGAACTGAAAGGTCAGGTGATTCTGATCATAGGGAAGATTTAATTCGACGGGCAGTCCGGTCCAGGAGGTAAGATGAGAATAGTATTCCGTGTAATCCTCTTCAGGCCAGTTAATATTTTTATAAAATAAATTTATACCGGTAATTCTTGTGTGGGGAGGTATGGTGTTCTTTTCATCCATTTTCGGATGGTATACCATGGCCCCCCGTATGGTGCCAAACCATAATTTTCCTTCCCGGTCTACAAAATTGGCTTTGGCATTATTTTCATATCCCGAAAATCCTTCGTAATTATCATAATTTCTTATATCCTCTATATTGCCCTCGTCATCGAAAGTGATCTTATCCACCCCGTTCTGACAACCAGCCCATAGGTTCCCCTCATTATCCGTCAGCAATGAATACACATTATCGGATGACAGTCCATCATCAGAATCAAATTTAAACACCTCGACCATCTGATTCTGATCAATGTATATTTTATATAAGCCGCTGCCATAGGTGGCTGCCCAGAGATTACCGGCATGGTCTTCGGTCAGTTGCATAATGGAGGTGAATCCCAGATAATCCGAATGATGGAAGGTTTCTATCTTTCCTTCTGTATAACGGGATAATCCACCACGTGTGGAGATCCAGACCTGTCCTTTTTTATCCCGGTAAATATCATCCACCTGGTTATTGTTCATACCGGAATTCCGGGTATTGAAGTGTTGAATCCGGTTTCCATCATAAAGAAAAACCCCCAGCCGTCCCGTGCCGATCCATATATTTTTACCATGTTTCATCACTTCGGTAATCACGGTATGTTCCGGCAGCCCAAACCGGTCATTGATCTTATGATAATTTCCATCGTTGAATTGCAGCAAACCACCGCTTGTTCCGATAAGAAGCTGGTTATCATATTCAAAAATCGCTCTTACAATACCTAAATATCCGTCAGATGGGGGTGGATAATGGTGAAGGGATTGACCGTCAGACATGAACAAACCATCCCCGTCTGTTCCAAACCAGTGATCACCGTTCGAATCCTGATAGATCGACCAGATGAAATGATCGCTGAGCCCTTCATCAGCCATGAAGGAAACGAATTTGGTGCCTCCGTATTTGTATAAACCTTTGCCATCGGTACCGAACCATATATTTCCTTCATGATCTTCTGTTACGGTTTTGATCTTGGATACTTCAAACTCGGAGGTTTCCCTGAATATATTAACTTCATCAGAACCCGGCCCGCCGATCCATTGATATAAAGTAGCATTGACCGGATTCCTGATCCAGAAATCGCCTTTACTGTCATTAAAAAAAAGATCGACTTTGCTTATATCTAAATTGTCGGGAAAATCAATCGGTTCCAGTTTATTGCTGTAACGATAAATTTCTGTCGAAACGCCATCCGGCCTGGTAAAAAGCCAGAGATATCCTGCCTTATCAAAGTACATAAGACTGATCGTTTTATCTTTCAGCAGTGGATGCCCGTTCAGCTCGTGATCATCGAGCGTTTCGGAATCATATAAAAAAAGTTCGTTGCCGGAACTGATCAGAATATTTCCTTCCGGATCGGAAATTATTGTATTATAAGGACTGAATTGATTCAGTTTTTCCTTTTTATCCGTAAATTTAGTATAGTCTTTGCCATTAAAATAATACAGGTCCACATCCTCATTGGAAAAGGTCTGGAACCAGAAGTTTCCTTCCTTATCCTGATAAAATCCTTTTGAGGTCATTAAAGAAAGATTACTGATCGTAAAATTTTTGAATGTTATTCCATCGTATACAGAAATCCCAATGGCTGTCTTCAGTACGAGATTACCGAAATCATCCTGGTTGATGGCTAATACAATATCACTGGCCAATCCGTTCTTGCGGGTAAAAACCTCAAATCCTTTTCCTGTAAACCGGCTTAACCCGCCTCCGTTCGTACCTATCCAGATATAACCCCTTTCATCCTGGAATATGGAATTGGCCTGTGATTGTGGCAAACCGTCCTCAACGGTATAATTATGAAAACTATTATATTGTGCAAGGCTTATCTCACAGAAAAAAACAGATAACAGGAAAAGTATAACGGGCAATTTTCTCATGTTACTGATCTGATATCTTTTCTTATCAACGGTTCACATTGAATTGAAGTTATGTGGTATACCGGTTTTTAATCACTCCTGTTTTAACCGCATCTAAGGTACAAAATTGCCCAACGATCAACAATAAAAAACAATCCGGTATTTTTTTTATTCATATAATTATTTTATCAATTCCCGGGCCTTTTGTGCAACCTGTGATAAAATTCATGTGTCATTTATATAACAGCTTGATAATTAATCTTATTGTTTTTCATGTGTTTCAAAGCAGGAATAAATTTAAACCTATTACTTATTTTCATATTTGTCCTCCTTGCGGCCGGATGCGAATCGGATGTACCTGCGAGGACACCGGAGGAAACAACCTATGATTTCGAATCCGGAACCGAAGGCTGGGAGAGTATCTTTGCCGATTATCCGGTTGGAAGGGAAGAACAGCTCGAGCTGATTTTTGAACACTCCCCGCTTCCGGAACCCTTGGATGGAAGCAGGATGGCCCTGAAGATAAGCGGCCGCAATACCAGTGATGATCTTTTTATGGGTATTATGAAAAAAATAACCTCCCTGGATCCTGAAAAAAGTTATTCGGTAGTATTTGAAATAAGTCTTGCTTCCAATGCGCCCGAATCAAGTTTTGGAGTAGGGGGGTCTCCCGGAGCGAGCGTTTATCTTAAAGCCGGCGCCGTATCCTTTAAGCCTGAACGGATAACGGATGAAAACAACTGGTACAGACTTAACATCGATAAAGGCAATCAGGCTGCCGATGGCGAAGACATGGTGAATTTAGGGAACGCGGGTATTCCTGGCGAAGAATTTATTTATACACTGATAGCCGGTTCAAATGCCGGCCAACCCATTGAAATGCACCCGGACCAGAACGGTGACCTCTGGTTGATCGTGGGTACTGACTCGGGATTTGAGTCTACCACTACACTGTATTATGATGAAATAAAAGTATCGATCAGATAATTACTGCATCCCGATCCCGGATATTACCCACGCAAATCCGGCAAAAGCCATGGTAATGCCAAAACCGGCGGCGGCATTTTCAAGACCTATACCGGATAATATACCCACCACGATCCCGATGATCAACCATATATAGAATGTCTGCCGGGATTTTTTCTTTTTTTTCTTTGCCATAGAGGATTTGTTTCCTTTTTGTCGATAAGTTAAAAAAACTTTCGGATTATGTTGATAATCACCGTTAAAATTATACTGATCAAAATCATGGTGGTGATGGGAAAATAAAAGCGGTAATTTTCTTTTTCTATCCGGATATCACCGGGCAGGCGACCCAGCCAGCTAAAGCTTCCGCCTAAAAAATAGAAGATCAATCCGATAAGGAGCAGAATGATCCCGAAAATGATGAGATATTTTCCTATTATATGCATTCCAATCAGAATTCGGGCAAGGTATAATTGATCACCTGGTTTACATTACGATTCTCCATTTCAAATGTTTTGCCGGGGAATTATTTCGCATTCCGGCGATAAAATTATCTCCTGTGAAAATGTCAAGGCACCGACCGGTGCTGTAATTGTTGACCATTATCTGAAACCCGAAATGAAAAAACCGTATAATGCTAATATGATAATAAACATTTTACTGGTAATTTTGATTAATAGTATAATTGGACCTTCATTTGCCAATTTTAACAGGCTCTTGGAAAGGATGAACAGGAACGAAGTATCAACCACAGAAGGTTACTGGCTATATATAACCGACAGGGACCAGCTTGATAAAATAATCGATCGATCTGAGCAGAGCCCGGTGGTCATTTATAAACATAGTATACGGTGCGGATTGTCGGGCATGGTCTGGTTGAGGCTGAAAAAAGATGAAAAAAGATTAAAGGAGAAGGCGGAACTTTATTTTTTAGACCTGATCCGGAACCGGCCGATATCCAATGAGATCGCCACCATATTTGATGTGGAGCACCAATCCCCACAGATCATTATCGTAAAAAATGGCCGGGCCATATATCATGCCAGTCATCTCGAAATTGAAATCAATAAAATAATCGAACAGCTTTAAACATCATTAATAAAATATAATTGAGAAAATGAAATATAGCTTCCTGCTTCTGATAATCCATATTGGTTTTATTTTAACCGTTAAGGCTCAGCAAAACTCCCAGGCTACTCTGAAGGGATTCGATCTGAGCAATGCCATCATACCGTTGGAATATATCAAAGATGGAGGTCCGCCCAGGGATGGGATCCCTTCCATTGACAAACCGGCATTTATCAAAGCCAGGGAAGCCGGCTTTCTTTCCGGGGATGATCTTGTTCTTGGCGTTTATTATAAAGGAAAAGCCAGGGCCTATCCGGTCAAAATTCTCAATTATCATGAGATCGTCAATGATGTGATAAATGATCATCCGTTGGTAATCACCTTCTGTCCCTTATGCGGAAGCGGCATGATCTTCGACGCGGAAATCAAGGATGAACGCAAAACATTCGGGGTCTCCGGTCTTCTTTACAACAGCGATGTATTATTATACGACCGGCAAACTGAATCCTTGTGGTCGCAAATACTGGGAAAGGCCGTGGCAGGTCCACTGGTTAATACAAAGCTTGAAATGATAACCGCCCGGCATGTAACCTGGAAGGAATGGAAAAGAGAATATCCCGACACAGAGGTGCTTAGTACCGAGACCGGGTATCCGATGGATTATTCAAGAGATCCTTATCCCGGATATTATTCAAGCGAAAAGGTCTGGTTCGACGTGGAACACCGGGATAGCCGTTATCATCCCAAAACACAGGTGCTGGGGGTAGAAGCAGATGGACGCTTTAAGGCGTATCCTTTCCCGGAACTCGAAAAATCAGGGGGTACGGTCACGGATAGATTCAATGATTTAACCCTGAAGATCGAATATAACAGCAATAACAACACCGCTGTCCTGCTTTCACCGGATAATAAAGAAGTTAATGCCACCACCTTATTCTGGTTTGCCTGGATCGCCTTTCATCCGGGATCGGATGTTTACACTCATGATAAATGATCCGGGGAATCCAGCCCGGTCATTTCCCGGCTCATTTCCCATAACCTCTCCCGTTTTGATTTATCATTTACTTCGGGATTAGGTACGGCTGGGCTTCCATCCGAATCGAAATATTTCCCGGTCACATCCGAGAGGGCCGGATCGGAAGCAAGTTTAACCGGTGTTTTGGCTCCCTCTTTTTCGGATTTCATAAAGGGTTTATACAGCCACCAGGCCCAACCCATCCAGCTATTCGTATTTTTATGTCCGATCCGGGTTTTAATAAGGCCCGGATGGAGTGCATTCACCGTAACCGCCCTTTTATCGAGACGGCCTGCCAGCTCCCTGGTAAACATCACATTGGCCAGCTTCGACTGCCGGTAAGCCTTGAGGCCATTATAGTTTTTTTCCAGGTACGGATCGCTGAAATGAATCCTTCCTTTATAATGGCCATTTGACGACACATTGATTATTTTTGACTGATCTTCTTTTTCCAGATGGTCCAGAAGAAGATGGGTAAGTAAAAAGGGTGACAGATAATTTACCTGCCATTGCATTTCATGGCCATCTCCAGTTTTGCTGAAATCAGTCACAAAAATTCCGGCATTGTTGATCAATACATCCAGCCGGTCATATTTTTCCTTGAATCTCATCGCTAATTGTCGAACCTGGTCAAATGAGGCAAAATCTGCTTTCATAAAATTAACAGTGGATGACTGACTCTTTTCTTTGATCTCCTTAACCGCGCTTTCCCCTTTTTTATCGTTACGGGCAGTAATGATGATCTCAGCGCCCTTTGCTGCCAGTTGAATAGCTGTATGTTTGCCTATCCCGGAATTACCCCCCGTGATCAGGCAGATTGTATCCTTCATTTTTATTTTATGGTTTGCTTTTCCCAAGTCTTTCCAGAAATTCCTCCCGGTATAAGGTACCTATTGGTAATAATTGCCCGGCGATTTTTACCTGGTTCCCTTCAATATAATCAACTTTGGCCAGAGAAACGATGTAGGATTTATGAATTCTCATCTTTCCTTTATTTTTGACATCACCTGCACATTGGTATAACCGTATCCCCCGTCATAGGAATGTTTCCAGCCTTTTCTTTTCAGATATTTGATAATATACCGGTTCAGGAACCCATGGGCCACCAGCACGGTTCGCTTATCCTTTACGGCAATCCGGGCGAGTAAAAAACCCGCTTCTCTGGCCCTAACTTTTTCTGCCGGAAAACCAGGAACCTGATCCGAATGAAGTCCAGCCATCCACAATAATCTTGAAGAAACTGTCCAGAACTGCAGGGGAAGCCTGATCCATGGAACAGGGATGATCTCATTGGTAAACTCGACAAATACCGAATCGTATATTATTTCAGTTTTTTTATCGAATAGCTGACTGGCCGTAGACCGGGCACGGGGTAAGGGACTGCAATATACGCGCTTAATATGGCCTCCCTCAAATTTTACGGGAAGAGCCTGAATGGGATATACTTTTACCGTGTCATAGGCTTGCAGATAATTATGTGCGTCGTAGAATGAAAACCACCCTTTTCTTTTGATCCTGGGTTCGCCGTGACGGATCAGCATAATCTGGAGAAGCTCCTGATTTGGATCAAGATCCAGGATGCTTTCATCGATAAAAGTTACCGGTTTGTTTAGCCGGTCATCCTGGTGTCTGATTCCTTTATAATAGGCTTTGATATCCCGGTAAAAATTACCCTGGGCTGAAACCTCGCTGAGGAGTGCCAATGTGCTCATATACAATAAATATTTTCGGATCAGGTTCCAGTTCACGACTGTAAATCAATAGGTTATAGTGTACAGGTGATTTATGGTCTCAATAAAACATTTAAAATTTAAAAATTCCCTATTTTATGACATTTACCCATATTTTTTACACCTGATTTGGTTAAATTTGTGCCCCAATCTAAAAGAAAATTTTTGATATCCTGGAATACATCTAAATAATTAATAGAATTTTAATGGATTTTTTTTAATCTAAAATAAATACTTATGAATGCGGAAAAAAAATATGTTTACTTTTTTGCGGCTGACAAGTCCGAAGGAAAAGCTGACATGAAAAATCTGCTTGGTGGAAAAGGTGCCAACCTTGCTGAAATGTGCAATTTAGGCATCCCGGTTCCTCCAGGTTTTACGATCAGTACAGATGTTTGTACGGCTTATTATGATAACAACAAACAATACCCGGCCGGTCTCGATAAGGAGGTAGAAGATAACCTGAAAAAGGTAGAAAAGGAAATGGGTAAAAAATTCGGGGATCCAAAGGATCCTTTGCTGTTTTCTGTCCGTTCGGGGGCAAGAGCATCCATGCCCGGCATGATGGATACCGTGCTTAACCTCGGAATGAATGATGGTATTGTGGAAGGGCTTGCCAAACTTACTGGTAATGCCCGTTTTGCCTGGGATTCCTACCGCCGGTTTGTACAGATGTACGGTGATGTGGTAATGGATCTCAAACCAGTCGAAAAAGACGATGTAGATCCTTTTGAAGAGATCATTGAAAGGAAAAAAGCTGAAAAAGGGGTAGAGCTCGATACCGATCTGAACACCAACGACCTGAAAGACCTGGTCGTTGAATTCAAAAAGGCTATCGAAACCCGTACCAGTAAAAAATTCCCGGAAGATCCGATGGAGCAGCTCTGGGGAGCGATCGGAGCCGTTTTCGGAAGCTGGATGAACCCGAGAGCGATTACCTACCGGAACCTGAATGATCTTCCTCATGAGTGGGGAACGGCCGTAAATGTACAGGCCATGGTATACGGAAACATGGGGAATGATTCAGCTACAGGTGTGGCCTTTACCCGTGACCCTGCAACCGGTGAAAACCAGTTTTATGGTGAATACCTGGTAAATGCCCAGGGAGAAGATGTAGTGGCTGGTATCCGTACTCCACAGCCCATCAACAAAGCCGGTAAAAAGAGCAAGGAAGACGTAACCCTGGAATCATTAATGCCAGAGGACTATAAAGAACTTGAAGAGATCCGTCATAAACTGGAAGACCATTACCGGGATATGCAGGATGTGGAATTCACTATTGAAAGAGGTAAACTCTGGATGCTGCAAACCAGGACCGGTAAACGGACTGCTGCTGCCGCACTCAGGATCGCCGTGGAAATGGTGGAAGAAAAAATGATCTCCACGGATGAGGCCGTCATGAGGGTACAGCCCAACCAGCTCGATCAGCTGCTTCATCCTACTTTCGATCCGAAAGCTAAACTGGATGTGATTGCCAAAGGTCTCCCTGCCTCACCCGGGGCTGCAACCGGAAAGGTAGTATTTTACGCCGATGATGCGGAAGAACTGGCTGCCAAAGGTGAAAAGGTGATCCTTGTCCGCGTTGAAACCTCCCCGGAAGATATTGGCGGCATGAACGCCGCGGAGGGTATTCTTACTTCCCGTGGTGGGATGACCTCCCACGCTGCAGTGGTGGCCCGTGGTATGGGTAAATGCTGTGTGGCCGGTTGTAAAGATGTGCTGGTGATCTATTCTGCCAAACAATTCAGGGTTGGCGACATCGTAGTAAAAGAAGGTGACTGGATCTCGATGAACGGAAGCACCGGTGAGGTGATCCTTGGCCAGGTGCCCACCGTAGAACCTGAAATCTCAGGTAGCTTCGGGAAACTGATGGGCTGGGCAGAAAAGATCAAGCGTCTGGGTGTAAGGACCAACGCGGATACCCCGCATGATGCCGAGGTGGCCCGTAATTTCGGTGCGCAGGGAATCGGTCTCTGCCGAACCGAACATATGTTCTTCGAAGCGGACCGTATTGAAGCTGTCCGTGAAATGATCATGTCCGACGATGAACTGGGAAGAAAAGCAGCGCTTGCCAAACTACTGCCCATGCAGATAGAAGATTTCATCGGAATCTTTGAAGCCATGGACGGTCTTCCTGTTACGATCAGAACACTGGATCCTCCATTGCACGAATTCTTGCCCAGCAGAAACGAATTGATCGATCAGTTGCTTGACCTTAAGATCGCAATCAAGGAAGCCAAATCACTGGATGAGATCAACGACCTGATCAAGAATATCAGGAAGCGTGAAGACCTGCTCGATAAAGTAGAAAGCCTGCATGAATTTAACCCCATGCTGGGAACAAGGGGTTGCCGCCTGGGTATTCTTTATCCCGAACTGACTGAGATGCAGGCCAAGGCGATCTTTGAAGCGGCGTGTTCCTGTAAGCGGGACGGTATTGAAGCCATACCGGAGATCATGGTTCCGCTGATTACCTCCAAAGAGGAACTCGAACACCAGAAAGCCATTATCGAAAGGGTAGCCAAGGAAACCATGGATAAGCATGTGGTTCAACTCAAATACCTGATTGGAACGATGATCGAGCTGCCGAGAGCGGCCCTCACCGCCGATAAAATTGCGGAAGAAGCTGAATTCTTCAGCTTTGGTACCAACGACCTGACCCAGACTACCTTAGGTCTTTCAAGGGATGACTCGGGTAAATTCCTGCCCATGTATGTGGAGAAAGGAATTTACCAGGCAGAGCCATTCCAGAAGCTGGATCAGGAAGGCGTGGGAAGATTGGTTGAAATAGCGGTTAAAGAAGGCAGAAAAACCAAAAAAGGTCTCAAAACCGGTATCTGTGGCGAGCATGGCGGTGAACCCAGCTCAGTTGAATTCTGCCACAAGGTTGGCCTCGATTATGTAAGTTGTTCTCCTTACCGTGTGCCTATCGCCAGGCTGGCTGCTGCCCAGGCTGTGCTCAAGGAAGGTAAGACCAAGGAAGAAACAATGGATGCTACCGCATAAAAAGTAGATGTATTGATCATTAATGAAACCCGCCGGGAATTACCTGGTGGGTTTTTTATTGGGGACACCGGTACTTTGCGAGCATCCCGATAACGACATTCAGATCAAATGTGGAATGTTCTTTTAACACCACCCCCGGGAACGGTACTGAGCTTCGCTAAGAAATTATGAAACCGCTTACCGGCTGACCAGTAGTAAACTGGTCTTAAAAACCCTTTAAATCCTTTTTTCTGAAAGGGAATTAAGATATCTCAAATAAGAGCGATTATGGCTGATCCAGTCCCTGACCACGCTCCGGCCTCCTACTTTGATCAGCGCATGGATCAAAGAGCGACGGGAGATTGCATTAAAAAATCCTTTACCGACTGAATAGATCGTACCGGCCATGATGTTCAGGGCATCGTTGAAGGCATGAGTATACGAGTAGAAATCGGTATAACAATCGATCATTCCCTGCTGCAGTTCGGCGGGACTCAGCTTTTTGGGCTGGAAGACCACATGCATGGCATCGTAATATTCCCATTTCCGGTGAAGGAGCCGGTTTTCCTTTTCAAGCTGGTGGAACAATACCGTACCGGGAAGAGGGGTCATAATCATATATTGAACACTGGCCAGCTTGCTCTTTTTACAGAATGCAGATGTAGCATTGAAGATCTCAGCGGTATCCGAATCACTGCCGAACATGAACATCCCGTGAACATTGATGTCCGCTTTCCTGAATACTCTTACAGCGCGTTCGATGTCAGCGACACTCTGGTGTTTGTTCATTTCCTTAAGACTTTCCGGATTTATCGATTCAAATCCGATATATACCGTGTTGCAACCGGCTTTCCTCATGTTATCCACAAGGAGCTCATCTTTACTCAGTTCGGTCCTCACCTGGCATGACCAGCGTAACTTCAAATTTTCCTTTTCCATTCCGTCAAGGATCTGCTGGGTCCGTTTTCTTTTCATCACAAAATGATCATCCACAAAGAACAGCCAATGATGATCATATGATTTTATTTCTTCGATCACCTTATCCACACTTTTCACGCGGTAATCCCTTCCAAACATTTTGGTTACCGAACAGAATGTACAATCATACGGACAGCCTCGTGAAGTCATTATCGGCCATGATTTCATCTTTTCCCAGTCTTTCAGCAGTTTAAAATCCGGAACGGGTACCTTGTCCAGATCCTCCAGCCGGTCTCCATATACAATTTTATCCCTGATCTTCCCTGACAGCACATCGAGAATTTTAGTCTCCGCCTCACCTACGAAAACCTGGTCGAAATCACCTTTGACATCTTCCGGGATCATGCTCGCATGGATCCCGCCCACGATCGACCATGACTCTTTTCCTGTTTCATGCCGTATCCTTTTGTATTCGGCAGCAATATACTTTCCCCGCTCAATGGTAGCGGTCATGGCACTTACGCAAAGGATATCCGCAGCCGCAAGTTCGGATGGACTGATATTCTTCCTGGAAATATTTTCATTAATTATGGATACGTCATACCCGGCTTTTTCAGCCAAAGTGGCCAGGTACAGCGGGCCCAGCATGGGAATGGTCATAAAACGGTCGAACACATTGGCCTGGGCTCCCCTGGGCTCGACAAAAATAACGCGTACATGCTTGCGACAGGAAGGTTTCATCAGTGGAATTTATTTTTTTGATCGGTTGATAATATACTCAATAATGAGCAGACTTATTCCAAAAACAACAAAAGAAAGTGGCCATAACCTCGAAGAAATACTAAACACGAGAGTAAAAATGATAAAAAGGATGATAAAACCGCCGGCGAGATATATATACAACATTTTCTTTGAAAAAACGGCTACCAGCAAAAAGCTGAATCCCACGACCCCCAGGAACACCGGCCATAAAGAGGCAAGCGATCTCCATGAAATAGCATTGAGAAAATAAAAAAATACACCAAGCAGGACCTGGAAAGCTCCAAGCCAGAGTAACACCGGATCTGCCCGGCCCCTGTCGAAAAAAAGAAGCAGAAACCCTCCACCCATGAAAAGAAGTAAAACCGGCCAGTGACGCGAAACATTATGGATAAGGCCATAATTTTCAAGGGTGACAAGTATACCTGTGAGGATGAGAAAGATTGCAAGAATGACAAGTGTGCTGTTCTTTTTCATTATCAACCCTTATTCTGTATTGTGTTATGGATCACTTTAGGGGATACATTCATATTCTGGTGTTTGATATGACTTATCGGATTTCAGGCTGCCATTCCATATCCGGATCCAGCGGATAAATGGGTCTCCGTATATTCCGATAGGGTAGATTTTCAACTACCTGATAGGCAAACCCCGGTGTGAGGGCCATGATCGTTCGTGGTGCTATTTCCCTCAACCCCTGAAACAGATAACCAAGTTTGACCACTACGATCTTATGCTGCAGCGGATCTATGCCCACCTGTTTGAAATGTTCCGGAGAGGTGAACGACCGCCTTTCCGATAACAAAACAAGATTTACTCCATCCACCTGAACGATCGCCTGTTTCCGGTCCGGATCCTGATCTTCATCTCCTTTTATGGCCAGGACTTTCCCTGATATTTCAAGGGGCTTACTGAATATCGTATCGATCTTCCCGCCGACCTTCAGGGTGATCTCCGCTCCGGGGCCGGCCTTTTCACATGCCTTGACAGCTTCCGGATCTACAATGCCGGCCAGCACGGCATCCGGAACATCATGTACAAGTAACCTTTCCAGAACCAGGGTACCGTCCCCTGCTGCCCCAGCCGTGGTATTATCACCCGAATCGGTAATAAACACCGTACTCTCAGGGGCTTCCATGGCTGTTTCAATGGCTTCGTCGATGCTGTCGACCGGTACGTCGAATTGTAACTCGTCACGCTTTTCCCATAGCTCCCGGGCAAGCCGGATAGCCTGTTCTTCTGCTGCGGACAGTTCATTACTGTCGGAAGCGACTACCTGAACACTCATCCCCGCCCTGGGAACATCCGTCCAGGGCATTCCTACAAAGATAGATGCATCAAGGATACCCTGTTGTCTGGAAATTGCGGGTAGTTTTTCATACAATCCCTTCAGCGGCTCCACAGAGGTAATTCCCTTTTCGCCCGGAATGATGATGGGGACATTGATATGGACTGTGGCCGGGTCGAGGTCTTTACGGATAGCCTGAAGAAGTAATGTAACCGCTCTTACCCTGGTCTCGGCTCCATCCACGTGAGGAGCGGTCCGGTAGGCGGTAAGAATGTCCAGGCCCCGAACAAATTCTTCGGAAATATTGCCATGGAGATCAAAACTACCCGATATGATCACCTCATTACCGGCCAGCTTTCTGATGGATCTGATCAGGTCCACCTGGGCATCCTCATATCCTTCCACATGGAGTGCACCGTGCATATCGAGAAAGATCCCATCAATTCCGGGATTTTTCCGGACACCTTCCAGGACCTGATCCCTGAAATTTTCATAGGTCTTTTTTTCAACTACTCCAAAAGGACTGGCATAGGCATGCAGGGTAGGTATTATTACCACATTTTCTTTCTGAAGATACCCGGCCCAGGGTTTGTCACGGAGTATTTCTTCACCGGTTTCGACCGTAAAATTATCCCTTGTGGTATGGATAGGAATGAAGGTATTCGATTCATGACGAATGCCTCCGGTAAGAATGTGAATCGCCTCTGGTCCATTGGTGTTGCATGCCGTGAAAAATATAAAGCAGAGGATAAAAAAATGCTTTGACGGGTAAAAAATGTTCTTCATGATGCTGCATCGTTAAAAGGTTGAGAAGATAGTCATATTTTTACAAAATCAACAGCGCCTCGTATTTCTATTTATCTCTGGTTCTTTGAAATTTCCGAAAAGGCAGGTATTGCCGGGCATCGTTATATTACGGAAGGCTGGTGTAACCCCGTTAATTTTAATTCCATGGGGATATATTTTCGGGTAATAGTTAATCCTCATGACATGGTTTCCGGAATAAATGATGATTTTTTATAAATACAGTTTCAACTCCCTGTCCATGAAGTCAATATTTTTTGAACATGAAGCATAACAATTGCCACGGTTCGTTTTAATAATTGATAAAATCTTTATTAGGCCTTATCCTGAATCGGACTGATGTATTTTTGCCGACTGATTTTTATGGTCTTAAAAGAAATGCTTAGTACATTTACATATAACCTTAGAATTATTTTTTCCCGTTTGCATTAATTATGGATAAGCTGAGAGAACGATTTCTTGCCTACTTCCCGCAACATTTCTTCCTGTCCGCCTCGGCCGGGGAGGTTAACGAATATTTGAAGGAAAAAAAATGGCTTCAGCAGGATGAACAGGTCGAATCGCTTGAGAAACCCGGGGAAGGAAATATGAATCTTGTATTACGCGCCAGAACCAATCAACGAACATTCATTCTCAAGCAGGCACGTCCATGGGCTGAAAAATTCCCGGACATTCCCGCACCGGTAGAACGTAATAAGGTGGAAGCCGCCTATTACAGGTATGTTAACCGTGACCCGGTATTGAAAAAATTTTCACCTGAACTGCTTGTGGAGGATAAACGTAATTTTATGATCATCCTCGGGGATCTTGGAGACGGGGTGGATTATACGGATGTTTATAATAAAGAAAAATCGCTTTCTGATGATGAAATGAAGGATCTGATCAAATATCTTAACCGGTTACATCATCTCGATTGCCCCGATTTTCCTTACAACCTGGCCATGCGGGAATTGAATCACGAATACATCTTTGAATTCCCCTTCAGGGAAAATAATGGTTTGGACCTTGATGCCATCCAGAAAGGACTGATGGAAGCCTCAATGCCTTTTAAACGGGATAAGGCTTTGAAATCAAGGATCAGGGAGCTTGGCAAATATTATTTGCTGGAAGGCCCCGTGCTTATTCATGGCGATTATTTTCCGGGCAGCTGGTTGCGATCCTCAACCGGGTTGAAAGTGATCGATCCTGAATTCGGTTTCAGGGGTTATGCCGAATTCGATCTGGGCGTTTTTTATGCTCATATGCTGATGGCTCAACAAAAACCGGGCTTGCTGGCGTATACGGAAAAAAAATATATAAAACCACCGGATTTTGACCAGGCCATGCTGGCCGGGTTTACAGGGATAGAAATTCTGAGAAGGTTATTGGGAGTAGCCCAGTTACCCCTGTCTTTATCCCTGAAAGAGAAGAAAGATCTGATGCAATCGGCAAAAGAGTGGATCATGAATGGAAAAATTGAATTTCCGGATAAATAACAATATCAATATAAACACTGCACTGATGAAAAGGTCGTATACATTTTTTCTAGCCCTGCTTATAATAACCGCCCCGGCTTGTAATAAATACGGTAATGAGCCTGACGTGTTGATGGAAGTAAAAAAAGAAGTGAAAAAACTGCCTTCCCTTCCCTTTTTAACCATGTCGCACGACAGCCTGTATAACAAAGTATTGGGCTCCCTGGTCGGTTCGGCAATAGGGGATGCCATGGGCGCTCCCACGGAAATGTGGCCACGGCCGGATATAAAGCTGGAATTCGGTTTTGTCGACAGCCTGGATAATATGGTGAGAGAACCTTCCCCGGAAGGTATCTGGGACTATAATTTGCCTGCCGGCGGCACGACCGACGATACCCGCTGGAAAGTATTTCTTGGTCATTATATTATAGACAATGCCGGGGATTTTTACACGATGGAGGGTCCTGATCCCTATGATTTTGCCCGTACCATTGTGGATCAGTACAAAAAAGAACTGGAAGCCATGAAAAAAACGGAAAGTTTCGATCCCGCACCCCTGGAGGAACAGATGTGGAGAATAGCCTGGCTCCAGGAATTTGCCTTAGTAGCCAAACCTTTTGCCGAAAAAGATATGGAAGAATACCATAAAAAGGTAAATAAGTTTTATGGGGGTGATATGGCCTGCCCGGGCCTATTGTATTCCCCGGCGATCGGATTGCCTTTCCCGGGTGCACCGGGCAGGGCTTATGAAGCCGCTTACCGGTTATCGATCTTTGATATTGGATATGCCATGGACATCATGGCACTCTCGGCCGGTATGGTAGCTGCTGCTATGCCATATGACAGTTCTCCGGAAAAAATACTGGCTGTAAACAGGGAAGTCGACCCGGAAGAATATTTCAGAAGCCGGCTGCTGGGAAGGATCACATACAGGATTTTCCGGGATGCGCTGCATATTGTTAATGAAGCCAACAAGGTGCAATCAGCCGATGAGGTAGAGCTTACGAAAACTCCGGACATGACTGATATCCTTTACCAGGCCAGGATGCAAAAGGCGTTTGATTTGCTGGATGACCGGAACCAGGATGTTCCTTTTCATTCGGGTGAGATCCATCTGATCAACCTGACCGCCCTGATGTTCTCTGATTTTGATTTCCGGAAAGCCATGGAATTCGTGATTAATTATGGACGTGACAACGATACGGTAGCGGCAGTTACGGGTGCCATACTGGGCGCCTATTATGGTTTCGATAAATTGCCGGATGATCTGAAAAATCCGGTTCTGGAAACCAATAAAAAAAGACTGGGTATTGACCTGGAAACCCTTGCCAGGCAATTCACCGACAGGATAATAGAAAATAATGGAGTTTCACCGGGCAGATAGCACCTGTTAATTAGGATTCACCATGATGTGCCTGAATGGTTTTTATCCATACGGGCCAGTTCCATGCCGGTAACGATCCTGGAAAAAACAGTCTCCTTCTTCACTGTGACCGATATATTTCCCTGTTAAGGCATGACAGATATGCGGACGGGTGAGCCAGTGATGGTTTTCATCCATACAGATCCGGTTTTTGATCTTGAAATCCCCGGCTTTATAGATCTCGAAAATTTCTACCTCATCAGGTTCAACCTCCTTTTCTTTTAGAAACTCTATTAAACCGCATAAAGTATCGGCATTATAGTATTCATATAAGGGCTCTTTACCCTGTCCACGGAGCACATCCACCCTTCCTTCATAGGTAAAAGGCAGAAACGTAAGATATTTGCTTTTGGGGCCTATTAATTTCCTGAAAAAATTCATGATGAACCTCCTTCCGGTTAGTAAAAAACCTACAATAAAGGTACTTAATAATCATTGGATTTCTAAATATCCGGGCCTTTAAGAATAGCCTCCGCAATATTTTTTTATCATAAACCCAAATCCGTCATTAGAAAATTAAGTTGGCACCAAAAAGGGCCAACTCATTAATTCAGCTGAACTCCAGAGTCCTTTAAACCATTCCCTTCGTTTCATAGCTAAGGAGAGTTTTAAAATTCTGAAATTTCCATCTTTTATCATATAACCTCCAACGGCAAATACTTTGTGCCTTAAGGTTTTCATAAATTGCTGAACCTTGGTCCCTAATACAGCCTGTCTGAACAAACTCATCAGGTTATAGGCTAGCATGACAAAATTTAAAGTGGCTTCAGTAGCCCAAAAATTTCTTGTATTAAAAGTTTCGGCTCCAAAATCATACTTCAACTCTTTTATCCTGTTTTCAGCATCGGCTCGGTTGCGATACAGGTCATATACTATTTTGGCTGGCAAGCTTAAATTTGTAATGAAGCAGGAGTAACGATAATTTTTATAAATTCCTTCTTCTTCAAATAAACGTAACTGCTTACCGGCAGCTTTGGGACGCTTTTCAATTTCCTGTCTTACCATGATCATCCTCCTGGGCTTTTCCCAATCAGCTCCCTGATAAGTGGTATCAGCTATCTCCAGACCTTCATCTAATTTTAACCATGTTTTATGGTGTGCCAGGGCCAATTTAATGGGATGATAAAATCAGGCAGCAATAATGTAATCAATTGGCTTTTCTCATCCATCTTCCAGATAATCAAATATTTCCTTGTCATAAAAACCACTATCGGCTCGAATAAGACCTACATTCTTCCCATTCAATTTGCTGAGTGTATCCTCCAAAAATCCCAAAAAATTATTCGTTGTATAGCTATCCCCTGAACGAAGCCAAAAATTCGAGATCATCCTGCACTCAGGTATAAAAGCCATCAGCGGATGATGCGATTTTCGTCCTGGCTTTTTGGGATTATAGCCTTTCCTGGCCCCTTCTTGATCGCCGTATCTGGTAAGTATCGTAGAATCAAAATCAAGCGTATAATTATCAAACTGAAGATTACTGAAAAACCATTGGTACAGGTAAGTGAAAACCTCTTGGTTGATGGCTTGATCAAACTTATTGAAATACCGTTGAAAAGCCCGGTTGCCAGGCATACGTTCCCAATTAAAAATTTCTCTAATTACTTCATCCTGACGGGTTACTTCTAAATGTTCAAAACAATTCGCTCCACACCATACCCCAACCCAGAAATTTAATATCAGTTGTTGAGGATCGTACCCTCTATTGGATCCTTGGTCTGGTAAGGGAGCATTGGTCAATACCTGATTTATTTCAACCTTTTTGAGCATTTGTCCAAGAAGGCTAAGACCTCCCCAAGGAGTTATTTCTTTGTCAGTAAACTCGATTTTAAGGGTTCTCATACATGTAAGATTTGCTTACAACTTCAAGCATGAAAAATATAATATCCAATGCAATATAACTACTTGTTTTTTAATATTTTAACGCTTTGTTTGTCTAATGACCGTCATTAGAAATTTTTCCTAATGAATAATCTGGGTTTATTTCATCCAGACATACACCGGTACGCCGGACTTCCGTACCAGGCTTTGTAATAATCCGGAGGAAGACAAGGTAATACCATGATCATGGCACTCGATCAGATAAACCGCGGCGAGCAGTGTATCCTTTTGCCCGATACGCAAAATCCTGGGAATTGAGTACTTTGAAGGGCTCCGAAGGAATTTCGCATAAAGATCCCAGATATTATCGTCCAGGCCAAGCTTTGTAATATGGGAATGAAGTACCGCTTTTTCCGGATCAGTCAGCGGGTCGGAGGTAATCGAGATTTCATACATACCGGGAAGATTTTTGTCTGTTATTGATTCTGATTGCATAAATTGCAATGTCCTGATCTTTTCAATCAAGATCCTTCCCTCATTCCTTCGTCTTGTTATTAAGCCTTTTTCAAGTTAGCCAATAAACCTCTTGAATGCAAAATAATTGACCTCTCCTGTCCGGGGCAGGCCAACATAAAAAACCAGAATTACAAAGAATATTGCAGGTCATTTTTTGTTTTATTATCTTGAGGGGGCGTAATGAATATATTTTTGAGCGTGTGAACAGGTAGCCGAACAGATAAAATAAACCGATCCAACTTTTTATGAAAACCAATAGAAGAAAATTTATAAAAACTTCCGCCATCGCAGCAGGTGCTGCCGGTCTTTTGCCGTTATCTTCATGTAATTCCGGCAGGAATTCTGAAAAGACTCCACCGGATTACTCCAAGCTGGATGAAATACTCAAGCAGCCCGTACTCAAAAAGGATCTGTTTTCTTCACCGGTCATGATCGATAAACTGGAGCTGCTACGGGACCGGGAGAATTTTATTTGCCGGGTTAGGTCCAGGGACGGGACTGAAGGCATTTCAATAGGACATCCGTTCATATCGAGGCAGGGATATCCGATGTTTGAGAACAGCCTGCATCACCGGTTTATCGATCAGGATGCCCGCGATCTGGACCGGTTGATCTTCGAATCTGCGGAAGGGAATATTAAAAGCCAGGGTGTTCCGCTTTGCGTTCAGATTGCCACCATTGAATTCGCGATACTGGATATGCTGGGGATCATTGCGGATAAACCTGCGGGTCAGCTGATCGGGGAGATCCATAATCCGGAGATCGCAATCTATCTGGGCACCCGGTACAACGAACTGCGCCGGATGAAACCGGAAAAATCACTGGAACTCGTTAAGCAGGACTGGCAGGAGACCAAAGCCAAAGCCATAAAGCTCAGAGCGGGTCGAGGAGACAACCTGGGTTCCGATATCGACAATGCGCCGGGCAGGACAGAAAAACTTATCCGGATGGCTCGTGAAAAATTTGGCGATGACATGACCCTCATGATCGACGGGAATGGTTCCTATTCGCCGGAAGAAGCCATCAGGATCGGCCGGATCCTGGAGGAATACAATTATTATTTTTATGAGGAACCGGTACCCTGGGACTGGTACCAGGAGCAGAAACAGGTAGCCGATGCCCTGGATATAAAAATGGCCGGTGGCGAGGAGGAATTCGGCATGCATGCCTACCGGTGGATCACGGCGAACGATGTGTTCCAGATCGTTCAACCCGACACGTTCTATTTCGGAGGCATGGTCCGGTCCATGAGGGTGGCCAGGATGGCTGAAGCTACGGGGAAGACCATTGCTCCCCATATGTCGGGCGGAGGATTGGGCTGGCTGTATATGCTGCATATGGTGTCAGCCTGCCCGAATGCGGATAAGTATCACGAGTTCAAGATGTTCGACACCCCCGATGCAAACGGGACCCCCATTCCCATTGAAAGTAAAACAGAACCGTTCAGGAGTGTGAACGGCGTGATCAAAGTACCCACCGGTTCCGGCCTGGGTATCAAGATCGATCCGGATTATATTGATACGCATGAGGTGATAGCGGGCTGAATGATTTTATATGGATAATACAAGCTGTTTTGGTATGGATCCCTTAATGACCACGCAGTCATTTAATATTCATTCTCTGATAGAATTCAAATGCTTTGCCTAGATGTATCAATCACATTACATGGGGAATATAAGGGTAAAAAATACAGGAAGTGTGTGTTAAAATTGTATCCGTTATGCATTTGATATGATCCCGGAAATGCTGATCTTAAGTGTCTGAATTTTATCCGTTTTTTTATAAAGGATTACTTTTAATACAAAAGATAGTCCCTGCCGGGAAAAAATTCATTCCGCCAGTAATCAAGTGGGCAGTAATTTAACGAATACGTTTCCATAAATTAAAGATACAATCAACAAGATCGATGATTTCACATAAAAAACCTTTTATAAAGCCTCTACTATTTTTACTAGCATTTATTCTTCAATATAGCCTTCATGCCCAGGAACTGGTGCAGGTGGTACCTGAGAGTGTGGGCATGTCATCCGAAAGACTGGAATTTTTAACCGAAACCTTCCGGGTATATGTTGAGGAGGGCGAATTATCCGGTGCCGTGGCCCTGGTAGCCAGGAGAGGCCGGATCGCCTATTTTGAGGCATTCGGTAAAAGCGATATGGAAAATAATCTGGCCATGGGAAAGAATACCATTTTCCGGATCGCTTCACAGACCAAGGCGGTAGTCAGCGCCGGCATCATGATCCTGCAGGAAGAGGGAAAATTATTAATTACGGATCCTGTAGGAAAATACATTCCTGCATTCATGGAAACTACGGTGGCCGTGCCCGAAGATGATGGGGGATATAAAATTGTAAAAGCGGATAGACTTATAACCATTCGCGACCTGCTTACCCATACATCGGGTATCGGTTACGGAAACGGTATTGCGGCCGATCGCTGGGAAGAAGCAGGGATCCAGGGCTGGTATTTTGCCGACCGGGATGAACCCATACAGGAAACTGTAAATCGGATAGCCGAATTACCTTTCGATGCCCAGCCGGGAGAAAAATTCGTTTATGGTTATAATACGGATATCCTGGGTGCAATAATCGAAGTAGTCTCCGGTGAACCGTTAAACAAATTTCTTGAAAGCCGTATTCTCGATCCCCTGGGCATGAAGGACACCCATTTTTATCTACCTGATAGTAAAAAGGACCGCCTGGCGGTGGTTTATTCGGCTGGCGATGATGGTATTGAACGGGCTCCGGACCCGGGAAAGATGGTCGGTCAGGGTGCCTATGTTGAGGGGCCACGAAAAAGTTATTCCGGCGGTGCAGGTTATCTGAGTACGGCCATGGATTATGCCCGGTTCCTTCAGATGATGCTGAATGGAGGCGAATTAAACGGCCACCGGATCCTGTCGCCGAATACCGTAAAACTCATGACGGTCGATCACCTGGGAGAAATTCAATTTCCCTGGGACGAGGGTACCGGCTTCGGCCTGGGCTTCTCCATCGTGGAAGATCTCGGGGCCAGGGGAGTTCCGGGTTCGGAAGGAGAATATGGCTGGGGCGGAGCCTATCATTCCACCTACTGGGTCGACCCGGTCGAAGAACTGGTGGTGGTTTATTTTACCCAATTGATCCCCGCCGGCGATCTTGACGATCACGATAAACTGAGGGCCCTGGTGTATCAGGCATTGGTAGATTAGCTGATTCAGCATCAAAAAATGTCATACTTATCTGAATGGAGGGACTATTTTACTATATCTGTTTTATCAGAGAATTAATTTTTCTCATCCACTGTACTATGGGGGGCTCGAAAATACACTAGTTGTTACCTTGTGAGATATCCTAAATTTTTTTAACCCGGGGAAATTTTGAAATTAAACCAAAATCAATATCACAAGCCACATCATATAAGCTTTTTTGTTTCTTTGGTAATAAAAAAAAGGTGAAAGGCCCCCATTTATTCACAAATCACTCATTTCTCCCCTTGTGCGGGATCAATCCGTAGGCATGACACTCATTCCAAACTCACTCATTAACCTAGTACACCCGAAGGGACTCGAACCCTTAACCTTCAGAACCGGAATCTGACATTCTATCCAATTGAACTACGGGTGCATATATATTTGGTGATTTAGTGATTTAGTGATTTAGTGATTTAGTGATTTAGTGAATTGATGGTTTCTTTCATTCCATAAATCAGAATGCAAATTTACAATGCCGGGAATGATAATATGAAATTTATAGGTTAAAAATCAACTGAATCTGAGATTGAAGACTCTTTGCTGCTTCCCTGAATCCGGGTAGCCTTTCTTTCAATCATGAGAAATCCGGAAGGCCTAATTACCTTTTGGGTTTTTTTATGAATATTGGTGAATTAATCCTATTCTTTCTTTAAATATTGAAATTAAAACAATAAATTGCCATAATACTCCAATTCGAGGGCTTTTAATGGATTTTTAACGTGAAAACAATCTATTATCATGAAACCACTTACCCGTTTTTGCCTTGTTCTCTTTACAATTGTGTCTTTATTTCTTTTATCCTTCAATCTCTCTTCCTGCGATGAAGAGTTAATGGATTCCATGAATAACGACTGCACGGGCTGTACAAGCTCCGCACCCTGGTCCAAACCGGGCTCGGGCAATTGTTATGCTACCCAGGCAGACTGTGAGGCAGCCGAAGGTTCAGGATGTGTTTTATGCTATTAAACTATTAAAAACATAGAAAGTCCAACAGGAAAAACATTATCTTTTCCTATGAAAGGAATAAAATTCTTCCTGGCCACATTATTCCTGTGCCTTAACATACAGGTTTTTGCCCAGGCCCCCCGGCTTATCCTTCAAACCGGAAATACAGGTCGTGTCGACCGGGTATTAATGAGTGATAACGGCAAATTCCTGGTCAGCGGATTCGGGACAGAGATCGTTCACCTGTGGGATGTCCCATCCGGCAGGATAAGGGATACCTTCATTCATGATGCACGCGTAACTGATATCGATTTCTCCCCGGTTGATAACATAATATATGTTAGTACAACCGCAGGCAGTATTTATTCCTGGAAATTTTTAGGTGAGGAAGAACATAAAAAAATATCAGCCCATATAAAAGGCATCAACAATATAGCCCTGTCACCCGATGGAAGTATTTTATTCAGTTGTGGTAACGATTCCACTTTGATCGCCCGGGATGCAGATACATTCCATGAAATATACAGAATCAAGGAAGATTACAATCCCTTTCAGGTATTAACGGTAAGCAATAAAGAACCCTGGATCTTTGCCGCTGACCGGTTTGGCAATTTACTGTTATTCGACTACGCAGGGAAGCAGGTCGAATACTATGGACCGATCCTTAATACCGAAATTCGGGACATGGATTTTGACCCCGGTTCCGGTTATTTATACATGGCAGACAACAAGGGAAATATACACATCTCCAATACCAGCCCGCTCAAGCTAATTCAAACCAATAAAGCATTTCAATTCCAGGCATTCAGTATTTCAATCCACGACAGCCTGGTTATATCCACCGGCCGGGATACGGAACAGAATATCCGGATATGGAAATTTACCGGCCCGGATTCCCTTATTGCCCATGAACCCGGTTACATCAGAGAAGATCAGTCGGATCCCGGGTTTCTTTATGGGATCTATGACCATGCAGTAGCTGCCGGTTATATACTTGCACTACCCATGTATAACGGACGCCTGATTTTATATGATATGCAGAACCAGCGTATAATAAAAACCCTTCAGGGCCAGGCCTCACCCGTCAATTCCGTAATGTATACCCATGATAACCTGGTCTTCGCCTCTGACCGCCTTATCGGCACATATGATCTCAGAGGATTTTCAGACATGAAACTCCACTCCCTTCAACAACCGGTACAAAAACTGATGGCTGAAGGTGAGGATCATGTACTTGTTTTTGATCAGGTGGCAGGTATTTCCATTTTTAATCCGGAAAACGGAGAGATCATCCAAAAAAAACAACTCCCGGGTCATTCCCGGATCTCCGGCATAGCATTCATTCCGGATAAAAATCAACTGATATACAGGAAAGATGAAAAAAAAGTATTCGTTGAAAACCTGTCGACCGGAAAAACAAAAAGAATCAAAATAAAGAACTGTTCCCGGCTGCAATTATCAGCAGATCACCGGACCCTTGTTTTACAGTCCGGAGGGGAAAATATTGAGGTTTATGAAACTGCCCGTTTTAAAGAAACTCACTCCATAAAAGACCGGCAGATCCGTGCCTTTGCCATTTCCCGCCAGGGCAGGCATCTGGCTTATCACACCGATCCGGATGACAATAAATCGATCGTGATTGTAGACATTGAAAAAAACAATACTCCCATCCGGATCCCGGTAAGCGATTCCATTACCATTGACAGAATGGTTTTCGGACCACATAATCAAATGTTATTTACTTATGCCAGAAGTGTAGGGAAATTCAACCAAAAGGAAGACCATTCGATTTCCTGCTGGGATATCGAAACTCACACCCTGAAAAAAAGACTTACGGGACATAAAGGTTTTATCAATGACTTGACCTTTACGCATAATGGTGAGTATATGATCTCCGCCGGAATGGATGGCTCGATACGGTTATGGACCGCAAGTGATCCGCAGGAAAAACTAATGGTCATTCCCTTTAACAACGGCGAATGGGTGGCCATTACCCCGGATGGCCGGTTCGATTCCTCTCCCCGGGCCATGTCTAAAATACATTTTATCTTCCGGAATGAAATGCTCCGGCTGGATCAAATGAAAAGAAATTTTTACGAACCCGGGCTGGTACAGAAAATACTCGGTTTTTCAGAGGAGCCTCTTATTACCCGGCTCACCCATAATTTTGAACTATATCCGGAGATCAAACTTACACCGCCCCAGATCAATGAGGGATTCCTCGGTATCGATATGAAAGACCGGGGAGGTGGAATAGGTCCTGTATCGATCATGATCAACGATAAAGAAGTGCTGGAAGATATCCGATCATTACCATCCTATGATTCGAGTGAACATCACTTCGAATATAATGTAACCAACCATCCCTATCTCAAGAAGGGTGAACTCAATAAAATTTCCGTGGAAGGATATAATGAGAAAGGCTACCGGATCAGCAAAAAGAGAAGTGTTTACATGATCGATAACCGTAAACGGTCTGAAACAAGAGTTCCCCATCTATATGCCGTGGTCGTGGGCATTTCCGATTATAAAGGTGAACTCATTGATCTGAATTTTGCGGCTAAAGATGCTTCGGACTTTTCAAAGGTTATCCGGATGGGTGCGGAGAAATATCTTGGAAAAGACCATGTACATATATCTTGTCTTACCACCGATAGCGAAGAAGACCAGCGTTGGCCAACCAAGCAGAATATTGAAGATACGTTCCTCCGTATTTCCACGGAAGCTCAGCCCGACGATATTCTTCTCGTTTATTTATCGGGTCATGGTCTTGATCTCGAAAACGATGATGAGTTTTACTTTCTTACTGCCGGAGCTGAAAATCCCGATGTGAAAGACCGTAAATCATTAACTTCCGTTTCCCTTTCCAGCAGCGAACTGGTGCATATGATCAAACTGGTACCGGCGCTAAAGCAGCTGATGATCGTAGATGCCTGTCATTCCGGAAACCTTGTGGCTTCACCACTTGCCAGCAATGGCAGACTTAACGCCAAAAGTGTAAAGGCACTCGAATTCATGAAGGACCGTACCGGAACCTATATCCTGGCCAGCTCGGAAGGTAAAGAGGTGAGTTATGAATCCGATGCCCTGAACCAGGGCTTACTTACGTATAGTCTGTTATTCGGGTTAAAAGGAGCCGGACTGCATGAAGGGGAGATGATCGATGTGGGCAGTCTTCTCCATTTTGTGAACAGGAACGTGCCCGAACTGGCAAGTGATATCGGCCGCACTCAGAAACCAGTGATAAAAATGCCTATAGACAATACATCTTTTCAGATTGGGCGCCTCTCTACATCCGAACGTGAGCAGATCCATATAGCACCTCCCAAGCCCATTGTAATACGAAGCCATTTTCAGGAAGATGAGACCTTTTATGATGACGAAGAATTGTCTTCCCGCCTGGATGCCATGATCAGGGAACTCAGGGATCAGTCGGAGCATTCTTTCATTTTTCTTGATGAAGGACAGTTCAGTAATGCGTATTCAATATACGGACGATACAGCAGAACGGAAGATGGATACCGGATATCCTACAGGATCTTCAGGAATGACCTGGCCATTTTTCAGAAGACTTTTAACACTCCCGGGCTGAGTAACGCAATCGAAAATATTTCGCAACAACTGATGACCATTATTGCAGAAAACAACTAATAATATTACAATAAGTTATTTACCCGGACTATTGGGGGACCTTTTACACAACCTCCCAGAATCCCCTGATATGGGTGCGCCATTTTTTTAATGAAAAAAGAATGATAAATTCATCGATGATATCCAGAAAAATTAAAACTATTACAATATAAAACAATGCCGTATTTATATCGAAAATGAAAAGCCAGGCAAGGAAAATGATCATAAAAAAAACAGCCACTTTGGAAAGATAATTATGAAAATGGGAGGGCCTTCCAAATTTGATTAAACTCATTATTAGTTCTATAATGTATAAAATGATTATGGTCAAAATTATGATCAGTTTGGATTGAAAAAATGCAGGTTCATGATAATAAAATCCGGCCAGTCCCACTGTCAGGTACAGATTATCCCCCCAGGTATCCAGAATCTCCCTTCGGTCCGAATCATTGTCGAGCAACCATGCAGTAAAACCGTCCAATGCATCCGTGGAAAACAGAATCACATATATCAAACCGAAAACCACCCTGTCGATAACGAACAATAATACAACCAAAACCGGAAATGTAATGATCCGGAAAAAAGCGAGCCATTCTGGAAAAGTTAATTTTTTCATACAAAGTATATTGACAGGCCTTCGGTATCGGTCTATAAAAGTATATTATTATTCACCTGCCATGTCAACAAGATATACGTTTTTATGGCCAATCTGAAAAATTATTCTCTTTCAAACCCATCATGAATAATCGTATCTGCCTGAAGTACTTAAACAGCGCCATCGACTGTGCAGTAAAACAATAGGGCAAATTTGGTTTTTGGGGCCGCTAACGATATATTATATGTTAAAATCCCTGATTTTTATGAAAAACATTAAAGAAGGATATCTCCTGATCATTCTGATTTTATTAAGCAATTGTAACTTGTTAAAAAACACCCCGAAAGATGAATTTCTGGAAGGGTTTTATTTTCATAAGATCAACGGGGGAAAAAAGAAGGTTTACTTTCATGTAGAGGAGCAGCCTTGGTATATCTTTCCTGAATTAAAACCTGATGATGAAAAACCCGTCGACACATCGAAAGTGATCACCCTTAATGCATATGTGCACAAACACAAGGTTAAGCGTCAGCTTGTTTTGAGCAGATCCGGTCTTGATATTGATCTTATGACCATTCCTGTGAAATACCGTCCCTCACGGGCCAACGTACCGGCCCAGTTGAATGCCGGAATAAACGGTGAACTATTTCTGGGATACCGGAAAGATCTTTATATGATAGATTTCAGCACAAATCCTCTTGGAAAACCCGATGAAAATATCAATCAATTGGGTCTTTCAGTAGGTGCATTCACCGGATTGGGGAATACGTTCGTCTCACCGACCAATACCAATAATATACTTGATCAGGAATATGATGGAATCGTCTGGAATAAAGGATTGGCGGCCATATTTGCCGTTAACGGGTTAACCCTGGGTATTAACCTGGGATGGGATACCCTTCTGGACAATAACAAGGATATATGGATCTATCAGGGTAAAACCTGGCTTGGAGTCGGCCTTGGATTTAATTTGAATTAGAGTTTTCGATCACCGTATCGATTATTTTTATAACGGCAAACAGATCCTGTAGAGACTCAGATGTATAGAAATAAACTGAGGTACACGCTCATCAACGGGTACCATCCGGTGGTATTTTTAACTTTAAATATTTCTATGTTATGACGAAAGGTCCCTGCAGGCCTGGTAAATATTTTCGATCAGTATGGGGATCTTATCTTTCGGTGTGGCCGAAAAGGCCAGCCGGATCACGTTTCCGAATACGATCACTCCGGTACTGTATTTTTCCAGCAGCTGCTGCCTAATTTTCTCAGGGTCCAGCCCGGGATTGATGAGAATACACATGAAATATCCTGAATTGAACGGCAGCGGTTCAAAATATTTTTCAAATTTTTCGTCTGCCAGGCTCTTCTTCATGATATCATACCGGGTCTTGAGCACCTCATATTTCTTTTTCTTGGTCCTTTCATAGGATTCAGTATTGTATACATGGAACAGGAGGCTTTGTGAAAGATGGCTGATATTGGAAATATTGCCACGGATGGCTCCGGCCGTCTTGGCTTCAAGTGCGGCATACAGTTCCGGAGTGCCTCCCTTAATTCCATACGTCAGGAAACCTACCCGGAATCCCCAGACATAATCCTCCTTGGTTGCCCCATCCAGTTTAACGGCAAGAAGGTTCTCATGCAACCCGGCCAGCCTGGAAAAGATCGATTCGGGGAATACTTTCTCGCCATATACCAAACCGTAATAGGCATCATCGATAAGAACCACGACCTTCTTCCCTTTTTTGGCCAGTTTTTGGAATTCATCCACAATGGCATCCACCTCATGGGTAAGCGGAGTATAGCCTGCCGGATTATTGGGGAAATTCATGAGCACGATCACTTTATCCCGATCCATCGATTGCAGTTTTTCGGCGAAGGCCCCGGTATCATATCCACCCTCTTTAAACAGGTTGAACGTCTCTATTTTTGCACTGTATCCATTATCGAAGATCAGGTCATAATTTTCCCAGTAAAGGTCGGAAAGGATCACTGTATCCCCTTCGTCCACAAACATGTACCCGGCCATGCTGAGGCCATGGGTCAACCCGTTGGTGGCGATAGGCCTGCTGAGCGTGACCTCTTTCAGGGAGGGATTTTTTTTCAGGATAAACTCTTTCCATTTATCCCGGATATCCGGTTTCCCGTAGCTGGGAGCATAGGGGAAAACCTGCTGAATGGGAAGCTTGATCAATTCCTCGAATTCTTCAAGGTGCATGGAAGAACCATCGTCTTCGCGCGCTTCGCCGATGGTAGCGTTGATGTCCTTGCCTTTTGCCTGGGCAGCCTGGGATAAAACACCCAGTTTAGGGAAAAATATATTCTTCCCCCGCTCGGAAAGCATTTGCAAAACATTCGGATTGATCTGTTCAATAGTTTGGTTCAGAGATTGGGCTTGAGGATCCATATTCAAAAAATTTACCGTGGAAAAATGATTATTAGCGAAATTAAATAAAATCTGGGATTTTTTCAGTCTGGGTCAAAAGAAGTAGATGATGATACCGAAGAAATTTCAATTATGGGCCCGCCACCGATTGTTTAGCATAAAAAATAGGTTGTTTAAAACCATGATTAGGTCCGGAGATGTATTGAAGCGGCCGGTGTTGACCGGGATAATCAAAATTTCAGCAAGGAATGATTTATCACTTCAACAATTACTTTAACTTTGATAAAACTATTTTTTCATTTTCCATGAAACTGATTGAGCGAGCCCAATTCACATTATATCCGGTAATGCTGTTATGCCTCACAGGATATTTTTTCATTCAATGTTCTCCCGAACCCGATGATCCCCAACCCGGGTTGGTCACTCCCGAAACCGCACTGGACATGTATATAAACAATGGGGATAAAACCTATGGTTGGGAGATTAAAAATACCTATACGGTCCTGAATGTAAGGGTTACCGATTTGCTCCTCACATCCCAGCAATGGCAGGATTATGTATGGAAACATCAGCTTACCGTGTTTGCCCCGGATAATATACAGTATGACAAGGCCCTTCTCTGGATCACAGGGGGCAGCCTTGAAAATAGTTCTCCCAAATGGGCCAGCGTAATCGATGCAGAAGCCCTGGTCTTCGGAACCCTGGCATCCGAAAATGAGGCGGTTACGGTTGTTCTCAGGCAAATACCCAATCAGCCTTTATTGGATGGCCATTCCGAAGATGCCCTGATCGCCAAAACCCTGCAAAACTTCATAAATGACGGGGATTATTCCTGGCCTTTATTATTTCCGATGGTAAAAAGCACGGTCCGCGCCATGGATGCCGTACAGGAATTATTACGGGATGAAGAAAATATGGAAATTTCAGGTTTCGTGATTTCGGGTGCCTCGAAAAGGGGCTGGACCACCTGGCTGGCAGGAGCTGCCGATTCACGTGTAACCGCCATTGCCCCTGCTGTGATCGACATGCTCAACATGCCTGTCAATCTTGATTACCAGGTTGACGTATGGGGGGAATACAGTGAGCAAATACAGGATTATGTGGATCTGGGTATTCCACAGGATGTCCACAGCCAGCAGGGATCGGATATTACCCTCATGATCGACCCATACAGTTACCGGGATAAACTTACCATGCCCAAGATGATATTCATCGGGACGAACGACAGGTACTGGCCGGTGGATGCCGTTAAACATTATATCGCCGATATCCCGGGAGAAAACTACATTCACTATGTAGCCAATGCCGGTCATGATCTTGGCGGCGGGGAACAGGCCATTGAAGGCCTGAGGGCCTTTTTTCTGAATACGGCTGCCGGTCAGCCTTATCCCGAATGTTCATGGGAAACCACGGAATCCGCAACTGGTATCACATTAAATGTATCCGGCTCCTTAAATGCACTAAAGTCATCCTATCTCTGGACTGCCACTTCTGCCGACCGGGATTTCCGGAACGAGGAATGGAGTTCAGACGTTCTCGAAATTATCGACAACTCCAGGGTGAATGTCTTCCTCGATTATCCCGATACTGGTTTTGCGGCTTTTTATATTGACCTCGAGTACACTGATATCAGGCAAAGAAATTATACCGTAAGCACCCGGATGTTTGTGATCGATGAGGATGAAATATTATAAGATTTTTTATAACAAGATGGGAAGTATCGGTTTTCGGTTATTTCACCGCGGTATCCGACCCGGATCTGCAATTTATAATTTGCTGGTCATTCCTTTTTATCTTCTGGCGTTAACAAACTTTTCTTATTTATTTGGGAAGGCCGGTTAAGAAAATTGGAAAGATTTTAATATATTTCCCACGCATAACTGATCCCGGATTAGCCTTTTTGTCCGGATCCGAAGGTATTTTTCAAATCAAAAACCCCATAAATTATGAAAGAACAGAATAACGACAGACGAGGATTTTTAAAAAAATTAGGCCTTGGCGGCTTAAGTCTTGCAGGTTTGTCGGCTGCACCTATAGAGGATGTGCTGGCCCATTCCACTCAGAAGGTGAACCGGAATTCATCACCTTCCGATCTGAAGATCACCGACATGAGAATTGCAGAGATCAGCGGTGTGGTATTCCGGACCCCGATCGTAAGGATCTATACCAACCAGGGAATTGTCGGCCATGGTGATGTGCGGGATGGCGCTGCCAAGGAATACGCCTTATTCCTGAAAAGCAGGATATTGGGTGAAAATCCCTGCAACGTGGAAAGATTGTTTAAAAAGGTCAGCCAATTCGGTCATCATGGGCGCCAGGGCGGCGGTGTATCCGGGGTGGAAATGGCGCTGTGGGATCTGGCCGGAAAGGCCTATGACGTACCGGTGTATCAGATGCTGGGAGGTAAATACAGGGATCAAGTCCGGGTATATTGCGACACTACCGTATCAAACGATCCCGCAGAATATGCCAGGCGTATGCAGGAAAGGGTCGACAAAGGGTATACGGCATTGAAAATGGATATTGGCATTAACCTGCTGCGGGGCATTCCCGGTACGGTGATCAATGCCCCCCAGGGAGATCTTAAACCCTGGCAACATGAATACCGGGGATATAACCTCACCGAACATCCTTTTACCCGCGTTCAGATCACCGATAAGGGTATAGATAAGCTCATGGAATTCCTGGATGTGATGCGGGCCCAGATCGGTTACGAAATCCCGATGGGTACCGACCACTGGGGGCATTTTGGCGTCAATGAAGCCATCAAGATCGCACGGGCAGCCGAAAAATATAACCTCGCCTATATCGAAGACATCATCCCCTGGCATTATACCGACCAGTTGCGCGAACTTACCTTATCGACTACAACGCCGATCCAGACCGGAGAGGATATTTACCGGCTGGAAGGCGGTTTCCAGAAGCTGATCGATACCCGCGCCGTGGATATTGTCCATCCCGACCCCAACACTGCCGGCGGTATCCTTGAAACCAAGAGGATAGGGGATTATGCCACTGCCAAAGGGATCGGGTTCATGGCCCATCATGCTGCCGGTCCGGTATCATTCCTTGGTTCGGTTCATGCGGCCGCCGCAACAGAGAATTTCATGTGGCTCGAACATCATGCCGTAGACAACCCCAGGTTCGATGACCTCGTGACCGGAATCGATAAACCGATCGTAAAGGACGGATACGTGAAAGTCCCTGAAAAACCGGGCATCGGCGTGGAGCTCAATGAAGAAGTGGTGAAAGAGTTCCTGATCGAGGGCGAGAAATTGTTCGCTCCAACACCCGAATGGAACGAGATCAGGTCATGGGACCGGTTGTGGAGCTGATAAATACTGGAAAGTATGAGGCTGTCTCAAAAGTCCTTTGGTGGGATAATATCCCATTTCGTCAATTGAATTTGTTGATATCTTAATAAGAATAAGGTGAAACAATCAATTAATTCCAGGAATGTGGGACCTATCCCGTAACTTCCATAAATCATTTAACTTTGAGACAGCCTCTTTGCTCCGCTTTTTTGTAACGCCTGCTCAAACCGTGACGATCATTTAAATCAGGATACACCGTATTTGTCGGTTAGTGAAGTTGGACATTATCTCCTTAAAGAAGGAAAACCATTTTTCTGGCTGGGAGATACGGGATGGTTTTTATTTACATTGTCTCCGGAGGATGTTGAAATGTATAGACAGAATCGCATAAATCATGGACTCAATACACTGCAGGTAATGGTGACAAACAAGGGTTTTGATCAGAATGACTTCAGAAAAAATTTTCGTGGGGATGTGCCTTTTAACAATCTGGATCCGGGGTAAAAAGATAAATGCATGGTGGTATAATCCCAGGGATGAGAAATGTTATACAGAAACGAATTTAGAAACGAATAAACCTTTTTCCGAATACCCGATTACCGAAGGCCAGGTTCACGAATTTGATCCACCGGGTAATCATGGATTGGGACACAACTGGATCCTGATATTAGATGAAGCGAATACTGGCTATTTAAAACCATGATACTAAAAATCGTGAATCAGATGACGATAACTTTAGTAAAAAGGTAATATGTGCCGGATATATTTACGATTTTATTTCCCCCCGTATCATTTCCGTAACCTGGAACATTCGCCAGGTCCGGTTCATCGGTATTATCCATATAGGGTTCTAAATCGATCTCCGTTGGTGTTCCGTTTAGGGTGATGGTAAGTATATGCCCGGTTAACTGCATATCCTGGATCTCGTTCTCCGGATCGGCATCGGCATCTTCCACATTATCCGGCAGAATAACGGTATTTCTTCCTGAAATGGTCAATTCATGATCTGCCGGAACCAGTTCCTGTAATTCATTTTCCGGATCGGCATCCGGGTCATTGATCAAACCGGACAGATCAACGACATTGCCATCTTCAATGGAAAGCTCTGTATCCACCAGGGATAAAATTTTTTGATTTCGGGGAACATTTAGGATTTTACGCCTGTTACCTTTTTAAGGCTTTTTATAACATATTTCGGATAAGTTATCACAATTTTTAGAAATAAGTCCTTTTTTTAACTATTAAACACATCCATGAAAAATCTATTACTCTCCCTGACTCTTTTTACTTTTCTGGCTTGCCCGCCTGCAAATCTCATGGGCCAAACCGTTAAAACGGTTGGCGGATCCGGCGATTACGCAACGCTTCAGGCGGCCTTCCAGGATGTGCAGAACGGAACGCTGACAGGTGATATCGTGATGCACATAATATCTGACATTACAGAAACAGGTAGTTCGGTTATCGTTAGAGATGGCTCATTCAGTGCCAATTACAGTTCCATTACAGTAATGCCCTCAGGGGGTCATCACACTATTTCATATGGCGCCACATCTCCTCTTGTCTATATCGACGGTTCCACGAATATCACCTTCGATGGCCGTATCGGAGGCGCCGGAGATCAAATCAGTCTGACTCTTGAAAACAGCAGCGGTAATATCTTTAGCATATCCAATAATGCATCTGATATTACTATCCGTTACTGCAACCTGAAGGGAAACGGAAGTAATCAGGACGACGGGGTGATCAGATTTACAGTCGCAGGCGATTACGGATGCAGCAACGTACTGATCGATTATTGTAATATCGGTGATGAATCCTATACCCCGGCAAACGGGATATATGTTTACCATGATACAGGATATTCGGGAGAAGACGGCAAAGCATCTGATATTACGATCTCAAATTCCAATATATTCAATTTCTGGAATCCCGGAGGCCCCTCTGCCGGAATAAAAGGAAACGTGAGGGTTTCAGGATGGACAGTTGCCGGCAACAATTTCTATCAGACAGCGGCAAGAACTTCCACGGCTTCCGGTATGCATTATGGCATATACTTGGGCGAAGGTGACGGCCATATTATTGAAGACAACTATATTGGCGGATCAGAACCGGATTGCGGAGGTACACCATGGACAATATCGGGAGATTATGCAAACAAGTTTACCGGCATACATATCAATTCGGGCACTATCACCCCTGCATCTGTTCAGGGCAATACAATAGCCAATTTCTCCCACCTCTATCACAGTACAACGAATGCGGTCTCACTTCCGGGGATATGGACGGGCATACACCTTGCCGGAGGAGATGCATTGATAGGGACAGAAACCGGAAACACCATAGGGTCAGGCACAGGAACAGGATCCATTATCATCAACAGCACCGACATGGCCAGTGTGACAACCTATGGGATAGGCCTCTCCACATCCGGTAATGCCGAGGTAACCAACAACACGGTTGGCTCTTTCACCCTTGATCATTCATATCCTGATCAGGGACATAATTTCACGGGAATAGAGATCGTATCAGGCAATGAGGTCATTGTTGAGGAGAACCTGATCGGGAGTGAAGATACAGAAAACAGTATCTATGTTGAGCATTATAACACTAACACTACTAATGAGCAGATCTCAAGGGGAATTTCATCCGCCAGCACAGGAAATGTTACGATTAAGGGCAATACCGTTTCGGGAATGATGAACAACGGATATTGGCTTGGAAGAGTTGCCGGTATTGATTGCACAGGCGGAACATACCTTATAGAGGGTAATGTTGTTAAAAACCTGGCTTCTATGGGAGCCAGATATGGAACAGAATTTGGATATCCGGCCAACTCCATTAAGGGTATTGCTGTTACAGGCACATCAGGTGATCAGCAGATCATCCGGAACACCATCCATACTTTGGAAGGCAAGCTGGAAGATCTTAATGATGAAATATGGGCTACGGGGATATTCTTTATGGAGAACAGCGGTGTTGAGCATACTATCGCACAAAATATAATATTCGGGATAGATCTTCTAAGTGAAGATGGCCGTAGTTTGGGTGTTTTTCTGAAGAACAGCAATGTTGAATTAAAAAACAATGCGATCCGGCTGGGGCATGGCATTTCAAACAACCAGACCAGTGCAGGTATTCTCTCCGACGGTGACAATTTCATACTTGGAAACTCGGTATATATAACAGGCACTATTGAGAGCAGTGATTATAAAAGCTATGCCTATTTCAAATACCCGGGAACGGATACCGTCATGAACAATATTTTCTATAATGCAAGAAGAGGCCCCGAAGACAGGGAGGAGGTTCATGTGTCAATCGGCAGGTGGAATTATTCAAACGCTGTCCTGGTAAGTGATTACAACAACCTGTATGCTGATGGCAGGGAGGGTATTGCCAATTTGAGCGACGCCCCTTTCGGTACAGGCTATGCATTCCCTATGAGTTTCGAAAACTGGCAGGCCGGTGAAGAACAGGATGAAAACAGCCTCAGTGTAGATCCTCTTTTTGCCGGGGCTGACGAGGTGGTGCCGGACCTTCACATTACCGAAGGCTCCCCGATGAGAGATGCAGGAACGGCTGTCGACCGGCTTATAACCGACTTTGACGCGGATCTGCGTGGACAGGTACCCGACATCGGAAGTGATGAATTCTTTACCAGCTCCGGTTATGTGGGAAATGGGGGTTATAATACCTTAAAAGAAGTTTTCGATGCGATCAATGCCGGCGATCTCACCGGCGATATCTCTGTTGTGCTGAATGAGGGAACCACGGAAACCGAAACGGCGGTTCTGTATCCCAGCGGGTATGATGGCGGAGGAGGAACATCCGATTACAGCTCCGTTACCATCGGATCTTCCGATCAGTCTGTTACTGTATCGGGTCACTTCGCCGGTCCTTTGGCAAAGCTTGACGGAGCTCACGATGTAACCCTGGTCAATCTTACTTTCGAAAACACCCATTCTTCAGGGTATTGCATAGAATTTACCGGCTCCGCCGTCAACAACAGGGTCGCGCACTCCATACTGAACAGTGCCATTCAGGAAACCGGGAAAGGGGTGATCACTTTTGGCGGGGCAGGATCGGGAGCGGGCAACAACAATAACCTTATCGAGTATTGCATGATAACCGGCCCTAACGGCTCCTATCCTTCAGCCGGTATTGTATCGGCGGGTACCTCAGGAAACGAGAACAGCAACAACACCGTCTCAAACAACAAAATATTTAATTTCTGGAGCGACGACAGGTCTTCTGCAGGAATATCTATTGATGCGAATAATACCGACTGGATCATTTCCGATAACCATTTTTACCAGGAAGACGAGATCACGGCCGGAGGCGGAAATACGCATTACGGAATTTACCTTGCTTCTTCAGTGGGACATACCCTGACCGGTAATTTTATAGGCGGATCAGCAATGGAATGTGGAGGAACCCCATGGACAACAACCGGTTCATTCCCAAATATCTTTGCCGGTATTTACCTTGACGGTGTAAATGACGGTGAAATTACCGTTCAGAATAATACCATCGGCAACTTCCATTGGGAAACAGCTCCCGATCCGGTACCAGGTGAAGCATCGGTGGGATGGGCCGGTATCCGCTTCGCTGGAGGAATTACCGGGATCTTGGATAATACCATTGGCTCGGGTACGGGCAACGGCAATATTGTTATCCATATCTCTTCCGAAGTACATGCGGTTAGTTATGGAATCGTGGGGGGCATTGAAGATGCCAATATAACCATTTCAGGCAATACGATCGGCGGTATCGAAGTGTCTTCCGGTAACACCAGCTACTCCCACAGCTTTGCCGCCATTTTAAACGACCAGGGCACGGAGATCGAAATAAGCGGCAATTTAATAGGAAGCACTGAAACAACTGCAAGCATTATCGCATCAACTGAATGTGCCTCAACCGACTTAGGGCAATACATAGTGGGTATCGTCAGTGACCCCAATGCCACCGTATGTATAATCGATGGAAATACCATTTCAAACCTGATCAATTTGACAAAAGGATCGGCCGAACTGGATCAGCCACATAAAATAGGCGGGATTGTCGTTCTCAACGGGAAAAACCAGATTACTGGGAACATTATCAGAGATCTGTATACCAGTGCAGAAATAACCACAACCGACTGGTCGGAATCGGCCACAGGTATAATTAACCTGTCCCCCGAACCGGATCAAACAATCTCAGGCAATACAATTTATAATATAGGCAATAGCTCTTCTGCCACAGGGGTACAGGTCAGCGGCATTAACTATACGGGACCCGCTTCCGGCACAAACATGGTGAATGCCAACCGGATATATGGCCTTTCGGTCTCGTCATCCGGCGGCTCCGGGATCAGGGGGATCAACATTCAGGGGGGCGTTGCCGATTATGTGAACAACATGATAAGCCTCGGCAACGGCGTTACGGAAGGTGCCGAAATTTACGGAATATATAAAAATACCGGAGAAACAGGTAATTTTTATTTCAACAGCGTTGCAGTATCCGGCATAGTTTCGGGAGATACGGATATTAATACTTCGTCATTCATGCATGATCAGACGGCTACAAACGATGTGGTGAAAAACAACATCTTTGTAAATACCCGTGTAACCACCGGCGGCAGCGGTAAAAATTATGCTTTTTACAAAAGCCATACCGGCGACATTACCCTTGACTACAACAGTTACTGGACAGACGGGACAGGTACGGTGCTGGGTTACAACGGGACAGAGGATAGAACCGTGCTACCCATTATTGCAGACAATGATGAGAATTCCATTAATGAAGAGGTAACGTTCACCGATGTTGCCACGGCCGATCTGCATACGGATGTAGTGGCCCTCAACGCAGCAGCCGAACCGGTTGACGGTATTGATACCGACTTTGACGGCGATACCAGGAATCCCGATTTTCCTGATATCGGCGCCGATGAGTTTACACTTCCTGTCATCACGGTAGATCCTGCAGTACTGGCTGATTTCCCGGATACATTTGTTCGCGAAACATCAGACCCCAAATCATATGAATTGTCTGCCATAGATCTTCAGGCTGATCTTGAGGTGACTGCGCCGTCAAATTTTGAGATTTCACTCAGCAGTGAAGAAGGTTTCGGAAAGTCTTTAAGCATATCGCCTGTAAATACAAATGTTGAAACCACAACTGTATATGTCAGGTTTGCGCCGGTTGACATGGGGGTTATTACTGAAGAAGTTGAGAATAAAAGCACAGGTGCAATAACGAAACTTGTTAGTGTCAGAGGAGAAGCCATCGCTGTTGAACCGATGGTCTCTACATCGCCTGCTTCGGACATTACACCTGTAAGCACAACCGGTAACGGCACCATTCTGCAGACCGGGGGCATCAATGCAAATAACAGGGGTTTCATCTGGTGGTCTTATACGGGGGACGACAAGGAAATAGGTGATGAGGGAGTAACAAACCTCTATGAGGAAGGATCATTTGAAGCTGCTGATTTTGACTTGGAGATCACAGGGCTTGATATAAATACAAGGTACAATTACAGGGCGCATGCCTCCAATACCGAAGGTGTGGGATACGGCGAAACGGTTGATTTCTGGACCCTTGCCGAAGTGCCCGGGAAACCGCAATCTGATAATGTAACGGGAACGACCGTAGAGATTACACCCGGAACGGACCCGAATCCGGATAATACGGAATATGCCATCCGCGAGATTACAACAAACCGTTATGTACAGGATGACGGTACCATGAATACGGCAGCAGTATGGCAGACCATGGCGGACTGGGGAACGGTAATCGTCACCCTGTATGATCCGCAAAACCGCACCGGAAACCGGGAGTACGAATTTCAGGTAAAAGCGCGTAACGGTGACCAAGTCGAGACTGATTACAGTGACCGCGAAATCATACTTACCCTGGCCAACACACCCAATGTGATGTGGCTTGGCAATGAGACACAAACAACGGTTGACATATCGGTTTATACCTCTTCCGGCGATTATTCAAATAATTCCGCGGCAACTTTATATGCAGTGACCGATCATAATTCGGGCTTGTTTGTGCAGTCCGATGGTACACTTGGATCTGAAGCCGCCTGGAAAACAAGGGATGATTGGTATAATTTTACGGTAACGGGACTTGATTTAGGGACTGAATACTCATTCAGCTCCATTGCCAGGAATGATGATGGCATTGAAACTGATCCGGGACCGGAGGTGAGCACATATACCCTTGCTGCAGTGCCAGGTGCGCCGGTTATCAGCAATATTACTGAAACAACTGCCGATATTGAGGTTGACCCCGGCGAGAATCCGGCCAATGTCGAACTGGCCATAATGGCTGACAGGTCAGATTATTATGACAATTATTATGTGCAAGCCGACGGTTCACTTGGCTCATCTGCGATATGGAAGACGGCTGCTGATTGGGAAGGGCTGGTTGTGCAGGGAATGACACCAAATGAAATTATATCATTCAGCGTAAAGGCCAGAAACGGCAACAATGTAGAAACAGTTTACGGAGAGGACAGAGAGATCACCACTCTGGCGGCAACTCCCAATCCGCCGAATGTAGAGGTGTTTTCATATACAGACAGGTTGTATTTTACGGTGGATGACAGTGGAAATTCAGGGAGTACCCAGTTTGTTGTGCAGGATGAGATTTCTGGTGAATACGTCCAGGCTGACGGCTACCTGGGCAATGACCCGGTATGGAATACCCGTGATGGCTGGACATCAGCTACACAATATATTCGCGGACTTACTCCTGCTACATTGTACAGCATCCGTACAAAAGCAAGAAATGCCGATAATATTGAAACGGACTGGGGATTGCCTGCAGACCGGGTTACTATGGCTCTTGTACCGGGAGAACCTTTGTTATCGGATCCGACTTCTGAAAGTGTCGATGTGGAGATCGATCCGGACGACAACCCCGCCAGTGTTACATTTGCCATCCAGGAACAGAACAGCAGTAAATATGTTCAGGCAGATGGTTCTTTGGGAGATGCGGAGGCCTGGAGGAGTGTCGCGGACTGGGGTGTGGTGACTGTAACGGGACTTGATCCGGATCAGGAGCTTGCATTAAGGGTCAAGGCCAGAAATGCAGAAGATGCCGAAACCTCCTTCAGCGAAACATCAACCATAAGAACTCTGGCGAAAATCCCTGTTGCGCCTTCCGTTGAAGTGATCTCTTCATCTACAATCCGTATTACCATACAGGATGATGATAATCCCGTATCAGTAAGATATGCCATTTATGAAACCACCACAGACCGGTATGTAGGTTATAACGGCGAGTTCAGTGATGATCCGGTATGGTGGGATCCGCAGTGGTATACATCTTTTGAACTCCGTTACCTTTCACCTGACACTGAATATACTTTCAGGGTGATAGCAAGGAACAGTGATGGGGTGGAAACAGAACAGGGTCCTGCAGCCAGCGGAACCACCTTATCCGGCCCGCCCGCAGCACCTCTACTGGCAGAACCTGCTGATAACTCAACAGGGCTCGACCTGCCGGTCACCCTGTCATGGAACGAAGTGGAACAGGCCGACAGCTACGAAGTTGAAATCTCCAATTCCTATTGGTCATGGACCGCCGATGATGTTGTATTTGAAGCGAGCGAACTGACCGGCACTTCTGTCGAGGTGGAGGAACTGAACTTTAATTATACTTATTACTGGAGAGTGAACGCAGTTAATGACCAGGGTGCGGGAGAATGGTCGGAAGTATGGTCATTTACTACCAGGGAAGGGCCCCCGGCCACCCCAGAATTACTATCCCCGGCCGATGGTGAAGAAAACATAATAGTGCCGCTACACCTTCATTGGTCCGACGCCCACGGCGCAGAAGGATATATAGTACAGGTGTCTGAACAGGATGATTTCAGCTCCCTGGTGGCTGGTGATACTCTGGGCAATACTGTCTGGTATGAATTATCCGGTCTGGAAGGACTGACAACCTATTACTGGCGGGTTAAAGCCTACAATACTTACGGAGAAAGTGCCTGGTCAAACTTGTGTTCTTTTATAACGGAAGCCGGAGGACCGGAATCACCGGTAATGATATCGCCGGCCGATAATGCTGAAAACCAACCTGCCACGATTGAGCTTTCCTGGGAAGCGGTAAGCGGGGCCGTGAGTTATTGCATACAAATTGCTTTCGATGAGGCTATGACCGATACATATGTTGATTTATGCAATATAACCGATAACACCCTTATCGTAGAAAACCTCGGAGAAAATACTACCTACTTTTGGCGGGTTCAGGCTGTAAACGAAACGGGAAAACAGGGCGAATGGTCGGAAGTATGGTCGTTTACTACCGCTTCCGGAACCCTTGCCGCCCCGGTTTTGATCAATCCGCCCGGCAATGCTGAAAACCAACCCGTTTCTTTGACCTTCCAATGGGAGGTATTGGGGAATGCCGATACTTACCGGTTCGAGCTTTCCGAAGCTCCGGATTTCGAAACGTTGGTCCGGGATCAGTCTGTCAACACGAACAGTTACACCGTTTCAGATCTTGCCAACTCCACTACCTACTACTGGAGAGTGGCCGGGGAGAACAGTGTGGGAACCGGGCCCTGGTCGGAAGTATGGTCGTTCACCACCGAAGCAACTGTGGGCATTATTACTCCGGGCTTTGAAGAATACAACATATATCCTAATCCCGTAATCCATTCAATCTGTATTACCGGGATAGAAGTATTCCCGGTCAGGGTTTCCGTCACCACAAGGAATGGAGTGGTGCTGATAAACACTGAAATCAGCCATAATCAACTGGATGTAAGCCGGCTTGCACCGGGAATATATCTGCTGAAAGTGGAAACGGAAAAGGGCATGCTTATCGGTAAATTCATTAAGCAGTAAATAATCGTTGAACCTTTAATATACTTTTTTGAATTTTAAAAATTTATCCAGGCACTTTAACATTGAGGCTTAATTAAAAAAAACAATTGCCCGGGAATCTTTAGCCTTTCATCATGAATCGAAGATGGGATCTCGGATTTTTATGAGCTGACGGAAGCTTTAAAAGAAGAGGGAATAGAAGTTTTATTCCATACTCAATCGACAGGCCGGATCAATGGGATTTCTTTCCGGTATAAAAAACCTCACTTTCAAAGGAAGTTCGATTGATTAATCATTCAGTTTCCGGAGGCTTACCAGAAGACTTTCACAAAAAAGCACATATTATAAAGATCAGGATCAGAAAAAAAATTTAATATTCAAAACAATATTAAAATAGCTTCTACTTTTTAAAAACGATATTTTAATGGTGGATACCAACCGTGATCATGAATACAAAGCACGAATGGCTGATTTGGAAATTGTTTTTGAAAGTGTGTTATCAGAACATTTTTATAGTGCTATTAATCTTTATGGTATTGGCAAACTGATTGCAATTACACCAAATTATGAAATAAACTCATTAGCCGCTCTTCATTTAAATGAGATTTTAGATAAAAAAGAACTTTATCAATTGCCTCCCGTGAAGGCACCGAAGGGAAGATACG
>CAZIXF010000031.1:59521-64977 GCA_964543195.1 uncultured Roseivirgaceae bacterium
GGTTTTTGTTTGGTGATGATTTAGATTATTGCACGGTTTCCAGGTGATATAATGAAGGCAGTATTATTAAATTGACAAAATTGATCGAAAAATTTGATTATGCTGCATTTAAGGAATACTTTGGAATAGATATTATTTCTATGATTGCAGTTGAAGAAGACCATATATTGAGGATTATCACTACAGATGGAGAATTCAAAGAAACCGAACCCGGTCAATCAACCCTTTGCATGTTAAATGATCCTGATGCTGATCCCGATTAAAATCATTGGAAGATGGGGCAATTTTCAAACAAATCTGCACGCACTAAAAAACTGAGAAATAAATTTACAAACCGGTTATTATCTGTTTATAAATTCAGAAAATCACCGCTTGATGAGAAATGGTCGGATAGATTTTTCAATAGTCCTCCCAGGTTAATTCTTTTTAGCTTTTTATTTATTATAATAATCGGGTCTATTTTACTTTCATTACCCCAGGCGGTAAAGGACAGACAGGCGATCTCGTATCTTGATGCATTATTTACATCCACCTCGGCAACCTGTGTTACGGGATTGATCATCGCTGATACAGGATCAAAATTTTCCGTTTTTGGCCAGGTTGTTATTCTGATTTTAATACAGGCCGGAGGACTGGGTATTATGACTTTTTCAACTTTTTTTATATTCATGCTTTCCGGCAAATTACGGCTGTCACAAAGGGGTATATTAATTAATACCTTTAGTCAAAGTCCAACCGCTGAAATAGGACGGTTGTTAAAAACCATTTTTGTTTTTAGCCTGTTGATTGAATTCATAGGTTGGATTCTGCTTTCGATCCGCTTTAGCTTTGATTTTCCGGTGGCTGAAGCTATGTATCAGGGCCTTTTTCATTCTGTATCCGCCTTTTGCAATGCCGGATTTTCTTTGTTCCCGGATAGTTTTATCGGATATCAGCATGATATGATGATTAATCTTATATTAATGATGTTGATCATTTTCGGTGGCCTGGGATATATAGTGATCTATGATCTTTATAAAAATGTACGGTCTGCCGGATCATGGGAAAAATTCAGGTTAAGCCTTCACTCTAAAGTGGTTATTTCCAGTACATGTATTCTTATAGTTGCCGGGATGGTTTTTATTTTGGGTCTCGAGTTTGAAAATAGCCTGAAGGACCTATCCTTATCAGGAAAGTTTTTGGTCTCTCTATTCCAGTCCGTGACTTCCAGAACAGCCGGGTTCAATTCGGTATCGATGAGTTCTTTGTCCAATGCCACATTATTTATAATTATTATATTGATGTTTATTGGTGCTTCTCCCGGATCTTGCGGAGGCGGTATTAAAACCACGACTTTCACAATACTGCTGGCATCCATTATCAGCAGAGTGAAGGGACAGCAAGATATCAATATCTTCAGAAAAAGAATTCCTGAATCAACCGTATTTAAACTTGTTTCAATTATTTTTCTTTCCATGTCGATTGTGATCCTGTTTACCTTATTGTTGATGATCACTGAAATACCCCTGGATACATTTGAAGGTAAAAAGGGTATGTTTATGGAAGGTTTGTTTGAGACAGTTTCGGCATTTGGTACCGTTGGGTTAAGTATGGGGCTGACCTCGGAACTGGGAGCAACAGGAAAAATGCTGGTCACCGTGTTGATGTTTATTGGGAGACTGGGGCCGTTAACAATGGCATTGGCTATTAGCGGAAGGCCAAAACCAAGAAAATTTCATTATCTCAAGGAAGAAGTAATGATCGGATAACTTTATAAATTAAATTAAATGCTATCATGAAATCGTATATTATCATTGGGCTGTCCACGTTCGGAAAATATCTCACACAGTATTTATACGAAAAAGGGTTTGAAGTGATCGCCATCGACTCCGAGGAGGAAAGGGTAGAAGAAGTAAAACCATATCTGCTGGAAGGGATTGTCGGCAATGCCAAGGAAAAAGATACTTTGAAAAAAATCGGGGTTCAAGATGTCGATGGCGTGATCGTCAGCTTAGGCCAAAAGGTCGATGACAGCTTACTTGTAATACTTCATCTCAAGGAGTTGAAGGTGCAAAATATATATGTCAAGGTTTTAACTGACGATCATGCTAAGATAATCAATATGATTGAAGCCTCCGATATCGTTTTTCCTGAACGTGACAGTGCATACAGGCTGGCTCAGCGGATCGATAATCCCAATATTCTTGATTATATTCCGCTTACTGAAGAATACAGTATTATTGACTGGGCGCCCACAGAAAGCTTTATTGGTAAAACGATTGGCGAGATCGATCTGAGGAAACAATACGGCGTTCAGGTGGTAAGTATTGAAGAGACGAGGCCTGAAAGAGTAAAGCTGATACCCCGGTCAACTCATGTAATCAAAGCATCTGACACTCTTGTAATAATCGGCGAAAACGAGAATCTTGAGAAATTGAAAAAATTAGAAGAATAGAAAACAGGTGTTAATGAAGAATGATGGTTTGTATCGGCTTTAAGATAAGATCATGATTCAAGTTCTTTCAAAATGCTTTTTGCCTCTTTATATCCTTTATCAATTAAGTCCAGAACCTGGTTGGTATCAATCATATTAAAGTGGGACAAATCAGGTTGGATCAGTAGATCAGCCTCGTCTGTTTGAAGTTGGGTTGCTGTCATCAATGCAAGATGAAAGGTATTGAGCAATACTTCAATAATGTTTTCAGGTTTTTTAAAAGAACGGCTGGCATTGAGGTCAACACATATGACAAAATCAGCACCCATATCCTTGATAGGATTTATGGGTACATTTTCAACGATCCCTCCGTCAACAAGAAATCGGCTTCCAATCTCAACGGGTATAAATATACCAGGTATGCAGGCACTTGCCATAACTGAACTGGCTACACTGCCTTCTTTTAATACTACTTTTTCACCTTTCGAAATATCGGTCGCTACCATGGCAAGAGGGATATCTGCCTTCTTGAAATCCACATCACCGATTCTGTCTTTAATGATATCTCCTAATTTTTCATTCGAGAGGAATCCCAGTTCAGGTATAGAAATCTCTGAAATATCATACCAGTCCAGGTCAAGTGCAATTTCCCGGATCTCTTGAATATCTGTTCTAAAGGCATATAAAGCGGCAATAAAAGCACCGATACTGGTTCCTGTAATATAACTTATAGTAATATTATGCTCTTCGAGCGCTTGAAGAACTCCGATATGAGCAGCACCCAGAACGGCACCACCACCCAGGGCTAAACCGATCTTTTTATTGTTTCCAAAATTATTTTTGGTGGTCAAGATGATAAAATTATTGGGCTAATGTAATTACCGGATATTTAATGAACGATACCGGAAAATTAAATCTGCATAATTAATTCCTGATCTCAGGTCAAATCGTTTATTCCTGCTATTTGAATTTGTTGAGAGCGTTTTTTAATGACCCTTCAAGGGTATTCCAGCTTTTTTCCACTCCTTCCTTTAGCTCAACCCATGCTTCATTTCCTGCGTCTCTTATTTCATTGAGTCTGGTCTGTGTTTCCTCCTTCTTCATACGAAGGTCTTCAATCAGTTGTTTGAACTGAAGCTTTTTGTCGGCCACAATTGTATCGGCCTTCGCTTCCAGTTTCTGGATTTCGGCATCCCATTCTTTTAACTTGACTGCCATTTTGTTGATGAAAACTTTGCGATCTTCCATTTTTACTCTTTTATGAAAAACATAAATTATAGTTCCAATATTCCCGGGTAAATTAAATTTTGTTTTCTGATTAAATATAATCCTCCTCTTCTTCAGGCGAGTCCTCCGGGGGATCAGTATTTAAATGTTGACTATGCTTGATATTTCTGATTTCTTCCTCCCGTTTCATGAATTTCATTTCATGCCTGAGATCTTTAATATAGGAGATCAGCCAGATTAGCAGGATGGTGATCAATCCCCATAAAAAAAAGATAAGTGAAAGAGATGCATTCCAGGTATTTAATCCATAATTGATCTCATCGGGCGATTTAAAAATTTTCCAGTTTAAAATGATCAGATATAAGGTGCCCAACAAATAAATAAGGGCAAGCCCCTTCTGAAGGATATTTAAAAATTTATTATTCATGTTAATAAATTTAATGTTTACTAACAAATTTAACTTATTAATAATAATTTTCATATTTAATGAAATAATGAGAAAATAACAGAGGTTATGAAGACACGACTTCTATATCTATGGGATCACCTGCAGACAAATTTCTGGTTCCTACCCCTGATCATTATCATGATTGGAATTGGATTGTCGGTCGGCCTGATTTATACGGACAGCATCATTAATTATCAATCCGTCGGTGTATTTCTGCATTTTTTCACGGGAGGGGTGGAATCAGCCCGGATCATTCTGTCAACCATTGCGGGAGGAATGCTGGGAGTCGCAGGCATCGTTTTTTCTATCACACTCGTTGCCTTAACCCTGGCCTCCTCTCAATTCGGATCCAGAATACTCCGAAATTTCATGCACGACCGGATCAACCAAATTGTATTAGGCACATACCTGGCAACGTTTACCTATTGTCTCATTATTTTGCGCTCGGTCAAATCGGAAAACGGCTATGAATTTATACCGAATATATCTGTCCTTTTTGCCATCGTAATGGCTGTTTTCAATATTTTTCTCCTGATCATATTTATCCATCATATTTCAATCAGTATTCAGGCTGATCACGTAATAGGGAATATTACAGATTTTATGAATAGAAGGATAAAATTTCTTTTTCCTGAGATAAAGGATAGAAAGGCTAAATCATCGGGTGATAAGAATTTTGAGAAAATAAAAAGGATGCTTCCCGAAGAAGGCTTTATCTTCCCGGAGCGTAGTGGATATTTACAGATTATTGATTTTGATCAGTTGCTTGAGATGGCCACAAAAAATAATCTCCTGCTTGAATTGAAAAAAAAGCAGGGCGATTTCCTTACTGAAAAAACGGAGATGATCAGGGTTTATTCAAAAGAAGTATGTAAAGAGGATATCAAGCAGAAAATAGCAAGTTGTTGTATCTTAGGAAAAATACGGTCTCCAAGCCAGGATGCTGAATTTGCCATCCATCAATTGGTCGAAATTGCAGCAAGAGCGCTTTCGCCGGGAATAAATGATCCTTATACGGCCATTAGCTGTATCGATAATCTGACTTCTGCTTTGTGTTACCTTACGGATGCTGAATTCCCCCCGGAATATTATTATGATGAGGATGAAGAATTAAGAATTGTAGCAAAACCCTTGAATTTTAACGGAATAATGGATGCCGCCTTTAACCAGATCAGACAATATGGAGACGGAAATCCTCCTGTGCTGATTCGATTGATGGAAGCTTTGAATACCATTCATAAGTTTACCCGGAATGCGCAACAGAAAGGCGCCGTTGAGCGGCATATTCAAATGGTCTTGAACGCTGCCGAAACCTCATTAAAGGAACCGAATGATTTGAGGGATCTTAAGGACCGGAATGAAAAATTT
>CAZIXF010000032.1:0-5674 GCA_964543195.1 uncultured Roseivirgaceae bacterium
TCCTAATCGATTACGCCTGATCCAAGCAGTTCCTCCCCGGCATACCAGGCCACAAACTGACCCGGTGTAATGCCTCTCTGGGCCTCATCGAAAATCACATACATGCCGTCGGGTTCATGATAAAGAACCGCTTTTTGTAATGGATGGCGATACCTGATGCGGGCTTTTATCCTCAGGCTTTCACCGATTTTAAGTGCAGCGTCATTTCTGACCCAGTGGATATCTTTCTCTTTAACTAATAAACCTTTTCTGTATAATCCGGGATGTTGGTCTCCCTGTCCGGTATAAATAATATTTTCTTTCGTATCGACTGCTATTACGAAAAGGGGTTCCGGGGTGCCTCCCACATTCAGGCCCTTACGCTGTCCTATCGTGAAAAAATGGGCTCCATGATGCTGCCCTACCACTCTTCCATCTTCCCTGGAATAATGGTGTGGTTTGGACAGATCACGCAGGCTGAAATGATTTTCGGCCTTGACATCGTGTAATACGGCCTGATGCTTATATTTTGGATGCCTGGCGTCAACCTCGATAATATTACCCTTTTTTGATTTAAGTTTCTGCATCAGAAATTCGGGCAATCTCACCTTGCCCACGAAGCATAATCCCTGAGAATCCTTTTTATCGGCAGTAACCAGGTCCAGATCGGAAGCGATTTTCCGTACTTCATTCTTTTTTAGTTCTCCAACGGGAAAGAGTGCCTTGCTTAATTGAAACTGGTTCAGCTGGCATAGAAAATAGCTTTGATCCTTGTTTTTGTCTGAACCGGCCAGAAGTCTGTAAACCGTATTGCCTTTCTGATAATGGATTTTTTTCCGGCAGTAATGGCCGGTAGCAATATAATCTGCTCCCAGTCTTAAAGCAGTTTCCAGAAAGAGATCAAATTTTATTTCCCGGTTACACAATACATCAGGATTAGGCGTTCTTCCCTGTTCATATTCACGGAACATGTAATCCACGATCCGCTTCTTGTATTGTTCGCTCAGGTCAATGGTTTGAAAAGGTATTCTCAATTTCTGCGCTACAATGAGGGCATCATTGCTGTCTTCGGTCCAGGGACAGACTCTGCTTTTTATAACAGAATCATCGTGCCAGTTTTTCATGAACAAACCGACTACCTCATACCCCTGTTCTTTAAGGAGATAAGCGGCAACACTGGAATCTACACCACCGGACAAACCAACGATCACCCTTTCTTTCATAAAACTGATATTTAAAGCAAATTTAATAACTCTTATGCAAACTCATTTGCGGGTATTGCATGCCTTAAAGCAATTAACACTCATTTTATTGAATGGTACGTCTAAATGTCCGAAAAGTTCAAAAAGGAGAGGACCTGTTCATGGGTTGTCAAATAATTAAAACAGACTTGTTGATCTTTTGTGGCTCATAAGGAAATCTGTTAACTGATATTTCAGGATACACGAGATTTGTAAATCAAACCGAATTAATGCATAATCGGCATGTCACACCTGTAACACTGGTCTGCTGTCGATTGTATACTGAAAAATGTCTTTCATCAAATCTTGTAAAGAACGTTAACTCTCTGAATTCCTTCTGCGAAAGCAGAGGTCAGTCGATGAGCCTTAATAATCGATTCTTACAGGAACCATTGTATGGTCCCAGTGTATCGAAAGGACCATGCTCGAATCAGTAAGTTTTTTGGCAGATATGGTAAATTGTTCACAAAAGCTTTCGGATTTCCCGGGCTTCACGTTAACCCGTAAAACATCCTTTTCCCGGTCGGGTTCATTATATCCCCATTTGCCTGTATCACCGTTAACAGCAATAACCCACCCGGTATCTCCCGGAATGGAATATAGTCGATATCTTCCTGATTTAAGATCGTTTCCTTCAAATCTGATGTCCCGGTTAAACTCGATCTCGGTAGCTTCGTTGGCTCCGGTCCGCCAGTATTCATCATATGGGACAAGCGCTCCTTCGGCTTCATTGCCAAATATCAATCGTCCTTTTTTGTAGGGTCTGGAATAATCGACAATCAATTCGAATTCATCATCCTGGTATACCACCTTATCTGCCGGGCTGTGGGATTTCGTGGTCAATAGCTCATAGCCAACAATAGCAATAGCCACGATTACACCGATGATAATAGGTGCAAAGAAAACTCTCTTGAAATTCATGAATTAATAATTAATCTTTAAATATACGGAAACATTTCAATTAAAAAACCTGGCTGAAAATTAAAAAGTATATTAGAGGAAGAGAAACTTGCAGATATCATGAAGCTGGGTATAATTTTATAACTCATTGGGAGGAATGTCCTTTCTGTAATATACTGTAATAAATTGATCATTCACCGGTGAATATGGTGCATTTGCCGATTTTTGATGTCTGTTTTATTCCATACTTGAATTTTTAATAAAAATAAATCAAAATAATCATGTCACAGGAAACGAATAAAAGAGTGGTATTGGCCGGATTTCTGATCGTTATTGGTATCGTTTTGATCCTTAATAATTTCCATATTCTGCCCAATATACCCTGGCTGTTTTCATGGCCTATGATCCTGATACTGGTGGGTACTTTTATCATACTGACCACTCGAAGGGTCCTGGCTGCATTGATCATCATAGGAATAGGACTCTATTTCCTTATTCCTGATATTTTCAATATATATTTTGACCGGTTCTGGAATTTATGGCCCTTGATATTGATCGCAATTGGAATGGCTATATTATTGAGGAACCGGTCTTCATACCGTGATTCCCGGACCCGCACAGCCGAAAAACAATCGGAGATGGATTATATCGATGAAATTTCCATTTTCAGCGGAGGAGAGAAAATCATCACCTCACAGGATTTTAAAGGAGGGAAAATAACCAGTATTTTTGGCGGTTCCGAAATCAACCTGCTCAATGCCCGGCTTTCATCCGGGACAATCTACATAGATGTTTTTACCCTGTTTGGAGGAAGTGTACTGATCGTTCCCTCGCACTGGAACGTAAAGGTTGATATGGTAGCCATATTCGGTGGTTTTGCCGATAAGCGGGATTATCGATCCGAGGGACAGGATAAAGAGGGCCCGGAGTTGTATATTAAAGGAATAACTTTATTCGGAGGGGGTGAAATTAAATCCCATAAATAACCCGGCGGGAAAGCCCTGTTTAATCCGGTTTTAAAAAGCATGCGGTCCAGGCTGGAATATCTTATCAACTGGGTTGTCCTGATGGGGACCATGCTTAATTTTTACTTTTTTTATAATTTTTCCTTGGTAACCGCTATTATAGACGGTCTGGTGGTTAATATGATCTACATGCTTTTTGGCATTGGGAGCTGGTTCATCGTAAAATTATCGGATTTCTTCAGGCTTTCACTTAAAAACAATTCAGGGCAGTTTACTACCCTGGATAGGGAAATTGAATATTCAATGAACCATCTGGAGAATGAACCATCTGGAGATAGAAAAAACCGGGCTCGGTGATAAAATCAATTTCAGTATGGAGGTTCCGGACGATCAGGGGCCACCCGGTTAAAAGATCATATGAATTTAATTTGATGCCTGCGCCAAATAGAAATACGGATTAGCCCACTTCATTGACAAAATATATATCTTTAAGCCTGTGTTAGGCCGTTTTACAATGCGCAAATTCTGGAAGTTTATACTTTGGATCATAAACTGGAAAGTTGTAGGAGATATTCCGCGGGGATTAAACAAGTATGTGATTGCTGTAGCTCCCCATACCAGTAACTGGGATTTCATACTGGGGGTTATAGTCCGGGGAGCAAAGGGGTTTCACAGTAATTATCTGGCCAAGGAATCCTTGTTTAAACCGCCCTTCGGATACATTTTCAGGATGCTGGGAGGTATTCCGGTGGACCGTAAAAACCGGCATAACATGGTGGATCAGGTGGTTGATGAAGCACTGAAACGGACTAAATTCGGATTGGCGGTCACCCCGGAAGGTACCCGGAAAAAGGTGGATAAGTGGAAAACCGGATTTTATTATATAGCCGATAAAGCAGGTATTCCTGTAATCCCGGCTCTGCTTGACTGGGAAAAACGGGAAGTACGACTCCTGGACCCCATTTACACTACCGGAAATATCGACCGGGACTTACCTCTGATCAAGTCGAAATTCGAAGATATTAAGGGTGCTGCCGATTTAAACTGACCGGAGTGTGGTAAGCTTTTTTGTTTTAATTTTTATGATTCTCTTCGGATCAGGCTGTTTTCAGGATCAGGGATATGAATTCATATAGGGTTAAAGGGGTAGACAAAATCTTTAATGAGGACCGGGAATTTTTTCCGGGCTCATTAAATACCGGAGAGCGTAATTCCTGGTATCAACCTGGCCACAGGATGGTTTTATTCTTGACGGGTGTGACTGGAACGGTATCCTGTTTCAGTAAGGGATGCCGTTGTGCAGGCCCCGTATAATAGCTTCTTTAACTTAACAGATTTATGTACTTTTCCGTATTGAGTTGAATAAATTGAATAAAATATAAAAATCCTATGTGTTATAACATCAATTACCTGACCCGGAAAAAGGAGGAATATGCCAGGCGCATGCAGGGGCAGATTGATATAAAACATTTTGACAAAAACTGGGATTATCTAAAAAGCCGGACTGACGCGGTGTATTTCGATAACGGTTTTAATTTTCCTGATGTGCCGGTAATCACGAATAAAGAAAAGCAAACAATACAATTACTTACTTGGGGGCTTATTCCTTTCTGGGTAAAAGATCCGGAACAGGCAGAGAATCTGAGGAAGCGTACGCTGAATGCACGTGGTGAAGATATTTTTACCAAACCTTCTTTTAGAAATGCAGCCAGGCGTAAAAGATGCCTGGTAATGATAGATGGTTTTTTCGAATATCACTGGAAAGAGGATAGTTCTTATCCATTTTATATAAAAATGAAAAATAATGAACCCATGTTTCTCGGCGGCCTGTGGGAAACATGGCATTTGGAAAAAGAAGGGATACACCGGGATACATTCAGTATTGTAACCACCGGGGCCAATTCCATGATGAGATATATTCACAATCAACCGAAAGGAAGTAAGGAGTCCAGAATGCCGTTGATCATACCGAAGGGATTGGAGCATGTATGGCTAAAGGATATTGAGGATAAGTCTGATGAAAAACAAGTGTGTGAACTGATCGGACCTTTCGATGAGAATGAACTTGAAGCCTACACGGTACCCCAATTGAGAGGGAAAAACGGGGTTGGAAATTCACCTGAGGCGATTCAGCAGAAATCTTATCGTGCCTTTAAATAATGAATGCCTTTAAATAAGTGTTGCCCCCGATTAATGAATGCCTTTAAATAAGGGGCGTCCTTAAATAAGTAAAGGCGGGACCCATTCAACGCGAATTGACGAATCCCGCCTTCATACTACAGTAACCGTAATCACTGCAGCATGCCAAGTATACCTTAAGCGATTAAGACATAAACACAACTCCGAAGAGTTCCGTCCATGATCTCGGGATACTGCCAAGTGATCCTGACGGATCCTTTTGCAGCACTCATTCATCCGGTTGGCAGCTTATTGTTAATGCATTCCGTAGATCGCATCTTTTTGCGGGCTGCCGCCCTTTTGAACAATCACTCAAAGATCAACTTGATGATTTAAAGGTAGAATTAAATATCAAATATGCAAAAAAAATATCAAAAATTTAATCCACAATTTTTCCACCAGGTTATCCAC
>CAZIXF010000032.1:5774-25740 GCA_964543195.1 uncultured Roseivirgaceae bacterium
AAATCGGGAACAAAAAAAAGGCGAAAAAACATCAAAAATATTTCGATGCTTTTCCGCCTCGTCACGCCAATACCGTAGCCTTGCCATGACATCAAGTATATCTTGAGAGACTGAAATCAGGAAATTTTTCCGGGGAAGTAAAATCCTTCTTTCGACCCCCGATCTATTACTTTACAGTTTACCCGGGTTGGCCAATGATAAGCTTCGGACTTTTTGTAAACACCATCCGTAAATGGTGCATTTTTGTTTTATCCTTAAGCCATCATCAATCTCTCAAAGAACAACTTGATGAGATAAAAGTAGAAGACTCATCTGGAATAAAAAAATAAATCAGGGTAAAGTATTGCACATTTTTTCCACTGGTTTATTCACCGAAAATACACAGGGAAAGCGTTTTTTCTGGCAGACTATCCACAGGTTATCCACAAATGGTATAGAAGTTTTAAAAATATAGGATGAAATCTGGTGACGAATTTTTCTGAATTGAATATTTATTCATAAATTAACCCGCAAATAATCGAATATCCACTTATAAACTGATTATCTATGTCTAAAATACTGGTTCCAACTGATTTCTCGGAACAGGCAGAATATGCCCTTTCTTTGGCTCATCAAATGGCCGGAAGAATGAATGCCGAGATCGTATTGATACATATCGTAGATGTTCCGCAAGGATCACAGGTGAGCATCAATGTAACAGGAGAGGTTTCCGGGAGCAGGGATATGAATGATGTGTTTTTCATAAAACTCATTGAAAAAACAAAACAACGTTTTGCTGACATCAAGGAGAGATCCGAGTTCAGTAATATCAAAATCACTGATAAAATTCAAATGGGTTCTCCCTACAGGCAGATCGTGGAAGAAGCCAAGAATGGTGATGTGGATCTGATCATAATGGGTACCACCGGTACAAGCGGTTGGGAAGAAGAGATCGTGGGGTCAAATGCAGAAAAAGTGGTACGAAGGGCCAAATGCCCCGTGCTGACTGTAAGTAATAAAATCGATACAGATGAAATAAAAGATATCGCGTTTGTATCGGATTTTAAACATGAACACAGCCGACTCGTTGACCTCGTAAAAGAAATAAGAGATATATTGAAGGCAAAGTTACACCTGGTAAAAATCAATACGCCTTCTGATTTCAAGAATGATAAACAGAATTATGCGGAACTTAAATCCTATGCAAAGGATAATAAATTCGATGAAGCGGAACTCCATGTCTATAATTATGAAAACGAAGAAGACGGTATTATCAGCTTCTCTGAAGAATTTAATATGAATATGATAATTATGGCCACCGAAGGGCGTTCTGGGTTTTCCAGATTACTCGAGGGCAGTATTGCAGAAGACGTAGTGAATTATTCTAAGATCCCGGTCCTAACCTATAGAACCGAAAAACCATGATCCACCCCTTAATAAAGAGAATTGAATATGAATACAGGAAAGCCAGCTACTTAAATTAAAGGTCCTGGTGAATCATGATAAATTACTGAAAATCAAAATTTTATTTGATTTTACCAATATGATTTTTGAGAAAATATATCAGGGGAGTCATATTATTTCAGTTTATATACGATGAAAAAAAACCGGAATAATCCTCCGGGTTTTTTATATGACAATGGTCGAATAATCTTTAATAATATGTCAATTCCTGGTTGCCTTCATCACCTTCCTTGTGGGGTATATCAATTGAAATGTCCGACAATAATTTTCTGATATAAATCGAACTGATAATAACGAACGAGCCGAATACGATACCCTGCAATCCTATAAGTACCGTCTTTGTCAATACGCCATGTATTGGGTGTGTAAAAATTAATATTGCAAATACAATGGCCATGATTGCATTGAAAACCAACAACCACCAGTGATGATATAAACTTTTAAGCCGGTAACTGTTGGAAACCTGAAGAATACCCATGAAGGATATCCAGATGGCTACTATTGAAATGAAAATGTCGGTGGTTATCCCGGTAAAGGATAAAATAACCGTACCGATCACAATATCGATGAATCCCTCTGTTAATTTCCAGCTTTTATCAGCCGTTTTCCTGGGTAATATGGAAATTATAACCAGGGTGAGACCACTGATCAATATAAATACACTGAAAAATTTAGCTAAAATGCTGACCCCCACTGTTGTGGTTGAAAGAGCGGTGATACCAAATGCAAGTGTTAAAATTCCCTTTGCAGTTAATATCCACCAGTTTTTTAAGGCTAACCTGATCATTTTATTTTGTTTTTATTGGTTTCCGAGCTAAGGAAAACTAAAATTTAAAAAATAGTTTCCATATGTTTATACGAAATCCAGTCTGTTTAGGTCGGAATTTTAATGAAATTTTTATCAATTACTGGATAGACATGAGAAAGTTTTCTTCCGGAGAACAGGTTTAGGCATATACACGGGACAAAATTGATTTTCAGGTGTTGAGCGAGTCGATCAGGATTCTTGCCTCTTCAATACTTGAATTGATTTTCTTTTTCACTTCCTTGATGTTTTCCAGAGACTGTTGTTGTATGTTTTTCATTTCTTCAGGGGTGGGATCCGGATCAGGATCATCGATTTTATCCGTGTCGGGAAGTGGTGTCAAATTCCGCATCCAGTTCATCATGGCACGATGTGCATTTTCCAGTTGCTGAAGTGAAGCATTGATCTTCTTGATCTTTTCTTCATCCTCTGTTTGCTCCTTCTTTTGCTTTAATTCTTTTTGAAGATCCATGATCGTACCCATTTTGGGCATTACTTCATCATGAATTTCCAACGCCCGCCCATATATTTTTTTTGACTCGCTGTAGTCGGAATCTCCCTTTTCCTTATTATCCCTGCAGGAAAATATTAAGATTAATAAAACAAGGACAAGGTAGTGTGTTCGTTTCATTTTGATCTTTTATTTAATAACGAAATTAATTCATCATTTTTATAGAATTGGATTAGATCCCCTGTATTAATTTGGTGTTTCCTGCAATATCCTGCATTAATCTCCACTACATACCGGGCGGGATATATACTTGGAATGGGATCTTCCGAATAGGGAAGTGTATGTTCGGCTATCTGTACTATATGTAAATTGTTATTGACAAAAATGATATCGAGTGAGATCCTGGTGTTTTTCATCCAGAAAGAGAGTTCTTCTTCCTCATCAAATATAAAAAGCATTCCTTTATCGGAATTTAAATGGCTTCGGTTCATCAGGCCCCGGGAAATTGCATCATACTCTTTGGCTATCTCAATTTTTAACCGGGAAAGTGTATCAAGATCGGGATTATCAATGAAATATAAGACACCGTCTTGTCTGAATGCGGGTTCGCTTCTTCGAATAACCGGAGGTGATTCTTTATCAATCAATTCGGATTCAGAAAAAAAACTCCATCCGATATAACCCAATGCGCCTGCCAGGATAAACAGAAACAGATAAATGAGAAAACGCTGTTTCAATTCAATAATCTATTTTTTCCCTGTTATCTGAATGACTACTTTTCTTGAGCGGGCTCTTGTGTCAAAATCTATGAAAATGATCTGTTGCCATGTGCCCAGCATCAATTCTCCCTTAATAAAGGGTACAACAAGTGATGTGCCCGTCAGTGTTGAACGTAAATGGGAAGCCCCGTTATTGTCACCCCAGGTTTTATTATGTTCATAGGAGACGCCATAGGGTGCAATTTTGTTGTACATTCCGGCTACATCGGTATCCACCAGGCCAGGTTCATATTCAACCGTACTTATTCCCGTTGTAGAGCCAATGGCAAAAACAGTTACATTTCCTTCGGAGAAATCAGAATCCTGAAGTATCTCTTTCACTCTGGGCGTGATATCAACAAGATGGTTATTTCCCCGGGTATTGAATTCAATTTGTTTTGTTTGGATATCCATCGTTTTTATATTTTAATATACTGAAAATTGAAATATGGTTAGTTGCATACTATTATTAATTTTTATTATATTGTTTTCCAGTTGGAAAACACCAACCTTCACCAGTTATGAACCGATTATGTTTAAATTGTAATTCACCTATCAAAGGACGGGCAGACAAAAAATTCTGCAACGATTATTGCCGGAATTCCTATCATAATGTAAAGAACAGAAGTTCCGATACAATTATCAGGCAAATTAATAATGTATTAAGGAAAAACAGAAGAATTCTGGCCAAGTATAATATCAGAAACCGGGTAAAAATTCGCAAATCAAAATTACTACGGGAGGGTTTTGATTTCGATCTCATAACCAGTCTGAGCATTAATTCAGATGGCTACACCTGCTATTTTTGCTACGAGCAAGGTTATGTGTCAATGGATGATGAGTCAGTGGTTTTAATGTGCAGGGAAGATTATAACACGTATGGCCCCGGATGAATCCTGTTGAATTACCGGGGTTTGTTGCAGTATTTTTTTATGATGGATTCAGCCAATCCCGGATTCAACTTTTTGACTTTGTCCATATCGTCACAGGCCTTACTCATCTGGTCCAGATTAAAATACGACAATCCACGGTTATAATATGAAATATCATGATCAGGTTTAAGTTTAATAGCCTTTGTATAATGCCCGATGCTTTTTTTAAAGTCTTCTTTCTTATAACAGATATTTCCCAACTGGTACCAGACCCGGTAATCACCGGGATCGAGCTTCCGTGCTATATTGTAATCCCGGAGGGCTGAATTCATATCATGGATCTTTTCATAGCTCATTCCCCTGAAGATATAATAATCAGGATTGTCCGGGTCGAGTTCGATTGCTCTGTTATAATCCTTTATAGCGGATTTGTATTCGTTGTTTCTGAATTTATAATAGGCTCTTGTGGAATAGGCAAAAGGTACTTCGGGATTTCTGTTTATCACTTCATTAATACGTTCCAGCGGAAGTAGAATATTTTCATCCCGCTCCAAAAGAGCAAGATTTACCGATGCAAGCGAATTACCCGGATTTATTGAAAGTGCTTTCTCATAATCCTGTTTGGCCAGGGAAGTCTTGCCCATTTCCGCATATACCAGACCACGGTTAACATAATAATTATCCTCCGACTCTTTTAAATTGATGGCAAGGGTAAAACATTCAACAGCTTTATCATTCCTGTTCATTTTATTATAACACTGGGCCAGGTAATTATAAATATCCGCTTCCTTGTTTGCCATGGTCATCAATTCATCAAACCCGGTATCATCATCATCCTCACCGTAATTAATTCCTCTGAAGTAGATTGCCTGGGTTTCTCCCGGCGGAAGTGTAAGTAAATGATTAAACTCCTCGGCGGCTTTTTCATATTTTCCGGATTTGTAATATAAAACGGCTCTGTTAAAAAGCGCCTCATTGAAATCAGGTTTGAGCGATATCGAAATATTATAATTTAATAAGGCTTTATCATGATACAGCAATCGTTCGTAGGCACTACCCAGAAAATAATAAGCCTGGTAATTACCGGGATCTAAAGTAACCGATGACTTAAGATTATCGATCGCTCCTGAATAATCACCCTTCTGGAATTCAGAAATACCCCTCTCATAATGTTCCTGGGCAAGCCTGATCCTCCTGTACTTTGAAAGTGTTTCCACCTCCTGAGTATAACCGGTTATGACAGTGGACAATAAAAAAGCCAGCGTTGGAATTAATTTAATATTCATAAAAAAAGCAATGATATCACACTCCTTATATTATAGTCTGGATTTTTAACGGGAATTGGTTTTCCTGTTTTCATAATTAAACCGAATGCCGTCTACTGTTAAATATAACGAAAATAAGGTCGGCGGGATTATGTAATTATTGATAATACCTGACCGGACGGTTCAGTAAGTTTTTGGAAGATAGAGTATAAATTCAGAACCTTTGCCATATTCCGATTGAACTTCAACCTTGCCATGCAGCTTTGCAACCATTTCTTTAACGATGTATAATCCAAGACCCGATCCGGACGATTTTTCCGAGGCCCTGTAGAACATATCAAATATCTTACTGAGCATTTCTTCCTTAATGCCTTCCCCATTGTCTTTCACACTGATCCTTACATTATCCGGGGTGTTGCTGGCCTTTATGATAATCTCGGGTCTTTCCTGGTCATAATCATGGTATTTGATTGCATTGAACACCAGGTTTTTCATTACAACGGATAAACGTTTTTCATCTGTAATGATGCTCAGGTCTTCATCGGTGTCGATCACAAAATTCAGCTTATCCACATTTTCCATGTATGAGAGCTCATCGACAATTTTCCTGAAAAAGGGTTTCAGAGCAAACTCCTCCTTTACCACACCGGATCTTACGTTCCGGGAATAATCAATAATATCAGAAATGAAGGTTTCAAGACCTTTTACTCTATCCTTCATTAAATTCAGGCAATGCCTGATCTCTTCTTTTTTATCGCTGATCTCAGCAAGATTGATCAATCCCTGGATCGATAACAGCGGGGCTTTAAGATCATGTGAGGTAATGTAAACAAACCGGTCCAGTTCAGTATTGGCTTTCTCGAGCAGATCTTTCTGCTTTTTGATCTTTTCTTCCGCTTTTTTCCTTTCCGTAACATCGATGATCGAACCTACCATTCTTACCGGTTTGTTTTCCTTGTCGATCACGGCTTTGCCGGAATCGAGATACCAGTGATACGATCCGTCCTTTTTCCTGATCCGGTATTCGATATTGAACGTTTCTCCCTTCTTTAAATGATTTTGTACCGCACGTTTTACATAATCGGCATCAGAGGGGTGTATCATGGAATAAAACTTCTCAATATTGATATCTACAACCTCATCTTCCCGATATCCCAGCATTTCCTTCCATTTTGTACCGTGATAAATGGTATCGTTGAGTATATCCCAATCCCACACTCCGGCATTGGTACCGGTAATAGCCAGTTCATAACGCTGTTTATTTTCCTTTAACTCCTGGGTGATCCTGTTTAATTCCCGCTGGCGATCGAGAAGTTCCTTTTCTGAATAATAATTCGTAATGGTAATAAAGTAACCAAGATACGTAGTGATAAGCATTCCGATAAAATAATTTGAAAAGGTAAAAATCACAATCTCATTTTCGGCCAGCGCCTGCCTGGGCATGATGGAAAACTCAGTAAAATAATCAATACTGAACAGAATAAGGGAAATAAAGGTAAAAATCAGACTGATATGAAGCCGTCTGTACCTGAAGAAAGCAAACGTGGTAAACAATAAGGGGATATAATAGACATAGGAGTGGGTGTTCTGGATATTGCTCGTGCCCAGAAGAAAGATCGTCATATACGAAACAGATAACAGAATAATTTTCGATGTGAGAAAATATCCTGCCCGGTTCATAAAGAAAAGGAAAATCCCTATAAAAAAAGCAATAATATAAATGATCAATCCCGTATCAATAAAACCCTTAAATTCGAGATTGAAATAGAAAAATGAAATCAATGCCAGGAGAACACTTAATTTACCTGCAAGAATGGCCCTTCTTTTTTCCCCTACAGGCAGATTCAAATATTCGTCTTTTAGTATGAGCTTGTCAATATTAAAATTCTTCCCCACTTATTTTTTTAAGATAAAATGATATGTCATTAAATAAATGAACCTAAAAATAGAGATTTTTTGTTTTTTGGGAAATCCAATTCAAAAATTAATGGTTGTGGGATCATTTAATAGGTATTAATTCTTTATTTTGTGAGGAATTATGCGATGGTTTCAAATTTCCCGGACTGATAATGGAAGAAAAAACAGCGAAAAAATCACTGAATTTTATTGAAAATATAATTATTGATGACCTGAATAAAGGATTGAACGATGGCAGACTGATGACCCGGTTCCCCCCGGAACCCAATGGTTACCTCCACATAGGCCATGCTAAATCCATTTGTCTCAATTTCGGCCTGGCAGAAAAATTCAACGGCAAATGTAATTTGCGTTTTGATGATACCAATCCTGAAACAGAAGAGGTGGAATATGTGGAATCCATGAAGGAGGATATCCGCTGGCTTGGATTTGACTGGGAGGACCGGGAATATTTTGCCTCAGATTATTTTGATCAGTTATACGAATTTGCCATAAAATTAATAAACAAGGGATTAGCCTACGTAGATGACCAGAGTCCCGAAGAGATCAGTGCCACGCGCGGCACACCCACCCAGCCCGGAAAAGAAAGTCCGTTCAGAAACCGTTCCGTTGAAGAAAATCTCGACCTGTTCAAACGGATGAAAGAGGGTGAGTTCCCGGATGGGTCTAAAATTCTACGGGCTAAAATAGATATGTCTTCACCGAATATGCACCTGAGGGATCCGGCCCTGTATCGTATTAAACGTAAACCACACCACAGAACAGGGGATAAGTGGTGTATCTATCCCATGTATGATTTCGCACACGGACAGTCGGATTACATAGAAGGAGTGACTCATTCCATATGCACCCTGGAGTTTGAGGTGCACAGGCCGTTATACGACTGGCTGCTCGATCACATAGCTGAAGGAAAATACAGACCAAAGCAGATTGAATTTGCCAGGTTGAATCTCAGCTATACGGTTATGAGCAAACGAAGGATGCTTGAACTCGTAAAGGAGGGTTATGTAAACGGTTGGGACGATCCGAGGATGCCGACTATTTCGGCTTTCAGAAGAAGGGGATATACGCCGGAATCGATCCGGAATTTTTCCGACCGGATAGGGGTGGCCAAAAGAGACGGTATTATCGATGTGGCCCTGCTGGAGTTTTCGATAAGAGAAGACCTTAATAAAAAAGCCTTCCGTAAAATGGCAATTCTGGATCCCATAAAAGTGGTGCTTGTCAATTATCCTGAAGGAAAAACTGAAATGCTGAAAGGGTCAAACAATCCTGAAAATGAAGCCTATGGAGAAAGGGAAATACCTTTTTCAAGAGAATTTTTTATTGAAAGCTCCGACTTTATGGAAAATCCTCCCTCTAAATTCTTCAGGTTGTCACCGGGAGGAGAGGTCCGCCTGAAATATGCCTATATTATTAAATGTGAGGAAGTGATCAGGGATGAAACTACAGGTGAAATTACAGAGATCCGTTGTACATATGATCCGGAAACACGAAGCGGACTGCCAGGCAGCAAACGGAAAGTCAAGGGTACCATTCACTGGGTGCCTGTTGATTCGGCTGTGCCGGCAGAGGTTCGCCTTTACGATCGTTTGTTCAACGATGAAGATCCTGCGGGAAAAAAAGATGGAACCACCTTCAAGGATCATATCAATCCACACGCACTTCACATAGTGAAGCAAGCCAGGATAGAACCCAGTATAAAAGGAGCCGGGATCCTGGATAAATTTCAGTTTGAACGGAATGGATATTTTTGTGTGGACCCGGATTCTACACCGGATAAACTGGTGTTCAATCGTACCGTAACCCTGAGAGATACCTGGGCGAAGAAGAGTAAAAACTGATGGCTTGTATGGTATAATTTAACAATTCAATTCAATTGAAATGAAAAAACCGGTTGGTGTTTTATTCTTCTTATGGTTGGGCTTGATGGGATGTTATCCTGAAGAAGAGGGACCCATGCTCATAGACGGTATCTGGAAGGCCGAAGAAGAAACGAAATTTTATTTTTATGAATATACCCTGGAGCTGAAACAGGTGGAAGATTCCATTGCGGTGATTGACAAACAGATCCTGGCTACCTACCGGGAACCAACCAAAATTGCGTGGACCCATATTAACGGAAACCTTTCAGGAAATAAAGCCAATCTTAAATTCAGGGACGGGAGTGGTTTCGTGCGATTCGATGGCGTTATCCTGGGCCACACCATGATAACATCAAAATATTATGGCTTTTTGTATGGCGGGGAATATCAGGAAACCTTGCGGGGCGAAGTGATATTTACGAAAGTCGACTGAACAGCGTTCATTTCAGTATGAATAATATTTATACTGTTTAGATACAGGCTGCTCTTTTTAAGCATAATGTGAGGCATTATTTTTTCACCACCAGCTTTTCATACCTGACCGGCAGATTCATTTTTATCCAGTTTTTGTAATGGCCGTCATATCCTGCTTTAGCCTGAAGCTTCCGCACCCTGGTAAAAATAGCGTCGATCTCCGGGCCGGTAAGCGCCGGTTTATCTTCAATTTTATCCATGATCCGGTCCATATCATGATCGACCTTCTTTGCGGTCTGACGATGCCATCTCTGGTACTCACGATGTTGCCATTCAAAGAAATTTTCGATCAATCCGGTGGAGATCTCCCTGCTGTGTTTTACGGATTCGTTTATGTTTCCTTTTCCGGTTACTGCATTCCCTATAGCAAAGACATTATCGTATCCGGCGATCTGGCAGCTTTCCCGGTCAGATATCTCAAATACCGAACCATCATAAGGCAGACCTTCGATCCTCTCGGGAATACTGCCAATTGATGAAATAACAAGAGGGGCCTCTATGTTGAAAAAAGCATTGTCTTCCGGGATCACCTTATTATTGACCACGCGGGTTCGTTGAAATTTAATTCCAACCAGTTTATTGCCCTGCACGATCTTATCGACAGGCATGCTGCAGGGAACGAAGCGGAAAAGATATTTTTTCCTGAAATTATCGAGGATCTTTTTTCTAACCGCCTGGGCTTTGGCCAGTTGTTCCTCAGTCCGGGCAGCCATTGGGTACAGGGGCATATCGATATCCCGCCGGCGATAATATAATGTGCATCCCTTAACTTCCAGATCCTCCAGGGTCAAATCCAGGGATCCCAGCACGGCGGCAATGCCTTTTTTTTCCAGAGTGAGCAGATCCCGGTCGATCCCCCTGGTCATTAATGCCCTGGAAACTGTCTCCATCATCAGAATTTTAACCACATCCAGTGAGGCCAGGCCGCCACCAATTACGATTGCATTATCCATGATTTCACAGGCAGGGCCTTTATAAGCAGGTTCATGATGATGGTTGAACCAGTACACGAATGGATTCTGGTAATAAAAGCCATTCCCGACAAAATTATCGATATCCTTTATAGGCACCGGCTTGTCACGCCAGGCTCCGGTGGCCAGGATGATGGCCGAAAACCCCCATCCGATGCATTCTTCAATAGAAATATCCCTTCCCAGTTTAATTCCGGGAACAAATTCAACATCAGGATGGTCAAGCTTTTCGTCAATTTTCCGTTCCTCTTGATCACGCAGCTTGTGATGCCATTTCGGCAAACCGTCTTCGATCTTTCCGTAAGGAAGAAGAGATTGATCGAAAACAACTACCTTGATACCTTTAGCTGATAGTTGATGAGCTGCTTCTGACCCGGCTACTGCACCACCAAAAACCGCTACATAGTGAGGCCCATTAACCTGAGTATCCATAGACTAAGCTTTTGTCGTGATTGAAGTATTCATGCACTTCAAGTTTTTCTTCGTTAAGGCATTGTTTGAAATTACCAAAAAAATTAAAATCCGGAAATTTAATCATTGAAATTTATGCGAAATCATCTGAAGTTGAGCCCTGTAGTAATTTTATAAGTGGGAAATAAAGATCCTGAGTTCATTTACCGAGCGCTGTTTCATTTCTGACAGGCTGTTTTTTTCATTATTATTCTGTTGTACACTTTCCGGTCGACCGGTTTGTCTTCTGTTACTGGTATTTTCTTTTTTACGTGATATAGAAGATGATGTTCGCAGCCTGTCAAGGTCTCTCATTTGGCTTCTTAAATGATGCAGGATACTGTGACATTGATCCAGGTCAAAGCTATCGGAGATAATGTTATAGGCTCTTTCGAACAGATCATAAAACTGACTGGCAGATTCCATTGAGAATTCATCCAGTCTCTCGATCTGGCCCAGCAATTTGTTTAATTCCGATTTGATATGATGCATGATTCAAGTAAAAAAATGAATATAATTAAAAAATGGCTAAAAAACGGGATAACGATATGATTTACTCTATCGGTTTCCCGACATGTAAGATACTGCCGGCAGGCATCGCTGCAGCTTCGCTACGGGACAAATCACCTATGAAGTAAAGATCCATTCACACCATGGTATCCAATCACCGGGGTTTCACCAGGTTTGTCATTATTAAATTCACACAACGGTTATTCTTTATATAAACAAAACCTGAGCCGATTGCTCCGGGAAGGATGATAATATAGCCGCAACCAAAATCAGATGGTTAATTGCTTTTTAGCAGAGCGGTAAACGGGACTCGAACCCGCGGCCCTCAGCTTGGGAAGCTGATGCTCTACCAACTGAGCTACTACCGCTAATAATAATTTTCTCTAAATTAATACCCGGCAAAATAAAATCAAAGTCCGATATTAAAATCATTTTTCCATGTGGCCTTTGCCATATCGCCTGAAAATTTGGTATTTTAGGTTAACATCATTTTTTGAATTTTTTTAATGCAAGGAAAATGCAATCAAAAACAGGATTATGCGGCATATGTCCGGCAGGTTGTTGGGTGAAAATTTCTTATGACAAGGAAGGAAGACTGGATAAAGTGGAGCCCGATACAGAGTCGGGACATGGGATGATCTGTAAAATAGGCGAGCATTCAAAAGAGATCGTGTATTCGGAACACCGCCTTGAATATCCGATGAAAAGGAAGGGGAAAAAGGGGGATTATGACTTCGAAAGGATTACCTGGGAGGAAGCCTATAATATAATTGTGGATAAACTCCAGACCATCAAGAGGGAACATGGCCCGGAAGCTACCGCAATCTACACTGGCCGGGGCAGCTTTGAACTGGCCTTGTGCGATGTCTTTCAACCTGAGGATGTGGCCATTTCTTCTGCTTCCAGCGTATTATTTCCTTTTGGCTCTCCCAATACGCTTGGTGTAGGCGCACTCTGTTATGTTTCTTTTGCCATGATCGCGCCGCATGTGACCATGGGAGGGATGTATCATAATATGTATTCCGATATCGAAAATGCGGAGATGGTCATGGTATGGGGAGCCAATCCGGCTACCGACAGCCCCCCTGCGGATTTTTACCGGGTGCAGGAAGCGCATGAAAAAGGAGCCCGTATCATAGTGATTGATCCCCGGAAGACAGCCCTGGCAAAAATGGATGGGGCGGAATGGATCCCCGTCAGGCCGGGTACGGATGGTGCCCTGGCATTGGGAATGTGTAATGTGATTATTCAGGAGGAATTATATGATACTGATTTTGTAAAAAACTGGACCGTAGGATTTGATGATTTTTCAACTTATGCCCAGCAGTTTCAGCCGGCCCTGGTGGAAGAGATCACCGGTGTGTCACAGAATAAGATAAAACGGCTGGCCAGGGAAATGGTATCCTCCAATGGGGTGGCTCCGGTTATGTATACGGGCCTGGAATATACAAACAGCGGTGTACAGAATATACGGGCAGTATTTGTACTGTGGGCCCTTACCGGAAACCTGGATGTTCCGGGGGGGAGATGTTTCAGCATGAAGGAAAATCAGTTCAGGGTGAACCGTGAGGGGTTGATCCCTAATCCGGACGTTAAAAAGGCACTGGGCCGTGATCGATTTCCGGTTTACAGTAATTACCGGGGAGAATCCCATGCGATTTCATTGCCCGAATCGGTGCTTAAGGGTCATCCTTATAAAATACGTTCCTTGATCATCCATGGCGGCTCGATCATTACTTCCTGGCCCCAGCCACAAATCTGGAAGGATACGTTACGTGAGCTTGAATTCCTGGTATGCATCGACCGGCAACTGACCGCAGATGCCGCTTATGCCGATATCGTTCTTCCGGCAACGACCATGTATGAGATCGATTCTTATAAGATCTATGGAAACACGTTCCGGTTAAGGGAAAAGATCATAGAACCGGTTGGTGAAGCAAGAAATGATTTTTTTATCATGGCCGAACTGGCCGAATGTTTAGGTTACGGGGAAAAATTCCCCCAAAATGAACAAGAGTTATATGAATATGTATTGAAAAATACAGGTTTTACCCTTGACGAAGTGAAAAAAAACGGCGGCATGGTCAGCAAGGAAGGGGTTATGACGGAATACAAAAAATGGGAAAAAGGACTTCTCCGGGAGGATCGAAAACCTGGATTTGAAACTCCTTCCGGTAAATTTGAGATTGCTTCAACCATACTGGAGGAAAACGGTTACAGTGCATTACCTGAATTCACAGAACCCGAGGAAGGCCCGCTCACCACACCGGACCTGCTCGGTAATTATCCGCTCATTTTCAACTCCGGATCCCGGGTAACTACCGATTTCAGGTCCCAGCATCATGGAATCCCCGGGTTATTAAAAGAGCGACCGGAACCAGTGGTTACCATGAATTCGAAAGATGCCGAAGCACGGAATATTAAAAACGGGGATGAAGTGGTCATACGAACACGAAGGGGAGAGGTATCCTACCGTGCCTACGTAACCGAAGATATTATGGAAGGATGTGTAGACGCCAATATGGGCGGTGGTGGTCCGGTCGGACCGGAAGCCTGGCAGAAATGCAACGTGAATGAACTAACCGATCTTATGAATTACGATCCTGTTTCAGGATTCCCGGTATATAAAACCTTGCTCTGTGAAGTGGAAAAGATCTCTTCTGCTACCGGAGAGACCGTCCGGGATTCGGGCGAGATGAAGTTGGCAGACTATGCTGAAGAGGCGAGCGGGTATCCGGACCGGAGGATATATCTGGATAATAATGCCACCACTCCGCTGGCTGAAGAGGTCCGTGATGTCATGGCAGGGTTAATGGATCAGAACGGGAATCCGTCCGGACTATACCGGGAGGGCAGGCAGGCAAGAAAAATAGTGGAAGCCGCCAGAAGAAATACAGCCAATCTGATCAATACAACGGCAAAGAGAATCATTTTTACGAGTGGTGGTTCGGAATCCAACAACGCGGCCATTAAGGGGGCTGTTTTTAAAAATACTGACAGCAGGAAGAACCATATCATTACCTCAGCCATTGAGCATCCATCGGTTTTGAATACCTGTAAGTGGCTTGAATCAAAGGGATATGAAATTACTTATATTCCCGTTAATCAATATGGAATGATCGATATAGGAGATTTTATCGATGCGATCAGACCGGATACCATGCTGGCCTCGATCATGCTGGCCAATAATGAGATCGGGACAGTTCAACCGGTAAAACAACTGGCGGAAATTGCCCATCAGCATGATATCTTATTTCATACCGATGCCGTACAGGCCATTGGTAAAATCAGCGTGGATGCAGAAGACCTTAACGTGGATTTTCTTACACTTTCCGGACATAAATTGCATGCACCCAAAGGTATTGGAGCCCTTTATCAGCGTAAAGGTATTGAAATCGATCCCCTGATCTCGGGAGGAAGTCAGGAAAGCCGAAGAAGAGCAGGCACTGAAAACTTAATGGGTATTGCAGCATTGGGAAAGGCTGCTGAACTGGCCGTACGTCATCTGACAATTCAGCATAACGTATTGGAATTGCGAAACACACTGGAAAAGGGGATAATGGAAATTTTCCCGGATTGTAAACTGAACGGGCATCCTTCTGAACGTCTGCCCAATACCCTGAATATGGTTATTCCCGGGGTCAGGGGAGAATCACTGGTATTGTCGCTTGACCGGAAAGGTATATCCCTTTCATCCGGATCCGCCTGCCGGTCCGGATCACCCGAACCTTCCCATGTATTGCTGGCAATTGGTTTATCCGCGGACGAGGCGCATTGCTGTATACGGTTCTCACTCGGGCGTCAAAACACAAAAAAAGAGATTGATTATACATTGGGATCGATAAAGAGGATTAAAACTGAGATGAAAGATAAAATACGGTTTGTATCTTGCAGGTAACATTGTAAGATTTTACGATTCATTAATTTTTTTAGATTGATTCTTTTTATAACTTTCATATTCAATAGCATATATTCAATAGTATATGATCTGTACGTTTACATATCCCAATTAAGATTCTAAATAAATAATTTGTTCTATGGAAGAACTTAGAGAGTCTGATTATAAAGAACTCTTAAAGGAATGGGAAAGAACGGAAGACGAGAGAAGAATTAATTTCACAAAATCAGTAAATGGAAAGCTGGTCCTCATATCGGTTATTCGCTCCGTTGGGAAAGATGAAATAGATGATATAGAAGTATCGCACGATATATCGAATTTCAGGCTACATTGGTTTAAAATATGCAACCGGATATCAGCTAAAGATTTCATTAAATTAATAATCAATAACGGCTGGGAAGAACACCGGTTTTTTTATCAAAATACACATTATAAAACACGGTTTTTTCTAAATAGGGAAATAAATGGCCGGACGGAGTCCCTCATTGCCGATGACACCATTATAGATAAAGGCGTCAAATGGGATAATTTAGTTTATTTTTTGGCCGACAAGGGCCTCATGTTCAAAGCAGATGTGAAAAAGGAAATTTTCCGGGTAAAAATGTAGACATTCCCAATTCCCTTGAAATAAAGGGGAGTGGTGAATTAAAGGGGAGTGGTTTCATGTTTTGCTGCTTAGATTTTATGAAAAATCATTTCAATCCCCACAAAACAAAATCAGTTATAGTTTTATTTGAAATAACTTAAAAATAAGGACTATATTCGCAGGAAGTAACATACATATTTTTATCGCCGGATTACATACCGGCCGGTTGACGGGTAGCAGTGCTGAAAATATGATTTTATTAAGTGGATATAAATGGTGACTGTGAATTACAAATCACTCATTCACAAATCACTAAATCACCAAATAATATATCGGGATGTAGCGCAGTCCGGTAGCGCGCGTCGTTCGGGACGACGAGGTCGCTGGTTCGAATCCAGTCATCCCGACTTAATAAAGTATTCAAATCTCATACAAATTTTTGACTCTATCTGAAACCGCAGAACCAAGATCGTTATATTATGAGGTATTTAGTTTCAGTTTTCCACAGTATATTAATTGTTTTTCTTATTTTATTTTTTTCCTGTAATTCATCGACAAAAAAGAAAAGCGACCAGGAACAACTTTCAGATCGACCAACAGAGAAACAATCTAACGAATTACCGTCCACCGGTAAAGAATCAGCAATGTCAAAATCAGAACGGCAGGAAAGTGAAAAACCGGCCACCAGCAGCTTGATGGTAATCAATCCGGATACCCTGCTTGGTCAGTGGGTCCGGCCGGATGGAAATTATGTGCTTGAGATCAAAGCAGTTAAAGAAAACGATAAACTTGAAGCGACCTATTATAATCCGAGCCCCATTAAAGTAGCGGTTGCCGAACTAAAAGAAAAAAACCCACCTGAAATTTATGTGGAATTTGATGATGTGAATTACAGGGGAAGTTATTATGATCTCAAATATAATCTTTCCAACGATATACTGGAAGGCGTGTATTTTCAGGCTTCCTACGGCCAAACGTATCATATAGCCTTCGTAAGAATGCAAGATCAATAATAATGAACCCATTACCTTATTGTTGATTTATTCCCTGGCAGTGATATTAATGAAATTAACCGGCACTGAAAGAATCTGAAAGCTGTTTTATTGCCTTTACCGGACAACGTTCAATTCATCATCCTCAAAATCAAACTCATTAAATTCCGAATATAAGATCTCCAGAATAGTGAGCAGATTTTCGCCAATGCGGGTAACATATACACTGTCATTGATGATAGAGGAAGCCATTCTGCTTTTGATCTTTCTTTCAGCGATCATGTTTGTGGTGATCTGATTGATATCTTCGGCAAGCTGATTTATTTTGTTACGCTGATGTTTGAGATTTTCCTTTATTTTTTTCCGTTCGGAGTCATCCAGTTGTTTTACCGGAGTTTTTGAATAATCGGATTGATAAGGATAATGCACGAGATTCAATAATAATTCCTTAATGATTTTAACCAGCCTTTTCCTGTACTTATCATAGGTGTCACGCAGGTATTCATTATCCGATGAAAGAAATTCATTTAAATTTTTTCTGAATTCTTCAAGATCTTTGATTACTTCCACTATAAGACGAGTTGCATATTTAATATTGGAAATAGACTCCTGTTCTTCGGCGGTAAGGTTTTGTTCCTGTGCCAGGGAAGCGTATTTTATTATCTTACTGTAGATATGCTTAACTTTTCTGATATACTCTTCGTCAATATTTATCGGGATCCTTTCTCTTGATTTCGCAAGTAATCGACTAACTTTCCCGTCTTTAAGCAGGTCTTCACGGTGAACATTAAGCCCGTGAGCAATAATCTCGAAAGTATGGTCCAGTAAATGTTCGGTCTCTTTTAGCAAGGCATGGATTGTACTCTGTGGATGGTCGAGAATACTTTTATTGAGAAATTTAGCTTTTATTACTTCTTCCTCTTTTTTTGTAATTATTCTGTCGAGGAATTTTATCAGATAATCAAGCCATGGGGTCATGATGATCAGGCCGAAAAAATTAAAAATGGTATGAAAAAGGGCAAGTTTTAGGGCAAATTCACCGGAACCTATTCCGAGAGGTGCAGAAAGAAAATCAACAAACACCTGAAGATGCCGAAGGAATATAAGTGAGAATATCGCAGTAATAACGTTAAACATCAAATGGGAGAGGGCCAGTTTTTTTCCTTGAGGGTCAGATGCTACCGAACCGATGAGTGCCGTGAAAGTTGTGCCGATATTGATACCAACCATCAACACCAGCCCTTCCGGATAGGAGATCTGTTGTGATACAAGGGCCGTAAGGATTATGGCAAGACTGGCCGCACTGGACTGAAGAAGTACGGTTGCGATAATGCCCGCTCCGGTCATACCCAGCATTGACCAGAGATCGAGTTTTTCCGCACCCAGGAAACTCAGGGTGTAATCGAGCCCTTCAAATCCGGTTTTTAGGTAATGAATACCAAGAAACAAGAATCCCAGTCCGAGTATGGCATAACCAATGCCCTTGAGTGAATTATATCGCTGGAAGATAAAAAATACCCCAAAAATCACCAGTGGCAAAGCCAGTGTGCTTATTTTGAAGTTTAAGCCGAAAAGGGCGATCAGCCAGGCGGTGAAAGTAGTTCCGATATTGGATCCGAACATCACGGCGATACCGGCTTTCATAGTGATCAGACCGGCACTTAAAAATGACAGAACCAGTACCGACACCATTGAGCTGGAATTCAGCAATGCAGTAGAAATAAATCCCACCCCGATACTTTTAAAAAGATTGTCGGTCGATCTTCTTAAAAATTTCCGTAGTGGCCCTTCTGTGAGTATTTTAAAACCCTGCTCAAGGTTGAGAATAGCCAGCAGCATGATCGCAATTCCTGCACCTATTTCATTCAGGACCGGATAAAAAAGCAGGATCGCTGCTAATAATAAGGCAAAAAATAAAATGAGTATTTTTCTCTGCATCCGATATATTCCGGGTCGATTAATCAACTATTCTAATGTAATGGATCATTTTTCGTTATATAGAATATAGATATATTTTTTTCCACTTTCTATCTTAAGTAAAAAAGTTTAAATTTATTTTAAGGAATTCCATAATGAAAAAATTTTTTTCTCTTATTGTTTATTTCTTTTTTTTATACGGATGTGTGCCCGTCCGTGTAACTACCGAGAGGATCAACGAAATTGTACCGGAAAGGTATTCGACCTATAATTTTTATTCCATCGATTACACCCATTATGACCATCTGCCGTACGATCAGGAAAACTTTGAGTTTTTACTGACCGAAATAAAGCATAAAATGCAGGAAAGAGGTTTCGCATTATCTGAAGACCCTGACCTGTTCATCAATATTGGTATTGTGATCGAAGAACAGGTACAGTCACTTGAGTCCGATCCCAGGTTAAATACGGATTATGTGGGTCAGCGTGAATATTATTTTGAAAGGGACGAACACCTGGTGAGTATTTATGACGAAGGAGCCATCACCATTGATATTGTGGATGCCCACACCAACAGGTTGTTTTGGCAGGGTACTGCGGTGGGGATGCTGGCTAGCAACGAGAAAAAGCTGAAAAAACGGTTGACCTATGCGGTAGATAAGATATTTAATAAAATTGAATTGACTGCACATAAGTAGCTGATCATATACAATTTAAAATAGATCTTTTAAAGTATTTTTTATTTCCTTAAGGGCTGAATATTCCTGAAAAGTATAGTTGACTCCGGAAAGT
>CAZIXF010000032.1:25840-30059 GCA_964543195.1 uncultured Roseivirgaceae bacterium
AAAGTATAGTTGACTCCGGAAAGTTTGTGTAAAACCGGTTAGTTTAAGTAAATCTGAAAAATGTATGTAATCTCCGGAATTTTTATATAGGAAGAACCGGTTAAGCTACCGGCCTGCGCTCTCGAAGCTTTCAATCAAGCAAGAATAGGCTGGGTTCGCTTTCTCCACTGGTTAGGCGTTATATGCTGCCATTTTTTAAAAATACGATTGAAATTTGAAAGGTTGTTAAAACCCGCTTCCGAAGCGATCCCGGCAATATTCTTATCGGTCCGGGTAAGTTGATCAGCGGCATAATTCAGCCGCAATTCATTGATAAATTCCGTAAAACTTTTCGATGTTCTCTTCTTGAAATAATGGCTGAAGGCTGATTCATTCATATCCACCAGGTCAGCCACTGATCCAATCTTTATCTTATTCCGGAAATGACGTGCAATATGATCATGCACCCGTTCGAATTTCTGCAGTTCATCATCCTTACCCCTGAACTCGTAATCGGCGCTGCTTAATAAAAAATATTCGTCTGAAAGGCTTAATTTATTCAAAACAGAATAAATATCGACGAATGTACCAAAATCGGTTTCAATTTTCAGTCTTAATATGTCTTCCTTTACTTTTTCCCTGATTTCACCCCTGTAACAGATACCCCTGACTGAATAATCGAAAAGCTGCCTTATTGCGGCGAGCTCTTTTCTTTTCAGTAATTCTTCCGGAAAAAGACCTTCCGTAAAATGGATCACCACCACCATGATGTTCTCCCGGGGATAATCATTTTCGGATAAATTATTGAGCCAGCAATGAGGAATACCCGGACCGGTCATTACAAGATCCACATCCTCAAATTCTTCCATATGGTCACCTACGAGCCGGATTCCGGTACTGCCTATTGTAAGGGTAAGTTCATAATAATCAGCATGATAATGAAAAGGAAATACAAGTTTATTCGATTCGAATACACTGATATTTAAAGGGTTCTCTTTTGACAATTCAATATTCTCCGGGATAGATTTCATTTTATTATGAATGATTATACGATCATTAATTTAAAAAAAATTCATAAAAGTATAATATTTATAGCCGGTATTTTTTTCTTTTTACTGATCGGTTATTTTTACCAATCTGAAATAGGATATTAAATTCCTGACAACTTGATTTCTCTTTTATCAATTGAGCTGAACCTGACCGAGTTGCTTTTGATCATACTTTGTGCAGTATTGATCGGAATGTCCAAAACGGGTATTTCAGGCGCCGGCCTTGCCGTAGTACCTATTATGGCGTATATATTCGGTGGTAAACTATCCACAGGGATCGTACTTCCCATGCTCAGTATGGCCGATATTTTTGCGGTGGCCTATTATCACCGGCATGCCAGCTGGAAATATATCCTGAGACTCTTGCCCTGGACGGTTGGGGGTATCTTTATCGGTATTTATGTAGGAGATATGATCAGTGATGCTGTTTTCAAGGACATCATGGGGATTATTGTAGTGATCAGTGTCGGGATTCTGGTATGGAGGGATATGAAAAAAGCGGTCAGCGTGCCGGGCGGAACTTTATTCCCTGCCGTTATGGGACTGGCCGGGGGTTTTGCCACCATGATCGGCAATGCGGCCGGTGCGATTATGGCCTTGTACCTGCTTTCCATGCGGCTGCCGAAAAACGAATACATCGGAACCGGCGCCTGGTTCTTCATGATCATCAATCTCTTTAAGATCCCGTTCCATATATTTATCTGGGAAACCATTTCATTAAAGACTTTTACGATCGATCTTATACTCCTGCCTGCCATAGCAGCCGGTGCTGTTTCCGGATTCTATATCGTACGCATTATCCCTGAAAAAGCCTACCGGATCTTTCTTCTGGCCACTACGGCCATTGCCGCTATCGTGTTGATATTCGGATAGTAAGATAATTGTTTTTCCTATGATACCTCTTCCGGTTTTTTCTGCTGGTAAAGAACCGCCGAAATTCCAGCGCATACCTGTTGACTGCCTGTCAGAAAATCATTAACTTATATACTAATAAACCTGTTTGAAAGGAGCAATTATGAACATGATTAAAATTACTATACTGTTCGTGGGACTTATCTCATTCCATTGTACCCAGGATGATTACGAATCCCTGCGTAACAAAATGGTTGACCGCCAGATAAAACAGAGAGGTGTTACCCACCAGGCCACGCTCGAAGCCATGCGTGAGGTTCCCAGGCATAGATTCGTACCAGATCATTTACGACCCCACGCCTACGAGGACCGGCCTTTGTCCATAGGTGAAGGTCAGACCATTTCTCAACCCTACATAGTGGCCTATATGACAGCGGCAATTAAACCGGATAAGGATGATAAGGTGCTGGAAATCGGGACAGGTTCGGGATACCAGGCGGCTGTATTGTCAGACATTGTAGATGAGGTATATACAATTGAAATTGTTCCCGAACTTGCCAGACAGGCAAAGCACCGTTTTCAGCAAATGGGCTATAAAAATATTCATGCACGCCAGGGAGACGGATATGCAGGATGGCCTTCTGAAGCGCCTTTTGATGCCATCGTGGTTACGGCGGCTCCCGAAGAAGTGCCCCGGCCATTGATCGATCAGCTCAAGGATGGCGGGAAAATGATCATACCGGTCGGACCGCGTTTCCGGGTGCAGAGTCTGAAGCTCTTGACCAAAAAGGGCGACAAAATAAAAAGAAAAGACCTCTTCCCGGTCAGGTTCGTGCCTTTTACGCGGGAAGAGGAGGAGGATCGATAAAACTTATCTAAGCTGAATATTTTCGAGTTCCTGGAATCCTATCGCGGATCCATCAGTTTTCCGGCAAAAAGGATCGTGCCCGAATGTTTTTCCCTGATAAGAAAAACAAATGGCCTGTTGATCACAATTTCCTGTGGCTTTGCAGGAAATGCAGTTTCCACTATCTCGACTGCCGTTGCTGCCGCGGCTTCAGAACCTTCTTCGTTCACTTCGATCATTGCCTGGTGAATTACCCGGCTTATCTGCAATCCACTCTCGTATTCCTCAAATAGCCTGGAAAAATCGGCTCCGTCTATAAACGCTATGCCCATTCCCATATCGGTTAAAGGGTCATTAAGGAGTGTTTTATAATCAATCTTAAATTTAGGCATGGCCAGTTTTAATCTCGCAGTATCTGCAGCATTTGCCCAGGAGGTAAAGTTATTTCGGTTTAACAAAGGGATTATCTCATCCAGGCTAATGGATGCCTGCGGAACAATTGCTGACATGGAAAATTGTCCATTCCCATATGGTATGTCTATAAAGTGCAATTCATCTGTACTATGATATTTGATCCTGGTCCCTTCAGAATGCATCATATCGGTTTGTATGGTGGTGCCATTCCCAAGAATAAAAGGTCCTGCCTCAGTCAATGATTCATCAAATTGATACTGCCATTCTGCCTTATAATAGATCGCATTGATCAGGTACATGACCGCATTGTCCGGTATGGCATCGATCAGTTCGGGAATAAGCCCCTCTGTTTTATCGGAAACCCAGCCGTTGATGATGTCTTTGGCGGAAGGGTCATTGAAATCCAATCCTTCGCTGCGGGCGTCGTAATAGGTTTCTACTGCTTCTTTGAAGGCTTGCTTAATGGATAGATTTTCTTTATACCAGATGGAATTGGCTATTTTCAGCAGGACGGTTTTATCAATCTTTGTCAGAAACTCGGTCAGGGAATGCATTGCCTCATTTATTTCCAGCTCATTCAATGTTTCATTCCCGAGAGTGGTTTTTATAGCTTCCAAAGTGGCCTTATCGGCACCGTTAAGGGTCATGCCAAGTGCATACTCTACACTTAGAGGCGAAAAAAAGAAATTTTGATCCTGTTCGATCTCATTTATTTCATGGAAAAGATCGAAAGCGAAATCATTGGATGATTCGATCAGAAGTTCTTCCTGTGCATTCAGTTCACGCAGATTTGGTGGATTATCCTCGACGATCGAGTTCAGGTTGTCGACACACGCAAAAAGAAAAAGTCCGCTAGCCAGTAAAATTATTTTTTCTCTCATCTTCCTGTAATTTTTACTGGAAAGACCCCGTTATTTATAAAAAGGTTGGAAGGGGATAGCAGAAAGGATATTTTTGCTGATGTGTTGATGTGTTTAAAACTTGTAATGCTATTTTTTTATAAGCGTTAAGTGTGTCATGGTATAATTTAAATTTTAAAATTGATATCCAGTTGAATAATTCATCTAAACGACTCCAC
>CAZIXF010000032.1:30159-62872 GCA_964543195.1 uncultured Roseivirgaceae bacterium
ACTCTACGACTCTACAATTAAGGATCTATGAAAACAGGTCGTTTAACCATATTGATTTTTCTTCCGGCGGTCATTGTAATGACGGCCTGCAAATCGTCCTTCAAAATTCAATCGGAAAGAATTTATCAAAGCAGTTTTTCACGGTTTGAAAGTTTTAAGTTTTTCAATCCGGACAACATGCCTGAATCCAATTTTGCTTTCAGCGAAACCAACAAAAAAAGGATCTTCGATGCGGTGGCCGGTGAACTCAAAAAGCGTGGATACACCAGTATTCAGGATGCCGACCTGATCGTAAAGATACAGGGGGGCACTTCCCAGGAGGTTGAGGACCGTTCATCTTATTATGACCGGTATGGAAGGTATGGATATGGTGGTTATCCCTATTACTGGTACCGTGATCCCTGGTTATATGACGATCTTTCCAAAAAGACGACGATGATCATCATCGATGTGCTGGATGCCGGATCGAAAAAACTGCTCTGGCAGGGCACCGGCTATGGTGTGTTGACGGAAAAACCGGAAAGAGTAGGGCAAGATCTGAAAAAGGCCATTGCCGATATTTTTTCACAATTTCCCCTCGAACCGCGGGTATCCAATTGAAAATGTGATTAAATTTGGCGTCTCAACAAAATGCCTCCGTAGCTCAGTTGAGGACCGACCGTGAATAAAACCTCCGGTGGAGGTTTTTAGGGAGGGGCCAGGTTGCAGGGTGAGCACCAACTGAGCGGGGAGACCGGTTGACATACTATATAATATGCCTCCGTAGCTCAGTTGGTAGAGCAACGCATTCGTAATGCGTGGGTCGCAGGTTCAAGTCCTGTCGGAGGCTCCAAGAAGTGAAAGATCCCGGCTCAGTCCGGGATCTTTCACTTCAATAAACCATTTATCAGCCTGCATTTCAATTTATTAGCATCATGGTTGAGATTTACCTATAGAATTGCTACCTTAATCTTTCAACAATATGGTTAGTGCAAATAACAACTGCAATTAATATTTTTTCAAGTAAAATTTTTTAAAACGGTATTAGACATGTTACTACAGAAAACCAAATGCCAAACGGCATTGATGATCGTCTCATTTTCAGTTTTATTCAGCGGATGCACTACGGTAAAAACATCAACTCAAAGCACGGCAGATCAAAAGGCAGATGAGGTGTCAGCAATGACTGTTAAAGGAAAAACAAAAAAAAATGATTATCTGGGCGAAAGTGTCGTGCTGGCTGCTTTTTACGCAGAAGATGGCGGTTTCAGTGAAACACGTTACTACCCGGCAGAGATCATTACTTCTGCGAGTGATGAGACAAAAGGAGAATATCAGGTAGTTACCCATGTTGGGGACTTTGATGTGGCAACAGGGGATAAAAACTGGACTGACAAGGTGATTTTAGAATCCCACCCGGCAGATAAAGAAGAGTTGAAAGAAGGGATGATAGTACTTTATACCAATAAGCCCAAAGAAGAAGGGCTGGAGGTAGCCAGGTGGCACAGGGGAGTGGTAGCTTCTACCGATGAATTATATAAGAACATGGTTCAGATTGATCATGTCTGGCATCTCGACAGGTCGGATGAAAGTGACAGTAAGAAGGATGTCCCGGTAGAAAGAATACGTATTATAGATAAGCCAGATATATAATCTGAGAATTCGCCTGACAGGCAGTTTTACTATAGTTATTAAAGTTTATAAATCATGAAAAAACAAATGGAGGTTAAAATGAAAAAATTATCTGGTTTATTTACCGTCTTGGCTGTTGCGGGACTGTTGATCAGTTGTGGTTCAGAAAAATCAGAATCCGAAGGATCAGAAACCATCACAAGTGAGGTGGAGGAAATAACAGGGGAAGACATACGGGAAGCAGCGGAGGCGGTTGAACAGGTCACTGAACAAATGGAAAAATCGAAACAAGCTGCCGAAGAAAACAAAGGATTAACCGTTGAGGAATTTGGGTTGAAAGCATTAAAGGCCGTCCACGATGTCGATGTCGAAACAGTTAAGGGGATGATTCCTGCGGCTATGGCGATTAACATAGATAAGTCATTTATTGAGAATGAGAAAGAAGAATATCTTCAGGACTGGGATGGACAGGTCAAGGGTGTAAAATACAGAAAGGCGCAGCTAACCGGAACACCGCAGGCAGTCATTTATTATGATGATAAGAATGACCAGGAGATCAAGGTGCATATACTCGACAGAATAGCAGATAGTTGGTATGCCATGGGTGGTGCATATGGTTTTGAGGAAATTTCCAAAGAAGAGTTTGAAAGTTACGAGTCAGAATTACAACAAGTACAATAGAGATCTTTTAGTATTATCTGAATTAACAGGTATAGCTGCTAATTAAGCAGCCGGTTAATAAAGTCTACACCTTATAAATTGTATTTCCGTCCGGAAGAGTTTGATAATTGCGATCTTTCAGTATAGAAACCCTAAAATAGTGCACAAATATTGTATTAATTTCATTATATAGTGAACAGGCTATCGGAAATTCCAAATTATGTTATTATAATAAGTTTGTTGATTTTAACATCATCATGTCACTCCGATTATGTCCAATTAGACTATAAACTTCATCACGGAGCGTGTTGGAACGATCAACATACACGTATTGCTTTAATAGTTTCCACATGCGCTTATAGACCAGCCAGAGGATTAGCCAGGTTTCCTGATGGTGGAGTGCCGGAGTATTTACATGAGAAAGTCACCTTATATGTTCTGGATACAGCTAAACACCTGTTGATGGAATTTGTGGATTTTGCTGATCTGACTGACCTGATTGGATATTCGCGCTCTTCCTGGAAAACAAGGATTGCTTTTACTGACTCATTACTTTATTGTAGTGTTTCACCTGTATCAGATTGGAATATGTATCTTGAACATACCTCAACATCAAAAGAGGATTCACTAACAGTATATGGTTTAAAAGATAGATTTTCCAGGCCTTTCGCAATTGACGAAAAAACAGGTGAAGTAAAAAATGTGAATTCAGCCGTATTCAATTACGTTTATCGAAAAGAAAAAGAAGCAGACTTTATGACCGTACATGGTCTGTTATCAGAAATTCCACTGTCAGCATTGGGACTTGTCATTAAAGATATTTATCCAAAACCCGACAGGGAATACATTGAGGAAACCATATACCTGAGAAACAGATCTGCTCTATCACGCAGGGCAGTGATTGAACAGATTATTTCTCAAATGAGCAATGAGGAACTAAGAGGCCTTCTTAAGAAAATGAATGAATATATGAATTCTCTCGAAGGTCAGGAAAAAGAAGAATATAAAATGCATTCGAAGAAGGTATATGAAAAAATTCGAAAAATGATGGAAGATAAAGGATCACGAAAGCATTCTTATATGGAGAACCGAACCCAAATATTAATTAGAGTGATGTAAATCAATTTGAAACTTATTTAGTAAGCTCTATATATCGTGATTCGAAAGTACCGTAAGCCAGATTTTTTGAAAGAAATGAAATATATGATAAGCCACTTGGAATTCAGGATTTAAATTGGACCTAATTCCCTAATTTCCCACTACATCCACTCCAGCTCAATCCCCAGCCGCTTCAAGGCATACCCGATCTCTTTCATATAATTGCCGTATCCGGTCATCCAGTGGAAGCCGAGCATACGTTTGGCAAGCACCTTGCTGTCAGCCTCATAACTGATATCGATCTGCGACCGGCAGATATCCATAAACGGATTATCCAACACTTTTTTAAAAACATCTTCAAGCAGAAAACAATTATCCACATAAGAACGTTCGGTCTCCAGTGTGGTACCGCTTTCCCTTAAATAATCAGCCGTCCGTTTTTCAACCCTTTTCACAGCCGCATTGTCCTTCCGGGCTTCCACAATGAGTTTTCCCAGTTCGTCATAAGATAAGATCAAGATGTTCAGTTTGAATTTATCCTTCACCAGACCCGGTACTACCCCCTTTGGTTGCGCCCAAGCTCCAGCCCCACCAACGGCCACTATTCCCGAATTTACCTTTTATTTACAAAATCAGTAAGGTTAATAAACTCCGCAATTTACTGACCAGGAGCCTGGTAATATAAAAAGGAACCCTGGGTGTCAGCCATTTCAGGTAATCTTTATAAATGATCCGGACTGCCGGCACTTCCAGGTATTTGTGCAGAATTGCTTTATACCGGGTGAAAATACCGAAGAAGAGACCCGGGAAACGGTGCATCATCCTGGAGAGGTACAAGGAATTTTTCAGGTTAAGACCGAAATCCTCATTACATTTCCTGTAATACGTATCCACCAATCTGAACGATGGATCGGATATCGACCGTGAAATACAGGAAGCTGCTAACTGGCCAGACCGGATAGCATAGGCTATTCCTTCACCATAAAACGCATCAACAAATCCGGCTGAATCACCGCATAAGAGTATCCTCCGGTTTCCCAGTTTCCGCTTAATACCTCCCAGTGGAATGCAATGAACATGTAGTGTAGATGCTGGATTGAGTTGATTGGTCTGCATAAAATCATGTAGAAGTTTATCCGGTCGTTTCACAAAGGATGCAATTCCGCCAATACCGACCGAAAGATGGTCATGGAAAGAAAAAATCCAGCCATAGCCCATCCTGAAATTCCCGAAATAAATATCGATCACCTCATCCAGCCTATCGTTAATCACATCGGGACGTTCAGGATGTTCGGTGACTGCACAGATACCGTATTTATCATTGGGATCATTACCGCGTATTTTCCCGGCAAGAGGTCCATGCATGCCTTCGGCAATGAGCAGGTACCGGGCTTGGATTCTTTTTCCTGATGAAAGTTCTAATTCCACGTTTTTCTCTGTTTGCCGAAAATGTCTGACTTTATTTCCGGGCATAATTTTCGACCCTGCCTCTTCAGCTTTATTAAGCAGGTAGTGATCAAAATGTGTGCGTTGGATCAGAACGGCAATTCGATAGGTTTTTCGACATTCAATAACCTGATCCTTGTAGTGTACCCTGGCTCCGTAGATATTTCTCTCGATCATCTGTTCCGGAATATCAAAATCAAGGTAGGAGAGGGCCTGTTCAGATACCGCACCCCCGCAAGGCTTATACCGGGGAAAATGCTCCTTATCGATCAGGATCGTCGTTAGACCAAGCTGTGATGCTTTTCTGGCTGCAGATGAACCGGCCGGTCCGGCACCCACGACGGCAAGGTCATACATGGCTAATTTTTTATAAAAATTTCAAAAATGGCGACACCCAACGGGAGGATGAACGAAAGGCTGAACTCGGAGAGCACTCGTAAATCGAACGGATAATCCTTCATATCGAGAAGGCGCGAATGGAAATAATTATAATGAACATATAATTCGATCGCTGTTTTATAATCGAGCTCTTCCTTTTGTTCAAAAACGTCCTTTAAAGTGTGCAGTTTTTTCCATGATCTTTGGATCACCGATTCTTTGGCCTGATCAACATATTGCTTGATATCAAGAATAGGAATAATAAAACCTAAAATAAGGGTCAGAATATATATTGCCGTAAAGATGTAGGTGATGACAATAACGGCATAATTCCCGTTTCCCAGAGCCGCAATTACCTCCAATGCCAGAGGGATGAAGGGCCCCCGACGAGAAGAATAAACTTCCCTTAACGGAAAACCTACCGAAATCGGCAAATCCACCGAACCGGTCCGGATGATAGGGGTCGAAATGCAGGTTACATTGACAAATACGTTTGATCATGGTGATCATGATCATTATTCCCCTGAATCCAATGGCGGAGAGCAAAAACAGGATAAAAAATGAAACGAAAGCCCAGACCTGGGCTGTCATGGGAAAATCCCGGTATACAGCAAATACGATCAGAACCGATAAAACCAGGGCCCATTGGATCCCGAAAAGCAGGTAGGAAGGCTTCTGGAGCTGGGTGATCTCTTCCGTCAGCAGGGCATGCCATTCTTCCTTATCCCTGAATTTATCTTTGTGAATCTCAAAAAAATCGACAATAAGGCGTAAGGCATCCTGTATCAGGAAAGGGGCAATGGCAAGCCAAAGCAAGGATAGCAATATCCCCCTTGTGAATAATTGGATATCATATGAATAACAGATTATTAACCCGGTGATCATTACCGGTATAAAAAAGATAAAAACGGACCCGGTGATCCGGTTTCTGAACCAAATGGAATAATCATTCTGCAGCCTAATGATCCATAGATAGGAATAGGGCCTGATCCTTTCAACGATGAAATATATGGCAAAAAATCTGATTTCCTTCAGGTAAAAATAAAACCTGTCTGAAAATACGTGATTTCCGGAAGAATTAAAACATATGGAATGTTTTATTGCAAGACATACTGAAGATCCATTGTGGGTCTTAAAAATTGATTAATCATAGTGTCCGGGGTGATTCCGGAACTTTACATTTTCACGCAAATTTCAATAACAGAGGATCCTTTTCTTTATTGTTCTCTGGCTTTCATCTGTTCCCTGAGCATACGAAGCCGTTGCGCAGCGATACGGGCCTGTTTTTCGGCCAGTTGTTGTTGCTCCTCGGCTATTTTTACCTGGTTTTGAGCGATTTGTTGTTGTTCCATGGCATTTTGCCGTTGTTCTTCAGCGAATTGGCGTGCTTCTTCGGCTTCCTTGCGGCTCTCTTCTGCTTCCATCCTGGCTTCTTCCATCATCTGTTCCTGCTGATCGATATTCGATCTGGCCTGCGATAACGCATTGTTAAGACTGTCGACCCTGTTCCTCAATTGTGCATTTTCTGTCTCCAATTGCGAAACCTTTTGAGTCTGGCAGGATAAAAATAGCCCGGTTGCAAAAATTAATAGGATAACCTGTTTCATGACATGTTTAATTTGAATTGTTTACACAAAATACACAAAACGACCGATTATTCAAACAGATTGAAAATAAAATACTCGCAAAATTCCGGAAAACGAAAAAACATAAAATAAAGATATTTCCGTTTTGATTTCAACCTCATTTTCAGCGTTACCTGCTTTCTTTTCGTTATATCCTTATAAAAGTTTTCGCATTCGAACAATTCATATGATATACGTTAAGCTTGGTTCAGTGGATTCCAGTTGAAACCGGTTTAATGAAAATGATGAGTTGAGTTAATGATTGGCCGGATTGATAATTCCAGTATAAATGATCATCATTTCATTTAATCATTGAAAAGATTTTGATATATTGGGATTCAGTATTTCAATATTTGATAACAATTTTTCCAAATAAATTTTTGAAACATTATGGAATCACGTCGTGAATTTTTGAAAAAATCATCTGCTTTAACCGCTTATGGTCTCTTTTCCTCATGGGCTGTAAGTTGCACCCCTCAGGATAAACTGGGTGAGTTATTACCAACCCGCCAGATCGTGCGGAACGGGGAAAAAACCACTGCCTTTTCCCTGGGTGGTTATCATCTTGGTATTCCCGAAGCCGAAGAGGCAGAAAGGATGGTGGAACGTGCCATCGAAATGGGAGTGAGGTTCTTTGACAACGCCAGGGTATATCACCGGGGCCGTTCCGAAGAGTTTTACGGTCGCTTCCTTACGCCCAAATACCGCGATAATGTATTCGTGATGACCAAAAGCGTAGCCCGTAATGCAGATGATGCCTGGAAAGACCTCGACCTGTCTCTGAAAGCCATGAAGACCGATTACCTGGATCTCTGGCAGATACATACACTTACCACCAATGATGACGTGGATAACCGGCTGAATGAGGGCGTCCTGGATGCATTCATGGAGGCAAAAGAACAGGGCAAGACACGGTATATTGGGTTTACCAGTCATCAGAACCCATCCACGGTGCTGTATTTTCTGGAAGAACTCAAAAAAAGAGGGCTGGAGCTGGATACCTGTCAGATACCGCTTAACGTATGCGATCCCAGTTTTGAGTCTTTTCAGAAAGAAACCCTGCCAGTATTGCTGGAAAGGGAATATGGCGTGATTGCCATGAAGACCATGTCGGGAGGAAGTATGATGGGCAAGCGGATCGACACTACACCGGCAAAGATCAAGACTGAAGATATCCCGGATATAGTGGGTCAGACCGATCTCACCTATGCTGACCTTCACCGGTATGTATATTCCCTGCCTGTTTCTTCCTTGTGCAGCGGGTGCGATACAATCGATAAACTGGAGGACAACATCAATGTACTTAAAAACCTGAAAAAATTACCAAAGGAAGAAATGGAGCGGCTGGTCAGGATCGCCGAACCCTATGCAGGTAATATTGTGGAGAATTATAAGCGGGTGTTCGGGTAAGAGGTTCATTGGTTCATTGGTTCATTGGTTCATTGGTTCGTGGGTTCATGGGTTCATGGGTTCAGTTGTTTTCTGTTGCTCATTTGTTTCCTGTTGTTCATTTGTCAATCCTCCGTCAATGGTTCATTTCCTCTGGCAATCAGGACAAAAATAGGTGCCCCGTCCATTTACCGTAATTTTTTTGACCTCCCCGCCGCAGTTTGGACATTTTTCACCTTCCTTTCTACGGGGCAACAGGTAGGAATCCGGCATTTCACCGGGATCCACCTCATTTCCGATGGCCGTATCGACCACCTGATGCATTTTTGAATAGATCTCATCAATAATATCCTCATCCATATCACCAACAGGTGTTTCCGGGTGAATATGGGAATGGAATAATATTTCATCGACATATACATTGCCCAGGCCACTCATCAGGCTCTGATCCATCATGGCGGTTTTAACTTTTCCTTTTTTACCGGAAAGCAATTCCCGGAATTCATCCTTGTCAAGCTCCATGGCATCGGGCCCAATATCATTTTCCCTGCAGAATTTTTCGACATCCTCGGTCAGGTCCAGCTTGCCCAGCTTTCGTTTGCTGATGAATGCCAGGTGGAAATCATTGGTAAAGGTGATCAGGAGTTGAATGTAATCGGGTTTTTCTTCCTCATTCCTGTAATATTTCAAGTACCCGGTCATACCGAAATGCATAATGAGGTATCCATCCGATTTTACCTTGACAAACAGGTATTTCCCGACACGCCGGGAATGATCAAAGGAATGTCCTTCCAGTGTTTTTTTTAGTGAGGCCGGACTTGTTTTGTACACCTGCGAATCGGTGGTCGAGATCTCCCTGATGTTCTGATCAAGGGAAGTGGAATCGAGATATCGTTTAAAGAGTTCTACGTCAGGTAATTCGGGCATGATGAATACGGGTTTAAATGATTACTTTATCCCTTTATATAATATAACAATTTTTATTGTCGATTGAGACCTGAATGAGGATTATATTCCTTGATCTGAAAAAACCCGGCTAAACCTGGAAAATAACCGGATCCGCAAAAATCCAGCTTCACCGGGAGTGTGAACTGAGTGTATAATATTCGTTTCCGGCTTTTCCCGGCTGCTGGAATCCTTACTGTTTTTTTACTGAAGACCTTATCATTTGGGCCACATAAATGCTACGCTCCGGGAATTTTATTCTGACGGAAATATCAATGTAGTGCTAATACCGATCCAGTTTACCTGGTTATATTCCAAAACACTGAAAGGAAGATGTCCGTTGTAATATTCCAGCAGGAAGGCCAGGTTGGTTTTTTCAGGTTGTCCCAACTCCATGCCCACTGCCGTTTTCAGGTTGGGTCTGAAGTTGTGTTGTTGTTGTAACTTAAGGTCTGCCCCGGTAACAAAACGGATCAGGGGATTCTTTTCCCTGGATTTCCTGTAATACACTCCAGTCTGAAAAGAAAGCCGTTTGCGTATATTGTTGGGATTATACACAAATCCAGCACCACCATATAAGCGCACAGAGCCCGGTTGGTAGGATATTTTAATGTCGGCCTGCTCATAATTCTGGGTCCCGGGATTGGGTGTGGTGATCTCGTTGCGGAGGATGTAGTCATCAGCAAGGTGAGACGATTGATGAAATATCTTGAGCTGCCATACCATGTCATCCGCCTTATAAGTGATGAATCCACTTACCCGGTAATCGGCATTGACCATCTCACCCAGATAGGTGTTACCCTCCCAGGGCTGGATCTGAAATTGTGTATAGGCGGCAGCTTCGAGACCCACCTCAAATCCGGAGTTCTCATCACGATTAAGCCGGATAAAAGATTGTTGAAATCCTAAGGTAAGCGGGGTATAGATGCCCTTGAATTCATCCCTGCTTGACCGTAAGATTTTATGGATCCCGGCTGCCGGCAGGGATACATAGGGATCAAGGATTATCGGGTCAAAAAACACACCCCTGTCAAGAAAGGACAGATCCCCTTGATTTTCCTGTGCAAAGGATGTAGAAAATAATAGGAAAAAGGGAAATAATATTTTGAGCAATATTTTGTCCAAAAAGACTGTAAATTTTATAACGCTTAAATTTATTTATCCAAACGGTAAAGTAAATGTACATTTTTTCCACATAAAAAAAATATGAGTCAATTCTGAACAACCGATTTCCTTTACGGCATTTTTTAAATATTTTATTAATAATGGCTGACTTCTCATTTATTTTTGTAAATGCGAATTCATATTTTTTCCAACATCAATATGAGGGATCGGATTTTTGTACATTTCGTTAATCGCATAAATTGGCTGTTCATTGGTGTACTGCTGACAGTCAACCCGGTTTTCGGCCAGGAAGAGGATTATTTTGTTATACCGGAAATAGAAGGCATTAATTTTGACGGCATGCCGGATGAGCCTGTATGGGAAAACATTGCTCCGGTGCCTTTAGTACAGTATGAGCCCAATGCCGGCGAACCCCCGACTGAAAAGACCGAGATCCGTTTTGCCCATGATGAGGATTATTTTTATGGCTCCATAAGGGCGTATGTTCACGATCCCTCCATTATAAGGGGGAATACCCTTTATCGTGACCGGCTGGCCGGGTCGGATCATTTTGAAATTATGCTCGATACGTATAATGACAACGAAACGGCCTACATTTTCACCACTACGCCCACGGGAATACGCAATGATGTGGCTATACAGAATGATGCCACGGGCGGGTCCATTACCCAGGGTGGCTGGCTTAACCGTGATTTCAATACCTTCTGGGATGCCAAAGTGGAACAGAACGAAGAAGGCTGGTTTGCCGAAATACGGATACCTTTCTCAAGTCTGCGGTTCCAGGAAACGGATGGCACCGTGATCATGGGACTGACCGCTCAGCGCAAGATTGCCTATCGAAGCGAAAGATTGGTATATCCGGATATCCCACCTGTTACCGACTGGGCATTCCTGAGACCTTCTCTGGCCAAAAAAATCAAGATCACCGGGATCAAAAGCCGTAAAAGTGTGTATATCACCCCATACGGACTGGCGGGTATGCAGGAATGGAATAATTTGAACGCCGATCACACCGCATATGTAAGAAAGAGTGATTTCAAATGGGATATCGGTGGGGACGCCAAGTTTTCCCTGACCAACTACCTGACCATGGATCTTACCCTCAACACGGATTTTGCCCAGGCAGAAGCCGATGACCAGCAGGTAAACCTGACAAGGTTCTCTTTATTTTATCCCGAGAAAAGACAGTTTTTCCAGGAAAGGGCCGGTATCTTCGAATTCCGCACCGGAGAGCTCAGCCGTTTGTTCTACAGCCGCCGTATCGGACTTACTGAGAACGGCAGGCTGGTGCCGATATACGGAGGAGCAAGGATCGTAGGCAGAACGGGTAAATGGGATATAGGATTCCTGGATATGCAAACAGCAGAGGTGGATTCCATTCCTTCTGAAAATTTTGGTGTTTTACGGCTCCGGAAAAGGATGTTTAATGAAAATTCCTACATTGGAGGAATGGCAACCAGCCGTATAGGTATGGATGGGCATCGCAATCTGGCCTTTGGACTGGATGGTTTGATACGTGTAATGGGAGATGATTACCTGATCCTCAAATACGCCCAGACTTTCGATGACCAGCCTCCGGGTGGAGTGGATATCGATGGAATCAATAATGCCCGGATAACTGCAGAAGTACAACGACGCCGGAGAAGAGGTTTTGGGCATGACGCGGCTTTTATCTGGTCGGGTATTAACTATGACCCCGGGATCGGTTTTGTTCAGCGTAATGATTTTAAATACGGAAGTGCAGACCTTTCTTATACCTGGTTGTACAGTGGTGATGCCCCCTTTATTTGGCAAAAGACCGGTATCAGCGGTTTTTTCTATATTAGAAATGAAGATCAATCGGTGCAGTCCGCGGAATTCGGTCCCGGGTGGAGTTTCAGCTCGAGGTCAACTGCAAGTGGTTTGATCGAAGCAAAAGTTTCCTATGAGGATCTTGAAAGGGACTTTGTTTTATCGGAGGATGCCATTGTTCCGGATGATGATTACACTTTTTACCGGTTAAGTGCGTCCTACCGGATGCCCTACGAACGGATCTTAAGCACGGGAATTAAAGTTGAAGGCGGCACATTTTATGATGGGTGGCGAATGTCCTTTCTGCTGTCGCCTTCATGGTATGTTTCGAAGCACCTGGAATTATCGGCCGAATATCTTTATGAAAGGATCCGGTTCGATGAAAGGTGCCAGGAATTTGATGCCCACATAACCCGAATGCGGATCGGGACGGCAGTGAACAATAAACTGTCGACGAATGCATTGATACAGTACAACAGCACGTTGGACCTTCTTACGGCCAACATTCGCTTTCGCTATAATTTCAGAGAAGGAAATGATCTATGGATCGTATATAATGAAGGCCTCAATACTACACCTTATCAAACCGTACCCGAATTACCCGTATCGGATACGAGGGCTGTTTTGCTGAAATATACCTATACATTCAGGCTTTAAAATACGATATCGCCAGATTATTATTTGGAACATATTTGGTTAAATATCAAATAGTTAATAATGAAGATCATGAGAGAATTCAATGTAAGATATTTTAAGGGAGATATACCTGTTACTTATCCCGGCAATTTAATTCTTTTTGTTTTTTCTTTTTTTCTTTTTCATATTCTTGATCAGGACCTTATCACGCTTTTTCTGATCTAGCTCATGCATATTGTAATAATCTTTCTTCTTATTCATATCCCTTTTGCTGAATGGCCGATTTGAGTTACAGGAAAAGAATAGTCCCACAAGAAAGATAAAAAAAACGATCCTAATCAAATATCTCATAACCTGGCTCTCCATTAAATAGTTCAATTTCACTAAAATTACAGGGCAGGCTTTTTGAGGGTAGGTGATCTGAATGATTAAATCAACTTCTATGAATATAAAAATAATTAAAAATCCGGATTATATTAACCTTATCCGGATTAAGTTTTGATATCAGTATGAGTATTATTTGGTAAGCGTCATGTTGATTTCCATCAACATTTCTTCATTTATATCGTCGCCATCCATATCTTCAATTTCTTCAGTTTCTGAAAACATAAGCCTCAACGTACTGGATGTTATCTCGACAATCTCCGCATTGACCTCATCATCCGTTCCTTCATCCAGGATCAGATTTTTTCCATCACCACTTAAACTCCAGGTTCCGGAATCTGATTCGTCACCAAAGTTAGTATCGTAGGTGTTATCTTCTTTAAACGTTATCGTACCATCAAAATCACTTTCAATTTCATCTATCATCTGGTCGGCAAAAGATTGAGCTTGTGATTCAGATATGCCAAGTGCTTCGGCGAGATAAACAATGAAATCCTCACCGTTAATCGTTATTTCAACGTCAACTGACTGGGCTGTCCAGATACCCACAAGGTCAGCCTTATCGGCCACATTTTCGTCCTCATCATTACAAGCTGCTAAAAATATGGCTGCTATACCAATAATCATCCACTTTCTGATCATTATAATGCTGTTTTTCATGTTTTAGTTGGTTTAATTAAACGAATTAATATTGAAAGATAATCGATTTTTATTAATATTCTAATAAAAAATAAAAACAAAATTTGAAAAGTGGAATGTCCACCGGAAATTGTTATCCTGGGCCTGTATGGTAACCGGGTGTTGTTCACCCATGATCTCAGAAATAGTCCTCATGGTGATTTTCCAACCTGCATGGAAACACCTGTATAAAAAGAGAAAAAAATACTGGGAAAGATTAGCTTTTCCATGGGATTTACCCTTTAACTTGTTTTGGAAAAAATTATTCTGCCTGTGATAAAAATTTCATTTTTAAATAAAATCCGCAATAGCCCGTGAAGACAGGAAATAGGCCATGATGGTCAACGGTTAAAAAAAGTGATCGCATTGGGATAATCCGGTGTTTTTTTAATAAATTAACCCTTGTCCTTTTTTTACCGTGAATCGATCAATTTTTCAATAAATCTATTTTTATTATGAAAACCACTAATCTTAAAAAATCATTTATTTATCAGATCATTCCATATATAGCCATCTTTTTTTTGATTTCTGCCTGCCAGCAGATACCAGAGAATACCCATGGATGGTTTGATTTTGCCATTAACGACCTTGACAGTTCGCAAAATGCCGTAGATCTTTCCTTTCTGAATGAGGATGTAGCGGGAGAGTCGGGTTATATTACTGTGCAGGATGGGCAATTCATTAACGGAAAGGGCGAACAGGTCCGTTTTTTTGGTGACAACGTGACGTTCGATGATTGTTTTCCGGATAAAGAAACAGCTTCCCGGGTTGCGGCCAGGCTGGCAAAAATGGGTTGTAATGTGGTGAGGTTTCATCATATGGACATGCGATCGTCTCCGGCCGGCATCTGGGATGAATCGATGGAGAATTTTGATCCGGAACAGGTAGATAAGCTCGACTGGTTTATTTATCAATTGAAAAACCATGGGATATATACTAACCTCAATATGCACGTATCCAGGACATATCCCAAGGTTGATTATGACCTGAATGCATTCAACTTCGGGAAGGCCATAGATAATTTTTACCCGGAATATATCCGTATGCAGAAAGAATTTGCCCGCCGGCTATTGACCCATGAAAACCCATATACGGGCACCACCTATACCGAGGAACCCGCAGTGGCTTTTGTTGAAGTGAATAATGAAAACTCCCTGTTATCCAACTGGGCTTTGCTTCCTCAGCTCGAAGGAGATCACAAAACCGAGCTGGCAAGACAGTGGAGAAGATGGCTGGGGACAAATCCGGAATACGGGCAAAGGAGTGATGTTGAAAAAGATCTATATCTAATTATTGCTACCTATGAAGATGAGGCTTCGGACATGGAAAAAGAGATGCTCTGGTCATTTCTGATAGAAACAGAGATGTCCTATTTTGAAGAAATGATCGCATATATAAAAAAAGACCTGGGAACCAGGGCGTTGATCTCCGGTACACAGGCTTCTTACAGTGGAATAGCGGGTGTTTTGAGGGAAGCCAGATATGCTGAGTTCATTGATATGCATGCATACTGGGAGCATCCCCGTTTTCCCGGTCAAAGCTGGTCAAGTACCAACTGGCTGATCAGGAACTCCTCTATGGTAGCCGATGATAACGCCGGCACCCTCGACAGGTTTGGTCATCACAGTGTGGAAGGAATGCCGCTCACGATCAGTGAATATGACCATCCCGCTCCCAATTTCTTCGTAGCTGAAATGTATCCGATGCTCAATTCGGTGGCTGCTTTCCATAACTGGGACGGCATTTACCATTTCACTTTTAATGGTCCGTATAATGAAGGAAAAATCGACGGGTTCTTCTCGAGTGCAGGACATCCCCTCAAGCAGGTTTACCTTCCGGTAGGAGCGGTAATGTTCAGGATGGGGGCTGTTAAGCCGGGGGAGAAGATTATCCAATTGAATATTCCTGAGAAAGCCGTAGTAGAGGAACTGGTAACCACCGATCAGCGTCTCAGGCTTCATGGGTCCAATATGGAAGACGTCTGGGAAAAGGCAGGAGCCCCGGATGCCATAACCCTGATGCATCCGATCGAGGTAAAGTTTGGCGGGGACGAAATAAAACTTTCTGAAAAGGTGGTAGCACCTGACGGTCCCTGGGTCAGTGAAACAGGAGAACTGACCTGGGATAACCGGGATTCAACTGAAGCAGTCTTTACGGTCAATGCACCTGCTGCCAAAGCTGCCATAGGATATATTGGTGGAAAGGAAATTGTATTGGATAAGGTAACGATAGCTATGGATACCACCCCTTACAACTGGGCCAGTATTGCAATGGCTTCACTCGATGGAAAGCCCCTGGAAGAATCATCCATAGTTCTGCTGGTGGCAGGCGGAAGGGCTGAGAATACAGACATGGGCTGGAATGAAGAAAAGACCTCCGTTGGAAGGGATTGGGGAAAGGCTCCTACCCTTGTAGAAGGAGTGCCTGCAGATATCAGGCTTTCGGATATGGATCCCTTTGTCATGTATAAACTGGATTCTGCCGGAAACCAGGTTGAAGAGATTCCCGTTTTCAATCAGCAGGGGCACCAACTGATTAAGATCGGTGCCCGGCATGAAACGCTGTGGTACGTACTGAGGAGAGAAGATTGATTTATTCTATTTAATCATTATCTTGGCCCCCGGAAATTTTTAATCATAACGTAGTAGCGTAATGTGGCTGATCGTATTGCTGTTTCTGGCCATCGGGTTTATCATATTCACTACCACCAGGCTTCAATGGCATCCCTTCTTTGCCCTGCTGATGGCTGCATTCGGTTATGGCCTGCTTTCCCGGACCATGTCGGCCGATGAAGTGCTTAGTTCAGTTAACAGGGGGTTTGGTGACACCATCGGATATATCGGTATAGTGATCCTGGCCGGCTCCATCATTGGAAAATTTCTCGAAAAGACCGGAGGGGCCTACCGGATATCACAAAGCACCCTCAAGGTGGTGGGTAAAAAAAACGTGCCGCTCTCATTAAGTATTGTCGGATACACCGTGAGCATCCCAGTTTTCTGCGATTCGGCATTTATAATTCTTGCCCCGCTGGCCAAAGCCCTGTCGAGACAGGTTAAGATATCACTGGCGGTAACTGCCATGGCATTGAGCCTGGGTCTTTATGTCACGCATTCCCTGATCCCCCCGACACCCGGGCCGGTGGCTGCTGCCGGGATACTGGATGCAGATCTGGGATGGGTGTTAATCCTTGGCTTTCCCGTAAGCCTGGTGGGACTACTATCCGGATGGATCTTTTCTACCAGGATCGCTTCCCGGACCGTAAAAGACCTGAGAAACGATATGGAAGAAATGGAGAAAGAGCCGGAAATCGATAAAACTCCGGGTCTTGTAAAATCCGTTACACCGATCCTGCTCCCCATTATCCTGATCATTCTGCGCTCGATAGGGGGGTTGCCTTCCCATCCATTCGGAACGGGTACTATATCAGGCATAATTGGTTTTATCGGCCAACCGGTGGTTGCTCTTCTGATAGGGGTGATCTTCTCCTTCCTGCTACCGGTAAAACTCACCCGCCATATGGTTTCATCTTCCGGATGGATCGGTGAGGCCGTACTTGCAGCCGCCTCGATCATTATCATCACAGGATGTGGTGGTGCTTTTGGAACCGTACTCCAGGATTCAGGTATTGCGGATGTGATCAAGGCAAACATTCTTAATCTAAAAGGACTTGCCATTCTGCTTCCCGTTATCATCGCGGCAGCATTAAAATCGGCCCAGGGTTCGGGAACGGTGGCCATCATTACCAGTGCAAGCCTGATGGCTCCCTTACTGGGTTCACTCGATATGGACGGTACCCTGGCAAGGGCCCTGGTGGTTGTGGCCATCGGTTCCGGGGCCATGATCGCTTCTCATGCCAACGACAGCTATTTCTGGGTAGTTACCCAGCTTTCGGGAATGAATGTTAACCAGGGTTATCGCCTTCAGACTTTCGGTACCTTGTTTGTAGGCATCATGTCGGTACTGGCTACATGGATCGTTTATGTTACCGTGTTGTGATTTTGAATAAACCTGGATACATTATTAAGTAATTACTTAAAACGGTTTTATATTGGAGCTTTAAAAAACCGGAAAGTTAATTAATGGGAATTTAAGATGGATAATATTTCGCTGACACGTATTAAACAGCATTTTCAAAGCGATAAGCCGGACAATATCCGGAAATCCGTCCGGGAAGAACTGAAAAAACTGGGTGGAAATATCAGAGAGGACCAGCAAATCGCCATCGGGGTGGGCAGCAGGGGAATCGATAATCTTTTGCTGATCGTCAGGGAAACGGTGAATTATATAAAAGAAAAAAAGGCCGAACCTTTTATCGTGCCTGCCATGGGAAGCCATGGCGGTGCAACTGCCGAAGGACAGAAAGAGTTACTCGAAGATTATGGTATCCGTGAAGATCAGGTGGGTGCTGTTATACGGTCTTCCATGGAGGTGGTTTCTCTTCCCAGGGGTAACAGCCCCATCGATATATTCATGGATAAGAACGCCTACCATTCCGATGGAGTGATCCTGGTAAACAAGATCAAGCCCCATACCGACTTCAACTCCGGATATGAGAGTGGATTGACCAAGATGGCGGTTATCGGTCTGGGAAAACAGAAAGGGGCCGCCACAGTGCACCGGCAGGGAGTAAAAGGCTTATCGGATTTCCTGGAACCCGCGGCACGCCAGATATTCACTACCGGGAAAATACTGGGAGGGATTGCTGTGATCGAAAACGCTTACGATGAGACCATGTCGGTGCATGGTCTACCTGTCGACAGGATCCTGGAGGAAGAGCCGGGCTTGCTGGGAATTGCCAAAAAACACCGGCCCAACTTTCCCGTTGACCGGATCGATGTATTGATCATTGATCGAATTGGAAAGAACATCAGCGGTACCGGTATAGACACGAATATAATTGGCCGGACGAAGATTATCGGGGAGCCGGAACCTGAAATTCCTTTTATTAAAGCAATTATTGCTTCAGATATCACCCCCGAATCCCATGGTAACGCACTTGGCGTGGGACTGGCCGATGTGATCACGAAAAGATTGTATGACAAAATAGATTTTAATGTCACCTATGCCAATGTGATCACGGCCACTTTTCTTGAAAGAGCCAAAATCCCGGTTGTAGCCGATCCCGACAGGAAAGTGCTGGATATTGCAATTCGAAGTTCGGGTTATGCAAAAGATAATGAATACCGGATCGTGCGGATTAAAGACACCCTTCATATGAGTGATCTATACGTATCGGATGCGGTAATGCTCCACATAAAGGAGCGGGATGATATTGAGATTTTGGAAACAGAAATCCCATTACTGGATGAAAACGGGTATTTTTCAAAATTTGGATAAGGTATATGAAATGTATTCCAATCAGGACAATCACTAAAACATCTTTAACATAAACTTGAAAAAATTACTGATCATAGCCGATGATCTGACCGGTGCGCTGGATACAGGCGTGCATTTTGCAAACAGGGGTATTAAAACACAGGTGATCCCTGTCATGTCCGATCACGGCTTACAAAGATTTTATGATGAAAATTATTCGGTACTGGTCATTAATACAGAAAGCAGGCATGTGCCGGCCGATATGGCTTTCAACCGTGTTAATAAGATAATTGATCATGCCCTGAAGTCCGGATTCGATTATTATTATAAAAAAACCGATTCCACGCTGAGAGGTAATATCGGAACTGAACTGGAAGCTATGATCAACGGTTTATCGCTGTTTCAGCTTCCTTTTGTTCCGGCTTATCCCAAATTAAAACGATATACCGTCAGAGGGTATCATTATATAAATAAGATCCCTTTGCATCAGACAGAATTTTCAGAAGACCCTCTGGAACCTGTAACCACTTCAAATATATCCGATATCCTGCGTCGTCAGACCACCCTGAATATCAGGATCATTTCAAAGGAAGACATGAAAAACAATGATCTTAAACTCACGGGTGACAGGGAAATACTGATTTTCGATTGCAAATCGGACAGCCATCTTGAGAACATTGCTGCAAAACTCAATCAGCATAAATTGATCCATGCGGTATCGGGTTCGGCAGCCTTATCCGATTATCTGATCGAATACCTCGATTTATCTACTGGACAAAATCGCAACTTCAACCTTAACAGTCCGGTACTTATTGTGAACGGCAGTTTAAACGAGGTCTCTATTCAACAGGTCAACCTACTGGCCGAAACGGGTATCTTTACCCATACTTTTCAGCCTGAAGAGCTCATTTCCGGGACTGACAACATGTTTGATACAGCTTACCGGCGTATTATACGGGAAGCAAATAAAGGTAATAATGTATTGATCCGGTCCGTAGAAAACAAAAAATTACTCGACATGTACCTCAGGAATAGTATTCCACAAAATTTAATTAAGGAGGCATATCATAAAGCATCATCCAGGTTGGGAAAATGGATCTCCGAACTCTTAAATGCCGGAAGATTCAGAACAATTATCATATTCGGCGGTGACACCTTAATGGCCGTAATACGGTCCCTCAACGTGGATGGAATCTTCCCGCAAAAGGAATTGCTTCCGGGGGTAGTGGCTTCCAGGTTGTCCGATTCATTTGATCATCTTCAATTGATCACCAAACCCGGTGGGTATGGAGAAAAGGACATATTCAATGATATTTTAAAATTTATAAATACCTGAACGATATGATCGGAATTACTTTAGGCGATCCGAACGGTGTAGGACCTGAGATCCTGTTGAAAAGTATAGTTAAAAACAAGATAAGCGGACCGGTCGTGGCTATAGGAGATTATACTGTACTCAATCAGGCCAGTGTTGTACTGGGTTACAACGTACCTGTTAGAAAGATCGGTTCCATTGAAGATCACCGGGAAGGTTTCCTCAATGTGCTGGACCTGAACATACTGAAAGCCGATGAATTGACTCCCGGTCAGGTTTCAAAAAAAGGGGGGCGGGCCTCACTTGAGTATATTACCAAAGCTACCCGGTTAGCCCTCGATGGAAAAATTGAGGGTATAGTAACACTTCCGGTAAACAAGGAAGCCATACGACTGGTTGACAGTAACTTTTCCGGGCATACCGGCCATATTGCAGCCTTATGTGCGGTTAGTGACTATACGATGATGCTGGTTTCCGATAAACTCATTGTAACCCATGTGTCTACCCATGTATCCCTCAGGGAGGCCATCGAAATGGTTAAAAAGGACAGGATCCTCACCGTGATCAGGCTAACTTACAGGACCGTACAAAAACTAAGGAAGTCGGCCCGTATTGCCGTAGCTGCACTTAATCCACATGCCGGTGAAGGTGGTGCATTTGGTGATGAAGAGATAAGGGAAATTGCCCCGGCAGTAAAAATGGCAAGGGAGGAGGGACTGGACGTGGCCGGCCCTTTACCTCCTGATACCCTGTTCTATCAGGCAGTGGATGGCCGTTATGATGCGGTGGTGTGCATGTACCATGACCAGGGTCATATTCCACTCAAGCTACTTGAGTTTGACAGGGCCATTAATGTAACCCTTGGACTTCCCGTGATCAGAACCTCTGTAGACCATGGAACGGCCTATGATATTGCCTACCAGGGGAAAGCATCCATTACCAGTTTTGTCAATGCCTATAATCTTGCCCTGGAGATGAAAAAAAGCATTTAAGAAGACAAAAAAAGCACTGGTACTGCCGGCTTCTGAAAGATGTGCACACGCCTCAGCCCACAACTTTTTTCGGAAGGCTTCCCGGCTCTATTATGCCAGATCCACGGCAATCACCTCGTGATCCAATATACTGTCGACTTGAAACCTCAGAAGCCCTTCCGATACTTCAGGATCGGCATTTTTCCCGGAAACCAGAAGCTTTACATCTTTGACCTTTGCATCCGCGGGAACTTTAATGGTCACTTCCTGTTCGCCAACGGCTAATAATTCCCGGTATGGGCCCTTCAACATCATAGGATTGGTGAAATTGACCAGGTGCACGGTGAGTGATCTGTCCTGCTTCCAGGTCGTTACGTCCAGAATACCTTCACCTTTGACTTGAACCGGTGGATTTTCTTTCAATGTCCACCGAATAACATTGTGGAGCAACCGGCTATGATCCACATTCAAAATATTCCAGAATGTGCGGTCGATATCCCAGGGTATATAAGCCACACGGCCCTTACCGGTTTCTCTCAGATAAAGTTCCCTGATGCCGGTACCCGTTTGCCTGGGATAAACATGCTCCATGGGCAGGTCCGGGTAGGAGGGAATAAGCGTGACCGGAGAAGGGAAATCCATCAGCGGATCTACCTTCAAACGCCAGACACCGTTAATTATGCGATAGGCATCTTCAAGTCCTTTCAACACGGGGTGATAACCCACTGCAACAGGATCGGGATTCAATTTCAGATAGGAATTTTTCATGGGTCCTTCCACATCTCCTTTGTAGGAAACTCCGAAAAGGTCTTTCAATCCGAAATCCTCCCTGTGATCACCGTGTTCATTATATAGGGAGGTTTCAAAAGTGGCCATAATGCTGCCACCATTTTTAACAAACTGCTGCAATTGCCGGCATTGTTTGTCAGAAAGCGCAGCCACATTAGGAAGGACAAGCAGCTTGTAATTTACCAGGTAGGCTGCGTCCAGCAGGCGATCATTTACCATATCAAAAGGGATTCTGGCTTCGATCATCGCATGATACATACCCAGTTCATGCCAATGGCTGTGGTTCTGCCAGGCTTCCCCGCCGTAATTCCTTTCGGTCTGTTCGGAATAGACTATGGCCACGTTTGCCAGGGATTGGATATTCCTCAGGTATTTTTCATTTTTATAATGCCAGTCGTAAATCTTTTCAACCGTGTCCAACCATCGCTTGTCATATAGCACACCTCCGAATTTAACAAACCAGGGCCGCATATTATTGGCCGTGCCTTCAGCCACCCAGATTCTTACTTCGGCTTCATTCTGAACCGAATCTTTCCAGCGGTACTGTTCTTCCACACCCACCGAAAAGATACCGCCAAGGGGTTTCATACCCATGGTCGCTCTCAGTTCTTTGGCCCTTTTTCCGTTCGACCAGGGAGGGATCATACCGCTTCTTGCCTGATGATCGGTAAAAAATATATCGGATTGGGCGCCGGTAACGACCTTATCGGGAAAGCCGTTGGGGATGAATCTAGATGTGGACCGGACATCCCGTATGGTTTTGTCCCATAAGAGCCATAATTCTTTGAGGCGGACGATCCTCCAGTCTGCCCATTTCTGATAAACCGGATCCAGCCGGTTATATGTTTCCGGAAGTTCAAGACCGGAAAAATTCCTGAAATTTTTCCGGCAATGTTCACAATAACATATGCCATGTCCGGCCCACCGGTTCGAAAAGATGCCATCAATTTTATACATTGCCATAATTTCATGATGGACCTCATTCATGAATTCAAAATTATAAGGTCCCAGTGCGCAGGTTACCCAAAGTTCCGGATTCGACCAGTGTTTGCGTTTCCGTCCATCTGCTTCAACCTGGATCCAGTCCGGATGCTGCCGGTACACATTTTCCCAGCAGGCATGCGGATCGGTCCTTGCAATCACGGACATATTCCTATCGCGACAACCTTTTACCAGATAGCCAAAAGGATCGCTGTTACCCAACCAGTTACTCCGGTGGTGCAATGGAATTTCGGTCGGATAGTACGCTACGATACCGCCGGCGCTGAGGCAGGCTGCATCGGCATGGACCTTCCTGAAATAATCGAGCCAGAAATCCGGATCGAATGTGCCCGGGTCGTTTTCGACCAGTACGAGCTGGGCCCAGCGCATCGGCCTGTTGAACCAGGTATCTCTATTATTGATGGATTTGGCGGTTAATGAAAAAGGCTGCGGGCCTATTAATGCATAGGCACCGCTCATGATGGAAGTCCGTATAAAATCTCTTCGTTGCATTTCGGTATATTTTCTGATCTGTCCGGGATATGGTTTATATTAAAAAAACCGGTATGCGGACCGGTAATCTTAGCAACCGGTAATCACACGTTTACCGGATGGAAAAGATAGGGATTTTTGTTACGCGAATCAATTAAATCGTCTTTATCCACATAAAAAAATGAACAAACCGGGAATAGGCCATTCGATAAATCTAATATTCCGTCAAAATTTAGCGCGGCGCAGGGTCCCCCGGCAGGATTGGAAGGAAGAAAAGTTGGAAGGAAGTAATTATCCCATGCTGTTTGGCGTTCCTTGACAATAATAATTCTGATCAGCTGAAATAAATTGTGTTGTTTTCGCCAATAAATTATCTTTATACAGCACCTATATACTTCAAAATGTAACTGTAACTATTTTGCTATTTTATTTAAGAATTTTAGCTTTATGGCTGATCGATTATTTTTTTTTAAAGTGAAAGCATGAAAAAAATTTATTTTTTAAACCTTTTAATTTTTGCAGGTTTTACCGCTTGTGTTACCCAGGAAAAGTATCATGATGCATTTATCGAAAATTTTAATGGCCCCGAATCTCCCTATTTCGAATTTCATACCAGTGGGATAGGGGCTGATTTTACCCGGGAATTCGGAAAAACCTCCGGATCCGATCCGGAAACCAGAATCCTTTCCTTTAAAATAGACCCTGAAGATTCTGCCGGTGCAGGCAGGGGCCCGGAAATTATTTCCAATCATTTTACGCATTTCGGTACGTATGCTGTGCGCCTCAAAGTTCCGGATGTACGGGAAACTCAACCCGATGTGGGTGCTGTGGTGGGGTATTTTACTTACCACAGGGATAAAAAGGAGGGACTGAGCGAAATTGATTACGAATGGCTTATTGCAGATCCTGAAGTAATTTATGTTGGAACATGGACGGGTCCCCGTGGTTCACTTAGAAGGATCGGGCGGACGCTCAATCTGGCCGAAGGAATCATATACACCACCACCACCAGGATAGGTCATCAGGGGAAAAGAAGTAAGCTGACCGGAGCTCAGAACCAGCCGGAAACCATTCCTGCAATTGAAGGCTTTGATGCCTCATCACAATTTCATACCTATGGATTCGACTGGCATCCTGACCGCATAAGATGGTGGATGATCCACCCGGCAACTGCCGATACGGTTGTTTTATGGAATTATCACGGATCATCCTTGGGCATACCGCAAAATCCAAGTCGTTACCGGCTCAATTTCTGGTATACGAAGGACTGGCCCGTCCAAACGAATCCCAATTCCATTGAAAGGCCTCTTCATTCCTATGAGGTAGAAGTGGATTGGATGTCTTATTATCCTTCTGAGCGTTGATCAGGTTAGCGGCTGTTTTTTTAATCCCAAATCCTTGTTAAATAAGGACTTTTAACTTATATTATTAATAGGCCTAACCTTTTGGGAAAAAGCCTGTTTAACAAACAATAGAGGAACCTATTGTTTCAATATTGTTTTAATATATAAAATCTAAAAAAATCAGATATGGATTTAACAGAAAAAACAAAAGATGAACTCGAGAAGAGAATCAAGAAGCTGGAAGATTATATTGAAGAAAAAGGACTGGGCTCAAGCTATCTTTCAAGAGCCAAAAAAATGCAGCGAAACCTGAATCTGGCTTTATTTTTCGGTGCGGTTACCACAGTAGTTGGACTGGCCACCTGGGCGCTAATCAGTTCCGGGGAACCCGAAGAGGAATAGCTCTTCTTCTGTCTTCTCTTCCGGCCTTAATGGCATCACCATATGGGAGTATTCGCCATGTAGATAAACGGCGGCAACTGATAGCCTGACCCAGATAATCCTTGCGTCTTTCCGTACATAGCGCTTTTCATAGAAATATTCATTGAACACCCCATTGATCATCTGGTTATAAAGGCTCAGGTTCAAATTAATATCTTCTTTATAGGTGATATCGATAAAGGTTTTATTTTTCAGTTCCCTGACTGTATATCCGGTGATCTCACAGAATTTCTGATTGATCAGATGCCACTTCAGATCTTTGTCTATTATTACTATTCCGACAGGAGCATGTTCTATTATCTTCTGAAAATTCTGCTCTGAAAACACGACTTCGTTATTTTCCACCTGGATCATAATCTGTTATGTTTAAAAGAACCGATTCCTGTTCTTACAATAGAATTGAACACCTGGTCAATTTTAGCTATATATTATCTGTTCAATTATATTCCGCTCATTCGTTATTTATCAGTACATGTAAAAATCCACAATGGTTGCCTTCTGTTTTAAAACCGGATTAAAAGTAAAATATCATCCGGACTAAAGCACCAGAATAATATTAACAACACGTTGTGTGGATCCTTTATATACTTCATTGTTTCTTAACCCCGATTATTCATAAACCATTCTCAAAATAAACCGTTTTTACTATTTAAAATATTTATTATCTGGTAGTTACAAAAAGGGATTAACCCCTGATAAGCGCAATTCAGTAGCCTATTTCTGGGCTATTTGATTAAGTATAAGAATTTCAAAACCCTATATAATTCTTTGATTATCAAGAAATTGCGCTTAATCGGCCCTTCGGGCGAAAAATTTATGAATTTTTCGGGTTAACGTATTGATATTTAATAATTTATCGTTTTATTTTCTTGATGTTTCCTGGTGCCTCCGAATCTTTGCGGTACTTAATAATCATATTTTTTGTCTCAATGTCACTGCCGTCTGTCATCCCTTCGGCATGGCTGTGGGACAAATCACCCATAAAGTAAAATTTCATTCACTTCATGGTTTTAAATCCGAAGTTTCATAAATTTTTTTCATAATCTAATTCACACCGCGAGTTAACATTTTTAATTTCCGGAATGAGAATTGAAATATTTTATTAGTTTTATAAAAAGATTTTTAACCTTAATTTTTTTGCTCATCATGAAAACCATAATCTATTTTTTCCTGCTGACTATGTTGTTTTTTGCGTATGGGTCTCCTGCTGCGGAACGGGATATACCTGTAAGGGCCTTTTTAATCGGGGCTCCCGACAGCGAGGAACTCCCTGATTTTCTCGATTTTATTCAAAAAGATCTTAAGAAAGAAGGAGTCAGTCATCTTGTTTTGCGCTTCCGGTATAAATACCAATGGAAGAGTCACCCCGAACTGGCCGGTGAGGGGGCCCTTTCCGAGGAGGAGGTAAAATCCATTGTCGAGGCTTGTCAAAATGTAGGTATCGAATTGATACCTAAGGTGAATATGCTCGGCCATCAATCGGGGAGATCCAACCTGTTTCCACTGTTGAAAGAATACCCCGAACTGGATGAAACACCACATGTTGAAATGCCGGAGGAATATAAATGGCCGAATGACGATGGATTATACTGTAAAAGCTATTGTCCGCTACATCCCGACCTTCATCCTATCATATTCGCTTTGATGGATGAGCTTGTGGAGGTTTGTGAAGCCAAAGCCCTTCATGTCGGAATGGATGAGGTGTTTTATATCGGGGATGAAAAATGTCCGAGATGTTCCGGCAGGGATCATGCCGAACTGTATGCCGGCGAAGTGACCGCCATTTATAATCATCTGGCATCAAAAGGAATAGAAATGTGGATGTGGGCTGACCGGTTCCTGGATGGAGTGACCACCGGTCTGGGAATGTGGGAAGCCAGTATGAATAATACCTATCGAGCGATCGATATGGTTCCCAGGGATATAATAATGTGCGATTGGCATTATGGAAACGCTCCTCCCACGGCAGCCTATTTTGCTACCAAAGGTTTCAGGGTACTGGCCTGTCCATGGCGTAATCCGGATGTGGCACTTCAACAGCTCGATCAGGTGAGACTGGTAAGGGAGTCGGCTCCTGAGGAGATTGCCGAACGGATGTTGGGTGTATTCCAGACTTCCTGGACAGGCACGGGCAATTTTATGGATGCCTATTATGGCAGGGAAGCGAGTGAACGGGACCAGGAAAATGCGGATTGTTTTAAAACATTGTTCAAAGCTTTGAGAGAATCGCAAGAATAAAAAGAATAATCCGAAAGGGGGTAGCTCATTTGCAGTATTTTTTGATTTAGTCATCCCTTTGGCCTGATCCTCCACTAAGCGGAAAATGAGTAATTGAGTGATTGTTTGGTGTTCTCTCAGGGGGGATTGAAGTTTTTCAATTTTTCTCATGCATTATTTTGAATATTTATTTACGAAATTATGACTGAAAGAATTCAACATTCGCGACGTAATTTCCTGGGAAAAATAGCCGCCGGCACATTCGGTGTGATAGTTCCGGGTGAAATGGCAGCAAATTATCTGGCTTCGCAGGAGAGTACAATAGACGATACCTGGGAACAGACATCGGATAAAAAGATTCGCATCGGGGTGGTTGGTGGCGGATTCGGGACAAGTTTTTTCTGGGATCATCATCCCAATTGTATTGTGGAAGCGGTCAGTGATCTGCAGGAAGAACGTAAACGCCAATTACAAAGCGTGTATAAGTGCGATAAGCGTTATAAGTCATTGGAGTTATTGGTCAAAGATAAGAATATCGATGCCGTGGCGGTTTTCACGGATGCCCCCAGCCACGGAAAACATATCGTGGAAGTATTAAAACACGGGAAACATTGTATCGTAGCCGTACCATTATCTATGACACTGGAGGATATTGAACAGGTGAAAAAATGGAAAGAAAAAACGGGGCTGACAGTGATGATGGCCGAAACCAGTGTGTACCGGTCGGATCTGTATAATGCAAAACTGATCTATGAAGAAGGGATGTTTGGAAAGATCATTTATGCGGAGGGTGAATATTACCATCCCCATGTCGATACGGCCTGGGGATATAAAGAATGGAGAAATGCCCTGCCACCGATGTTGTATCCCACACATGCTACGGCATATTATGTAGGGGTTACGGGAGAAAGATTGACAGAAGTTTCCTGTTATGGTTTTAAAAGCAGCGCGCCCCGGTATCGGGACAATGCCTATGGTAATCCTTTTTCCGACGAAACGGCTTTATTTAAAACCAGTGAAGGTGGTATGACAAGGATCAATATTTTCTGGGGAGCAGAAGGCGCCCACGGTGAGACGGGAAGGCTCTTCGGGCAATATGGTAAGTTTGATAAAAATGTACTCCGGATAGGAGAAGGCATCGGAGCTCAATATGAGGGGATAGGGGATAGAAAAATAATAGAGTTCCCGGATCGACGACCTGCCCTGCCTTCGGGTATGGAAAAGAGCGGGCACGGCGACTCCCATGGATACCTGGCCAATGAATTTATTATGGCTCTGATAGAAGAAAGGGAACCTCTGATTGATCTGCATGAGGCCATGGCCATGACTGTACCTGGGATTGTTGCACACGAGTCGGCACTCAAGGATGGTGAACAGTTGAAAATACCGTATTCGTAACAGGGAGATTAACGTCTGCCCCTACTACTTCGGTTAGAATTTCCGGAACGCCCCGTATTTGAACCGACAGACGACCGGCTGGACGAGCGCTGGATACTCGATCGGTTACCACTGGATTTACGGGCATTGGAGTTTCCCCTCGAAAATCGTGAATCCGGATTACCTGTAGGCTTTTTGTACGAACTGCGGGAGTCTGAGCTGCCCGGTGAATTCCGGAAATTTGAACTGCTCCTTGGACGTTGCGGTGAATTATGCATGTTTGCATTGCCGGAGGACCTGCGTGATGAACGGTCAATAGTGCTGCTGCTGTTTGACCGGCCGTAGCGCGTCCCGTTTTTTGATCTTGTATCATTTTTCTCAAAACCGGAATTTCCGGCAAATCTTCTCATATTCGAATTATCGTAGGATCTTTTTGCATTGGCATCTCCGGATGAGCTTCTCATATCCGTACTACCGTAGGACTTTCTAGCATTGCTTTCTCCTGAAGGCCTTCTCATATTAGAATTATCATAAGACCTCCTGTTAGTCGCATTTTCCGGGGAACCATTCCCTGAAATATTATCTGTTGACCTTCTCTTATAAGTATTTCCGGAAGATCTACTTGCAGATTCCTGCTTGTCAGAATTTCTATCCGATCCACGGAAATTCGCATTACTGTCTTCCCTTCCTGAACTCCGACGGGCATTGTAACCGTCAGCATGAACCCGGTTGCCATTACGTGATCGCTGATACGTATTGCCATTTGCCCGTCTTTCTGATGACTGTCGTTGATCGATTCTGCTGCGCGAATAAGTTTCCCTGCCATTTCGCCCACCATTGTTTGAAATGATCCGGCCATTGGCGTTGTACCGTACATTGCTGGCCCGGCGACTGCGATAGCGATCATCACGGCTCTCGCGGGTCCGGTAATGACCATTCCGGTCGATGCGGGTAGACCGGTATCTTTCTATTCTATGATGATGCCTGTTGTAAACGATCACCGAAGTGGTTCTATGTGGCCTGTAGATCCTGTGGGCGTAGATTACCCTGTGGGTAAAGCTAACCGTGTAATACCTCCTGTAAGGTCTCCAGTAGGCGTAATAATCATAATAGAATACCGGTCTCCAGGGACTCCACCAGACGGGCCTGTAACCCCATCCCCACGGTGACACCCATACGTGGTAGGAGGAACCATAGACATATCGTACCAATGGCCACGACCAGACATTAACCACAACCCTGGATCTGTTCGCTCCCGCATAGGTTCTTACCTCGGTGGTAGGTTCTATGATGGTTTCCACCCCATAAATATCGGCGTCCCCGGTGATCTGCAGGATAGCCCTGCCATCAGCCAGTTTTTCCAGGGTAATGACGGCGATATCCTGGCTTTGCCTTTCAGATATAACGGCTTGTAACACAAATGCATGTACATTCCCTTCATACATATCCATAACCCGGATATAATCAATATAGCCATCCCCGTTCAGGTCCAGGTTATTGACTCTGGCATCCGGATCATTAAGCATTCTTTCGAATTCTTCCGGTGATGCCGATTCTTTAAATATTTCGAGGGCTCCTTCCAGGCTGAAGTTGTCGCCCGGAACTTCCAACTGCTGTTGTCCTTTTACTGCTGTCCATCCCATCATCAGGATGAAGAGAAAGGCGATCCGGTTTATTAGTAGCGTTTTCATGACTTTACCTCTTTAGTTAGCTTAAGTCATACAAACAGCGGGCCAAAAATTCAAAACGAGGTAAAAAGTCGTTTTTTTAAAGCTCTGAGTGGTTTTTTTAAACCCTGATGATGTGAGTTCTCTTTACCGGTGCCGGATAGACTGAAAATATTCATGCCATGCCCGGCAATAAATCGTTGGTCTTGATTAACCGGGGCCAACATTTTTAACAGGTAACCATTACCCGGAAACATAAAGGAATATTCCGTGGCAAAATAAAACCGTGTATCTTAGTGCCCTCTATGTTGTGCAAAAATAAAATCGTAATTCTTAATTCCTTGGTGACCTTGTTGCAAAAAATGAAGCCGTGTATCTTAGTGCCCTGGCAATTAATTTGACATCCCGGATATCTGGATTAGCCTTTAATAGGTTATCTTTATATTTAAGGTTATCTCATAAAACCGTTTAACCGACCAGGAATCATAAAATTAAATATAACTATGAATGGTATGATTTACATTCGAATTATTCTCCTTGGATTATCAGTTATGATCGTATCCTGCCACGCCGGCCCGGATAATAAAAAGAAAGAACAGGACCATACTGATCCTGTTGAAAAAAAGGTAGATATGGCAGATATTGAGGCAGGGATCCGATCGCATATCGATAAAAAAGTAAACGAGGGTGGCGGTTATTTTCATTTCGAAGATACCAACAAGGTACTCCGCCTCAAACTTGTTCGCGTACATACGGAATATCTTTCAAATCTTGGTCCCGGAAGGCACTTTGCCTGTGTTGACCTGGCAGATGAAGATGGGGATGTCTATGATGTGGATTTTTTTCTTGAAGGTACCGCTGGTGATATGAGAGTGACGCAAACCACCCTGCATAAACTGAATGGGAAACCTTTTTACAGCTGGAAACAGCGAAAGGACAAGACCTGGCACAGGGTACCCATGGAAGAAGCCTCCAGGGAGTTGCTGGGGGTTATTGAAGGAAGGGATGAATTTGAGTTCCGCTACCAGGTCGAATTACCTGAAATTAGGGATGAAGCAAAGGTATGGATACCCATTGCCATGAGCGACAGCTTTCAAACCGTGGACCTTGTACGGATGAAAACACCAGGTAACCGAAAAATGCTTAAAGAAAAAGAACACGATAATTTAATATTATATCTTGAACTTGATGCGGGAAGCAGCGGAAAGCAGATTGAGATTGCCTACAATGTGGTACGGCATGAAAAAGGCCCCTATGAAGCCCGGAAACCGGTGGCAGGAAAATACCTTGGATCCAACCTGTTGATACCGGTTAACACCCGTTTCAAAACCATAGCACAGGAGGCCCTGCTGGGAAAACAGGAAGAAGGCACACTGGTACAGGCCCGGGCATTGTATGACTACATCATGGATAACATGCGCTATGCCAAGGCGGGTGATTACGGCAGGGGAGATGCAGTATACGCCTGTGATTCAAAATCAGGTAATTGTACTGAATTCCATTCATTTTTTATTGCGCTGGCGAGATCGGCAGGCATACCTGCCCGGTTTTCCATTGGTGCAGCCATACCATCCAATCGAAATGAAGGAGGCATAGACGGCTATCATTGCTGGGCGGAATTCTATGCCGAAGGAAAATGGTGGCCGGTGGATATCAGTGAAGCGGACAAATACAGCAACCTGGCTACTTACTATTTCGGCCGCCATCCGGCCAACCGCATTGAACTGAGCCGCGGTCGTGATCTTGTAGTAGAACCGGGTCCCGAATCCGGACCGATCAATTTCCATGCATATCCTGTAATGGAAATCGACGGACAGCAGATAACACCCCAGACCACGTTTTCATTTAACAGAAAACCTGTTTAGCAAAATCGATCTTCCGGATCAATTTAAAGGAAATCAACAGGTAGTATGCCATTATATAGCTTCAGGATCCTGCCGGACAATTTTTTAACCCGAAAAATTCATAAATTTTTCGCCCGAAAGGCCGATTAAGCGCAATTTCTTGATAATCAAAGAATTATATAGGGTTTTGAAAT
>CAZIXF010000033.1:0-7590 GCA_964543195.1 uncultured Roseivirgaceae bacterium
AATTTCAAAACCCTATATAATTCTTTGATTATCAATAAATTGCGCTTAATCGGCCTTTCGGGCGAAAAATATATGAATTTTTCGGGTTAATTATCAGTTTAAACTAAAACAGACGTCCATTAACGGTCCGGGCATAAAACCACGCCTGGTTATTGAAACAATATTCCCGGACCGGACGCAAGAGAAAATCAAATGAATTCGAAGGACCCGGAAAACCGGTTTTCTGTTTTTCTGCAAAAAATAAAAAGTCGACTTCAATTGACTGTTACAGGAAAATTAACTAATATGGGGTTATCATAGCTGGTTAAACATTTTTTAAACTGCAAAACATATTTGCTGGTTGAATTACCTCTGCCGCCCGGCAGAGGTTTTTTGATATTACAATCACGCATGCGGAGAAATTCAATGTATATCATTCCCGCGGGCCTGAATATTTTATTTGTATTCTCAGTGATGTTTATCACAATACTATTGGAACTGAAGGAGAAGGTGGGTAAATTTATTTATACAAGTTCTGAGAAACCGAATATGGTTTTTCCGGGTTTTTAATCATTTTTTAATAAACGTAAATTAATCCATATCATGACTAATAAAGAATTACTTGACGGGCTTAATGACCAATTGAACCGGGAAGTAACCACATTCCTTCGTTATATGCTCCAGGCGGCGTCAATAAAAGGAGCACAATATGAAGCGGTACGCCAGATGTACCTTGAAGAAGTTACCGATGAGGTAAATCATGCCCAGTACCTGGCTAATCAAATCGTTATGCTGGGAGGTAAACCCAAACTTAATCCTGACCTGAGTCCTCCTCCCAATGATGTTAATCAAATGCTAAAGAATGACGCAGAGGAAGAAGTTAAGGATGTGAAAAATTATATGCGGCTTGCATCTCTTGCTGAAGATGAAGGATTATTTGCTTTGAAAATCAAAATGGAGGAACAGGGTGCCGACGAAGATGAGCATGGACAGGAAATGAAAAGATTACTCGAATAAAGACATTCATTGTATGTTATGTATTAAGCCACCGGGTTTTTTTCGCCGGTGGCTTTTTATATTGGATAAAGGATAGATCTCGTTTGTGGGGAGGGCACCGTTTTATGTATATTGAGGCGGATATGAATGAATGAAATGTTATTAGGGATAATAGTAAGCAGGACAAAATGATTAAAAGGTTGTATTATTCGAATCAGGCATACTCTTGGTTGTTGATTTTTAGGGTTAATAATCTCATTATTCTATTTGTTTTTTTATGTTTCTTTTCCTGTAACGTCGATAAATCCCAGCCGGAACAGGACCCGGTAAGGATAATTTTTGATACGGATATGGGATCGGATTGTGATGATGCAGGAGCATTGGCGCTTTTGCATACGTATGCCGGTCAGGGAAAAGCAGAGATCCTGGCCTGTATTTACAGTTCCGGGAAGGTACCCTACGGAGCAGGAGTAGTTGAAGCGATCAATATCTATTATGGACGGGGAGAAATCCCGGTGGGTGCCACGTATGATAATGAAGTAGGTGATCCGGTCGATAAAATGACTGCCGAGAAGCTGGCCAGGGATACGGCTGCTTTTCATAATGCCATCATCCATAACCGGGATGCGGAGGAACAGACCCGGTTGAACAGAAAAATTCTTGCATCCAGTGTTGATGGCTCCATTACCTATGTTACCGTAGGGCATACAAAGGGCCTTTATGACCTTCTTGTATCGGAACCCGATGATATATCGCCACTTAGTGGTTATGATCTTGTGCGGAATAAAATCAGCCGATGGGTAGCGCTTGGAGCGCTGGGTGCCGCAAACAAAGAGGGGAATTATAGCAAGGACTGGAATTTCTTTTTCAACCAAACTGCCCCGTATACAAAATACCTGACCGAAAATTTTCCTTGCCCTATATATTATGTCGATGGAGGATCAAATGCGATGACAGGGAAGTCCCTGAAAACCACCTCTCCCGGAAACATTGTGCGTACGGCTTATCGGGACTGGTTATGGAATTATTCTCAAAAGACACTTGACGATCAAAGGCCCAGTTGGGACCTGGCCACAGTATTTTATGCAGTGGAAGGCCGGGGAGATTTTATGGAAAACAGGGGAGAGGGTTGGCTTGAGTTTGACCTGGAAAAAGGATGCCGGTGGCATGATGGCAGAAAGGAAGACAGACCGGTACAGTATTATATTCACCAGAAAGAAGGTACTGATCAGGCTTTTTCAGCGTACCTGAATAAAATGATCTCCAAATCGCCAACCGGAAATTAATATTGAGCATTAACGTTATAATGCCCGGGGTGCCTCTATGCCCGGGTTCACCTGATTTGTCCGGATTAAAAAGGGGAATTGCGGTATTGGCTGGATAAGAAATTCAATAACAACCATTCGGTATTGCGGATTGAAAGAAAATTCAGGGATACCAATGACCGGGGTCAAAAGCATTAATCTGTTTTCACATATTTATAATTATACATAATAATCTGTGTAAGAATTCATTAACTTTTCTGCATCTCCTCCTTTGTTTTTCTATTTTATAATTTTTTCGGCATAGGGTTAGATATAATGCCGGATTTTGAAATTTTCTGACTCAAATTTTACACCTTTGCAACAATTAATAGGTTTTAATGACAATAAGAAAGTCAGGATTTTTAAAAGGATTGGAGATAATATGAATCGTACATTTTTTGTAATACTGTTTACCCTTGTGGTCCTTACCCTGCCGGTACATGCGGATGATGATAAAGGGGAGGAAGCAGGATGGTCTGCCAGGTTGAATGAGTTTGACGAAGAAATGGAAAAGATAAAAAAGAATTCCAGGGAGATCTATCAGGTTTTTGACATGTTTGATCTTGAGATCGTCGAAAATGAATATGAAAAACTCAATGTTCAGGTATCGAGGGTGGAAAAGGTATTGAATGAAATGTCGGGCAATGAGTCTACCGCAGTGAAAAACAAATTTTACGATCTTTTCGAAAGTGCGCTGGATTCCTATAACAGGCTGGTGAACTATTATGATTTTTACCGTCAGATGGAGGATAAAAAAGAAGCCTGGAGCAATGAATATTTTTCCTTGTGGGAGCAGACCTATGCCTGGAAAACAAGGATGGAAAATAATTACGTAAAGGAAGAAAAAATGAATGTGCATTACGGGGGCATGAGTGATTATAAATATAAATCCGTAATAAAGCGGCAGCTCTATGAGGCCTGCAACATCTATTACGACGCCGGCATGGAAATGCTCAAGGGCACGGGTGATTGTGATTATTACGACCGGATACAGATATTGAAAGAGATGCTGCCGGTGATACAAAAATGTGAAAAACTTGCCTATGAGGAAGATACCCGACCGCTTGAAAAAAAGATCAAAAAAATTGAAGATCCGGAAAAGATCTCAAAAATGATCATGGGGTTTGAACTGGATGATCAATAGGCTGCATATTTTTCAAGAGCTGATAAAAGATCATAAAAAAACCTGACAGATCTTACATTCTGTCAGGTTTTTAATTTATTTGTTATCTAAACTCATCGTATGACTCCAAGTCATACGATGAGTAAACAGAACATCTTCTACGCCACATAATCCGCTTCCTGTAAATAATTGTAGCTCATCTCGATGCTCTCAAACGGATTCCTCCGGGATTGATCTTGTTCTACGAAGAAATACTTCAAGCCAGCGGTCTCCCTCGCATCAAAGATCTTTTTGAAATCGATGATACCCTGACCTACTTCCGCAAAAAACTGCTCATCACCAGGTTCCATATCCTTTACATGCCAGAGTGAAAAACGTCCGGGCGCCTTGTTGAAGTATTCCACCGGATCATATCCTGCTTTAATGATCCAGTACAGGTCGAGCTCCATTTTTACCAGTTCCGGATCAGTTTCCTGGAGGATAAGATCATAAGCCCGCTGTCCATCGAACTCCATAAATTCAAAGTCATGGTTATGGTATGCGAACTGAATACCTGCTTCCTTGCATACCTGACCAAACTGATTCCAGGTTTCAATATGACGCTTATAATCATCAAGACTTTGACGGTCTTCCTCGGTCAGATAGGCCCAAACGAGGTATTCGGAACCCGCTGTGATGGCATCTTCCGCTGTAATTTTCATCTGATCGACGATCGCTTCCTTGCCATCAGCTGATGAAACTTCGGTCACGGAATGAACACTTGGCATACGCATGCCCATATCGCTCAGCATAGCCTTCAGTTCCTGTGGCGTAGCTCCAAGAAATTTTCTGTCCTCATAACCAAATCCCTCGATCCACTTGTAGCCGATATCGGCGACTCGTTGAAGAGCAGCCTGCAGGCCCAGTTCCTGGATCTGATTCCGTAAAGTATAGATCTGGATACCTACTTCCTTCACGGCCTCTTCAGCGGTTCCCGTAGCAGCTTCTCCACCTTCCTGCTGCTTTCCTGGAGTACATCCAAAAGGCACCATAAGACTTCCGGCAGCGAATGCCCCGGCGGTTTTTAAAAATTTTCTTCTGTTTTCCATATGCATTTAAGGTTAAAAATCGGTTTGTTACATATTGTTGAAAAGATTACTGAAATTAACAGTTAAAATTAAAAAATGACAGTAAAACAAACAGAAAATACATTGATTTCAAAAAATTCCGGGATATCAGGTATAAATCACCCTGAGAATATACCAGTACCGGGTATGTTGAGCCCTTACCGGCCTTTACTTACATTTCTTTTAAGGATATATTGCCTGAGGAGTTGTTCAAAGGGAAATATGGTTAATGCAATAACCACATCGATAGTAAGAACCACTTAGGTGAACTTTTAATATCCAGGCAGGAATGTGCACTCGATTGGATAAACTCTATGATCATAATAAGTGTATGCATAGAAAGGACATCAGTCAACAACCTGTTCTTTATTTTAGACCGGTTCAACCGGGCTGATGCGATAACAGGATTTAAAAAAAAATTTGTTAAAATCGGACTGTCCACCACCAAAGGAGATGGCTTTAACCCTGATCTTTGCTTTGCTCCGCAAATTTTTTCAGGCGCACATGCCTATCGGGCAAAGACCAGCAAGAGCATGGCCACGACCCAAGGACGTGGGTTTTTAAGTAATACTAAAATCTCAATGGCATAAAACCAGGGGGTTCCAGTAAGGGGGGCTGATCCTGAAGTCAAAGGGATCACAAGTTTGTATCCGGCCGAATGTATCTCTCGAACGCACCAGCAAACTGTATTTGCCGGGTTGTAAATAACTGAAATTAATTGTGTTGTCCTTCATCCGATCCGGCCAGGACTGCATTAATCCTTCCAGCTTATACGGATTGTTTCCCATAATAAATATTATTTGATAGGTGATAATTTTGTTTGAAAGCCACCCTGTTTGATAATTATTGTTTATATTTTTACAAACGATATTTTTTTGAATGTTTTCATTTTTTAAAAAAATATTGCCTCCGGAAAACTGGAGAATGTCCGTAACGATTGTATCCGGGATCTTTTTCGGACTGTTGTTTTTCCTGATCTATATCTCGAAAGCACCGTCGTATCTTTCCGATGATCCCCAAACCTGCATCAACTGCCATATTATGGCTCCCGAATACGTGACCTGGTATCATAGTTCGCATCGGGAATATACCAACTGTAACGATTGCCATGTGCCGCATGATAATATTTTCAGGACCTATTTTTTCAAAGCCAAGGATGGATTACGCCATGCCACGATATTTACGCTCCGGGCCGAGCCACAGGTTATTTTCATGCACGACCCGGGGAAAGCGGTGGTTCAGGAAAACTGCAAACGCTGCCACGAATACCTTAATTCATCGGTTTCGCTGATCAACAGCACGCTCGAATCAGCGAAAAACAATGAGGGGCGGTTATGCTGGAGTTGTCATGTGGAGGTTCCTCATGGGCGTTCGAACAGTTTGTCCAGTGTTCCTCATGCCAGGGTGCCCCTGCCGGGATCACCGGTTCCGGATTGGTTAAAAGAATTTATCAACGAATAAAATATCAGAAGATGGAAAATCTCAGTGAAATGATAAAAAGAAAGCCGGCTTTAGGCTGGATTCTCTTCATAATTACCATAATCGTGGTTTTCGGTTTGGGTCTGCTGGCCTCAAGCATCATCGAGCGGCGGGCTGAAACTGTATATGTAGGGCAGCCGAAAATTGATATTGATGAATACGAACCCAGGAATGAGGTATGGGGAAAAGCCTATCCAAGAGAATATGAAACTTATTCCCAGATGGCGGATACCACTTTCAAGAGTATGTTCCATGGCAGCGCCATGATCGATGCACTGGCATTTGATCCCAGAATGGTGGTATTATGGGCAGGGTATGGCTTCTCGAAAGATTATACCCAGGCCAGGGGCCATTATTATGCGGTAAAAGATATCCGGGAAACGTTACGTACCGGAGCTCCCATGGAGCCTGATGAAGGACCTATGCCTGCTACATGCTGGACCTGCAAGAGTCCGGATGTGCCCAGGTTAATGAGTGAGATCGGACCTGCCGACTTTTATGACGGCACCTGGGCGGAGCTGGGCTCCCAGATAGTCAATCCCATCGGATGTGCCGATTGTCATGATCCGCAGACCATGGATCTCCGGATCACCCGGCCGGCTTTGGTCGAGGCTTTTGAACGAAAAGGCAGGGATATAAACAACGCTCCGTTGCAGGAAATGCGGTCGCTGGTATGCGCCCAGTGCCATGTAGAATATTATTTTAAAGGTTCAGGTAATTATCTGACCTTTCCCTGGGATAACGGTTTCACTGCCGGGGATATGGAAAAATATTACGATGACCTGGAATTCAGTGACTGGACCCATGCGATCAGCAGAACGCCCATGATCAAGGCACAGCATCCAGGCTATGAGATCTTTATGACGGGGATCCATTCCCAGAGGGGAGTAGCCTGTGCCGATTGTCATATGCCCTTCAGAAGTGTGGGTGGCCAGAAATTCACCGATCATAAGATACAGAGTCCCCTGAACAATATCAATGCAGCCTGCCAGGTATGCCACCGTGAAAGCGAAGAAGAGTTAAAGCGTAATGTATATGATAAGCAGCAGAAAGTGGCCGAGCAACGCTTCCGCCTGGAAGATAATTTGGTGAGGGCCCATCTCGAGGCAGGTAAGGCCTGGGATCTTGGGGCAACGGAAGAAATGATGGAACCGGTGTTGCAGCATATCAGGCATGCCCAGTGGAGATGGGATTATGCCGTAGCCAGTCATGGAGCTTCATTTCACTCTTCACTGGAAGTGATGGGAACAATATCCGGCGCCATGGAAAGGGCCCAGGAAGCAAGGATAGAACTGGCAAAAATTCTTTCGGACCTGGGATATGAAGGGACAGTGCCTTATCCTGATATCAATACCAAAGCCAAGGCACAGGCTTTTATTGGACTTGATATGGAACAATTACGTGAAGAAAAAGAACGATTCCTGGATGAAGTGGTTCCTGAATGGGAGGAACAGGCAGCACTAAGGGAAGAGGCGTATCCGGAATATCAATGAGTGTTTTGAGAATGAGTGAATGAGTGAATGGGTGAATGGGTGAATGGTCCCGCAGCAATGCTGCAGGGATGCCGGCCGGCATGGAGTCGTGGAGATGTGGAGATGTGGAG
>CAZIXF010000033.1:7690-37263 GCA_964543195.1 uncultured Roseivirgaceae bacterium
TGTGGAGGTGTGGAGGTGTGGCGAACTGTCTGATGATCCGATGAACCATTGAACCATTGATCTAGTGACCCAGTGAACCCATTGAACCCATGAGCCAATCAGGTAGTGGATGATAGGGAATCAGAAAGTTGAGGAATCGCCTATCAGGTAATTGAAGAATTGTTTATTTGGGAAATCGCGAAACCGGCCATTTAGGGAATCGAGGATTCGTCTTTTGGGGGTATCGAGTAAATGTCTACTGGGAGGATCGTGAAATCGTAGCGTCGTGGGTTGTTCCAGGGATTCGTTCCGGGGATGCCGGCCGGCATGGAGTTATAGGGTAGTACGGTCATAGAGTTATTGGATTAAGAATTGGTTCTGAGTTGCCTGGTGAAGGCTATATAGGTAATACCTGACTTCTTATTTTTTAAAATCATAACCATAAAATCATATGAAAATTCTATTTATCGGGGGAACGGGAAATATTTCTGCGGCATGCACACGGGCCGCCATGAAAAAAGGATATAAGGTCTATCATTTCAACCGGGGATCTCACGAAAACGAATTCAAGGGAGAGGTTGAACAGATCACCGGCGACGCCTATGATAAAAGCTCACTTGAAAAAGAACTTGGTAATCTGACTTTCGATGCAGTAGCCAATTTTATCGCCTTTAAACCGGAAGATGTCGAACGGGATATAGAAGTATTCAGGAACAAAACGGGTCAGTACATTTTCATCAGTTCGGCTTCAGCCTACCAGAAACCTCCTTCTCATCCCGTAGTGACCGAATCAACACCGTTGAAGAATCCATACTGGCAATATTCACGGGATAAAATTGCCTGTGAAGATATGCTGATGCAGGCTTATCGCGAAGAGGATTTCCCGGTTACCATTGTGAGGCCTTCCTTAACCTACGATACGGTGATCCCTGTAGCCATTGGCAGTTGGGATGATTTTACTATAATCGACCGGATCCGTAAAAAGAAAAAGATCATTATCCATGGCGATGGCACTTCCCTGTGGACCATAACCCATTCTGATGACTTCGCCAAAGGGTTTACCGGTTTGCTGGGCCATCAGCAAGCCATAGGCCATGCCTTTCATATTACCTCGGATGAAATACTCACCTGGAACCAGATCTATGATGCAGTAGGAAAGGCAGCAGGTGAAAAACCGGATGTGGTCCATATCCCTTCGGATTATATTTCCCGGTTCGATGAATTTCACGTGGGCAACCTGCTTGGTGATAAAGCGGTAAGTGTGATCTTCGATAATACCAAGATCAAAACTTTCGTCCCGGAATACAAAGCAGTCATCCCATTTAACAAAGGGATTAAAAGAACAGTAACATGGTTTGAAGGAGATCCGGACCGGATGGTGATAAAGGAGGAAAACAATCAATTTATAGACCGGGTTATCGGTTCCTGGTTAAAAATCAGCGACGAATTGTGATTGATGCCTGTTAATATTATATTATACGGGTACGTTCTGATCATATTTAGACAATTGCTTTCATGTTCTGGTCTTCAAAAAAGGTTTTCTTCGCCCTGGCATCGGTCATTCTGATCTTCGGGATCATGTATATTGCCAGTGGAATACTCATACCTTTTGCCTTTGCTGTCCTTGGGCTTGTAATTCTGTATCCAATCAACAAATGGTTGATATCCAAAGGGTTGAGTCATCTTTTTTCATCCCTTTTAACGGTTATTGCTGCCCTCCTGATCCTCGCCGGTGTTCTGGCGCTATTTTCCACCCAGGTGGCAAACGTGGTAGGAAATATACAGAACTTCACCGGGAAACTTTCGGAAACCCTGACCAATGTGATCAATTCCATTAATCAGATTTTGCCCGAGGGAGCAGAGATCGATAAAACGCAATTGATGGAAAGGGGAAAGCAATTTATTTTTAAATCCGGTGGGCCGATCATCAAGGAGACCATTGGTTTTACCGGGGATTTTGTAAGTGGTGGTCTGGTTACGCTTATCTTTCTGTTTTTTCTTCTGTTCTATCTAAAACGGATTGTGGAAGCCCTTACCATGCTGGTGGAAGACAAGCACCGGAAAAAATTCAGGGAAATGCTCGCGGCCATCCAGAAGGTAGGACAGGGTTATGTGACGGGCATATTGCTCCTGATCCTCATCCTGGGGGTATTATACAGTCTTGCTCTCTTAATCTGGGATCTTGATTATCCGGTCCTTTTCGGATTCCTGGCTGCTTTGATGGCCATTATTCCCTATGTGGGTACTTTTATAGGGGTGATCATCCCCGTAGCCTATGCCTTCTTCACATTCGATTCGATATTTGTCCCGTTGGGCATCCTGCTTACCTTCTGGGGTATTCAGAATATTGAGGGTAACTTCCTTACTCCTAAAATTGTCGGGGGGAGTATGCATCTGAATGCATTTGCAGCCATCCTGGCCCTGATCCTGGGTAATTTTATTTGGGGCATTGCCGGGATGATCCTCTTCCTGCCCCTGATGGCTATGTTCCGGATCGTATGTAAATACTACAAAGGGCTTCAGCCTATAGCCAAGTTTATCAGTGATGTGGACTGATCCCCCGCTGGGAAGAAAATCAATTTGATCAAACGACATATTACCATCCTAATTTGTAAGGTTGTTCAGTTGTTCAGTTGTGGAGTTGTTCAGTTGTTCAGTCGTTCATTGGTTCAGGGTTCAGGGTTCAGGGTTCAGTTGAAGGGTATAGCTGTTAGGTAGTTAGCGGTTAGGAGTTAGGGCTACGAGCTACAAACTACGAGCTAAGAGCTAATATTTTATACACCCCACCCCAAACTACCGGTCCCGGGTCTTTAACACCTTACACCTTACACCCTACACCTTACACCTTACACCCGGTCTCCGGTCTTCGGTCCCCGGTCCTTTCACCTTTCACCTTTCACCTCTTCCATCCTCCATCCTCCATCCTCAATCCTCTATCTTCCATCTTCCATTTCGTTCAGTCGAACAATTCTGGATTTGATTATTTCTGATACTCATGTTCGATCTCCTTATCCGGTTCAAGGATGATCTTATCATCATAGATATAAATTGTAATACAAGAGGCAGCTCCGCCATTACTCTTCAATTTTATTCGGTTCCTGGTCATATCAAGTTCAAGCCAATGTCCCCGGTATCTTAGTTTAAAATTAATACGGCCTAACTGATCGGGAAGGTGAGGATTGAACAGTATGGCATCCTTTTTAATCTCGATACCCGTATAGCACCGCTGAACCATATCCACCGTACCGGCCATGGCTCCAAGATGGATGCCTTCGGGGGTGGTGCCTCCCTGGATATCCTTGAAGTCACTCTGCAAGGCAAACTCAAAATTTTCCCAGGATTCTGTTCTGTGGGAACGGGCCGTTACCCATGAGAAAACAAGTTTACTTAATGTGGAGCCGTGGGAGGTCCGCTCAGCATAATAGTCGATGTTTTCCGGAATATATTCGGCTTCGAATGTATAACCCAGGCGATCGAAGATCTCTATCAATACATCGGACGATAACAGGTAAAACAGCATCAGCACATCCGCCTGTTTGGCTGCTTTGTATTTATTTACCGAATCTCCTTCGGATTCGAGAATCCTGTCAAGCCGTAATACTTCCCCATACTTTTTATGATATTTGTCCCAATCGAGTTCTTTCAGATCTTCAAATCCTTCAAACTGGCTTATCACCTTATCATTCACAAAGGGAACGAACATATTCCGGCTGATCTTATCCCACTTTTCAAATTCATTTTCTTCCATTTGCAGCTTGGCCATCAGCTGGATTCGTGTACCATGGTCAAGGATGTCGCATAAGTCCAGCGCCCGCATCAGAGTCCATACGGCCATTATATTGGTATAGGCATTATTATTGATCCCTTTTGAGTCGGAATCCGGATACTGGGTATGGTACTCATCCGGTCCGACTACGTGCAGAATTTCGTATTTACCTTTTTCCGTATTATAGGTGGCTTTGCTGGCCCAGAACCGGGCAATTTCCCAGATCATCTTGGCTCCGAAAAAGGACAGGAATTCCTGGTCATGCGACACCTGGAAATAATGCCAGACATTAAAGGCGATAGCGGCATTTACGTGTCGCTGGAGGTAAGTATGATCGGGGATCCAGCGTCCGGATTTTGGGTTTAGATGTACTACCTGGCTTTCCTCGCGTCCGTCGCTGCCACTCTGCCATGGAAACATGGCTCCCTGATATCCTCCTTCGCGGGCAGCGTGACGAGCTTCATTCAAACGGCGGTACCGGTATCGCAATAAAGCCCGTGTGATTTCAGGTACACTATGATTCAGGAAGGGGAAAATAAAAAGTTCATCCCAGAAGATATGTCCCCGGTATGCCTCACCATGCCAGCCCCGGGCCGGTACACCCACATCCAGGTTCGTAGTGTTATAGGAGGTGGTCTGAAGCAGATGGAATATATGAAGTCTCAATAACAATTGATGATCTCCATTCACTTCAATGATCGTATCACAACGCTTCCACAGGTCATCCCAGGCAATTTTATGGGATTTGATCAATGCATTAAAATCATCGGTGCGTTCAATTCCTTTTTCAGCCTCGATCACCGGATTAGCTATGGAATGATCCTTTGAGGTAAAGATGGACATGACCTTTTCCAACCGGATCTCCTGGTTTTCGATGGCCACAAATTCAAAATCCTCAGCAATAAACTCTTCCATCTCGACGATCTCCCGGTGAACCACGGCAGGTTTATTATCGATGAAGACCCTGGTCCGGATTGCCTGCGCCATGAAGGTCTGTTGGGTCCTGGCCTGGGTATTAAGAAATATACCTTCCCGGCACAGGCGGCTTTTTTCACTTATCTTAAAATGCCTTCCTGCCAGGGCCCGGTATCTTTCCACTCCCGAATTGATCACACCACCATCTACACCTGACCGGATTTTAATGTTACTCGAATAATTAAGGGGTTTAAGGATCCATTGAATGGCGCCCAGGTGCTCATTTTCCATATGAACTATCCGGCGGGAGATCAATTCAGACTTATTACCTTTAACGTCGGTAAAAATCAGTGACCTTTCGAGGATCCCGCACCTCAGGTCGAGCTCCTGGCGATAAGTCTCTATTTTTACATCATCGATATTGAACCAGGGATCGTCACCGATCCTGAATTTCAGGGTGAGCCAGTTTGGCCAGTTTACTAGGTCCTCATTTTCAATGATCCGGCCCGATACTTCGGAATGAAGACGGTTATAGCCTCCTGCAAGATATGTGCCCGGATAATGGATGTCGTCGGCGCTGGCACCTTCAAAGGCACCCCGCGTGGCAAAATAGCCGTTACCGAGCGTACACAATGCTTCCCGCAAAGGTTCTTCTTCCGGATTGTACGAATCGTATATGATCTTCCAGTTTTCTTTTTTGGCCATTATTTTAATTCTTCAGTTAATTTCATCAAAAATTCTTTTACCTGATCCGTATCCTGCAAATGGAATCGTGCATAGGTTTTTTCACCATGATCACCTACCAGTATACCCGTCCCTTCCCGGATCTGCATAAAGGCGTCTTCGTCTGTTATATCGTCACCGATATACATTACATAAGAGGGGGCTTTCTCCTTATTCAATACATTCAACAGGTGGTTTAATGCTTTTCCCTTGTGCCAGTATACATTAGGCTTCAATTCGATCACTTTCTTTCCCCGGCCCTGGACGATCTCATCCACGTTGCGTACGATCTGATCGACTCTTCTTTTTACGTTTTCCTCTTCTTTTTCAGCGGCCTGCCGGTAATGTACCGCCAGCGCGAATTTTTTCCGTTCCAATTTAACCCCATCGATCGTACTCAGGTTATCCTTCAACTCTTTTTCGATTTTATCAAGTATGGGAATGATCTCCTTCGCCCTGTCCAGCTCATAGTAAAATCCACCGGGGCCGGAAATTTCAAATCCATGGCTGCCTGCATAGTATATGTTGTCGAGGTTAACGCGGCTTTTCACATCCTCCCGTCCACGACCGCTAACAACGGCTGTCTTGCAGACCTGTGTAACATTTTTTATCACCTCCCTCATTTCTTCAGATAGGAAAGCCTTGTCGTATTCCTCGACAATAGGAGAAAGGGTGCCATCATAATCAAGGAAAAGGAAGACTTCTTTATTCTGCCATTCCTTTTTGAGATCCTGGAATTGATCAATGGCATCGGGAAGTTCATTAGAATCTTTTAGAGCCGATTCAATTTTCAAATTGAGTTCTTTTAAATTTTTTACCACAATATCCGCACCTTTTTCTTCCATCTGTTCCACCTTATCGCCATGGGCTATTCCGATCACGATCTTGAAATTACCCCGGCTTCCGGCTTTCACACCGGCCAGGGCATCTTCTACCACAAGGGCTTCCTGAGGATCAATACCGAGTTCATCGGCCGCTTCAAGAAAGATGTCCGGAGCCGGTTTCCCCTCAAGATCCCGTTCGGCAGATACCATACCATCTACCCGTACATCAAACAGATCCTCCAGGCCAACAGAACGAAGGATCCGTCTACAGTTTTTGCTTGAGGAAACAATAGCGGTCTTCAATCCGGCCTTCCTCCATTCCCTGACGACTTCCACATTGGGTGTTATCACATCGGCACCCTTGGAATCGATGGTGCGCAGGAACATCTCATTCTTGAGGTTGCCCAGTCCGCAGACCGTTTCCCTTCCGGGTTCATCATCCGGTCCCCCCCATGGGAGGTCAATATTGCGGGATTTTAGGAAATTGTTCACTCCATCATAACGGGGCATGCCGTCGACATATTCAGGATAATCCTTTTCGATAGAAAATGGCTCGAAAGGTTCCTTGTCATCATCCTTCCGTTTGTCGTTGTATTGATCAAACATTTTTTTCCATGCCTCTGCATGTAGGGTGGCCGTTTGGGTAATCACGCCATCCAGATCCAGGATGGCTGCTTTTATTGATCCTGCTTCCATTGAAAAGATTTGGTTTTTGATATTTTAACGGAAAATTAACCCGGAGTGCCCGTAATTTCAAATTTTTCAAGCGCTTTAATGGTCAATATCTTAATTCCGCTCAACATTAACCACCAGACGATGGCATAAGCCCATACGATCCCGGCCAGCCCCCAGCCAATAGGAGTGATCAACCAGCCATATACGGCAAACAGGGTGCCTATTATCTGAGTGCCTTCAAGGGTCAAAACCATCCATAGATTGGGATAAGGTTTTTGCCAGATGGGGCCTTGATTTCTGGTGAGGAAAATGGTCATATGTCCGGCAACCAGTAATTTAAGGAAGATCATGGTTTGTATAACTCCTTGATCTAGCCCGGTTTGGGTCAGGAGATACCAGAAAAGTATAAAAGAGGATATTACACCTGTCACACCTAATATGGCGGCTAGCGACATGACCCTGGGCATATTCCACCGGACAGGATGCCGGGTCGTGGGTACATGGTCGTATCCTATCGTCATCACCGGAATATCATTCAGAATGGCCAGCAATACGATCATAATGGGTGTAACGGGATAGAACTGGAAAGCCAGTATGGAAATGGTCATGAACAATAAGACGCGAATGGTTTCGGATATCCTGAATGTGGCATAGGCCGACATCCGTTGGAATATCCGCCTGCCTTCTTCTATGGCATGCGTGATCACACCCAGGCCGGGAGTGGTGAGTACAAGGTGGGCTGCCGAACGGGCGGCATCGGTAGCGCTGGAAACGGCAATCCCCACATCGGCCTGTTTCAATGCCGGAGCATCATTCACCCCGTCACCGGTCATGCCCACGATACGGTCGCCTTTCTGAAAATGCTTGATGATCCTGAATTTATGTTCGGGGGTGACCTGGGCAAATCCATCGGCCTTTAATACCTTTTCAGTGACCTTGTCATCCAGTTCCTCACTTCCTTTTTCAGGTGCCGCTTCCTCGTCCTCAGTCTTTCCAAACAGATCGACCGCTTCAACAAAATGCTTCTCGAGTCCTACCTGCCCGGCTACCTGTTTTCCGATGGCTGCATGATCCCCGGTTACCATCCGGATATCTATACCACGATCTGTGGCTTTTTTGATTACTTTCTTTGTATCGGGCCTGGGTGGATCCAATATGGGAAGGATGCCAAGATATTTCCAGTTTTCCCCTTCCTTCCGGCCCACACCCAAAGAACGGAAACCCTTCTCACCCAGTTCATTCACCTTATCTGTGATTTTTCTGTGTTTTTTATCATCCGCGTTAACAAGATCCATAATAACCTGGGGGGCCCCTTTGGCTACCGTAAAAGACTTACCGTCTTTCCTTATATCAGCCTCCGCTCTTTTACGGGTAGGGTTGAAGGGCCGTAATTCCTTCACCTCATACTCATCGAGAAGATCTTTATTTCTCAAACCTTCCCAGACAGCCTTGTCGATAGGATCGTCCTCCTGGTTGCCCTCTTTTACGGTGAGGGCGGCGGCAACCAGCAGGTCATTTTTGTCCTCAGCTTCTTCGAGCACCGGATCCTGCAATTCCAGTTCGTTTTTGGTCAGCGTACCGGTTTTATCCGCACATAAGATCTCCAGGCCGGCAATTTCCTCCATGGAGGAAAGCTTGGAGACAATGGCCTTCTTTTTGGCCAGAAGATTAGCACCGATAGTCATGGTAACCGACAGTACGGCCGGCAAGGCCTGGGGAATACCGGCAATGGTCAGGACCAGGGCGAACATCAGTACATCGAAGATCTCCCGGCCGCGCATCCATTCTACGGCAACCATGCCTGCCACGAGTATGGCTGTGGCAATGATCAGGTAATAACCGATCTTCAATACGGCCTTCTGGAAATGGGATTTTTCCTCGGCAGCTTCCACCATCTCCACCGTTTTGGCAAATTTGGTGTTTTCACCGGTGGCCACAACCACAGCTTTGGCCTCACCGCGCTTTATGGAAGTACCTGAAAAGGCAAGCTCCCCTTCCTTCTTGTTAACAGGAAGCGATTCTCCGGTTAAAGCCGATTCATCCATGCTGATCTTATGATCCTCGAGAAGCTTCAGATCGGCCGGGACCACATTTCCCATTTTGATGATCACAATATCGCCCGGCACGAGATTCTTTGAAGGTACATTCTTATGATCTCCATCCCGGATCACATCCGCTTCGGGTGCCAGCTTTTCCTTGAGCGCTTCAATGGCACTTTCTGCTTTATGTTCGTGCCAGAAACCGACTACACCATTAATGATCAGCATGGTAAATATCACCGCCAGGTCTTCCCAGCGTTGAGCTATGGCCGATAAGATCACGGCCACCTCAAGCATCCAGGGGATAGGACCCCAGAAATGGGAAAGAAAATCGAGAATGGGGTTTTTTTCTTTCTCTTCGATGGTGTTTAGGCCATATTCCTTCTGCCGTTTGGATACTTCCTTGTCCGACAGACCATTCTCTTCGTTGGTGGATAATTCTTTAAGGGTAGTTTGCGGTGATTGGTTTTCGAAATATTCAGAACTGCGGTTGTTCTTCTTTTTTTCAGCCATTTTACGATTGTATAAAAAGTATAATTCCTGATTGCCGGGAATGCCGACAAGTTAATAAAGAATATAACGATTTTAACTTATTAGATGAACCTGAAAAGCAAATTATTTGGGAAATCAGGCCAGAGTCGGCTCAGTGTGCCGGGATATCTGATGAAGGGCCATCCTGTTCTATCTGTCATCCGGGCAGGATCACCATAATATAATGTAATCAATGATCAATTTCCAATATTCAATGGTTCAATTAAGATCCAATTTCCAATGATCCAATGCATATAACCCTTACTCCCAGAATCCTTTCCGGATGACAGAAAGGGGTGCCTTAAAATTGTGATATCCGGTATTGAATATTCAAAAATTAATTGAACATTGTTTTATTGAGATTTGAATGTTTATCACCTTGACAGGTGAAGCTTGCTATATCCATTCTATTGTTATTTTCGAGTAAAACCACCAACAATATTGTAGAATTATTTCCCCGGTTTATTGCCTGGCCTGACTTTGTTGACCCGCCTTTTTTGTCGTATACACGAACAGACCTAATGGTATAATTATTGACCTTAATTTAACAGGAAACGAAAGAATATGGTCGAAATCATTGAACCGGGAAACCCTGACATTTTATCACTGAAACTGAGTGGCAGAATTACCCGGGACGACATGGATGTGATGTTGCCCCTGTTTGAGCAGAAAATAAATAATAGAGGAGTTATTGATGTATATTTTGAATTTTCGGATATTGAAATAACCGAGCCTGCAACCATTTGGAAGGATCTTAAATTTGAAGTCAGGAATTTCGACGATTTCAGGAAAATAGCCATAGTGGGGGATGAAAAATGGCTGGGGACCATGGCGCAGTTCTTAAAACCATTCACAGCAGCCAGAATAAAATTTTTCAAGCCGGACCAAAAAACCGAAGCCAAAAAATGGATTTCAAACCACTTCAATTCATAGATCAAGCAAAAATAAGGATCCTGGAGAAATAAAAAGGGACGATAATCAAAAAGCCGAACATAAAAAATGAGTAAAAAAATAATTGATCAGCTTAAGGGTTATAAAGAAAAGCGGAATTTCTTGGTGACTTCCGAGCCGGAAGGTCAAACACCCAAATCCACCAAAGAACCCCATTATGTGATTCAGAAACATGATGCCAGCAGCCTGCACTATGATTTCCGGATAGCTGTCGACGGGGTTTTGAAATCCTGGGCCGTTCCCAAGGGCCCTTCCACTGATAAGTCGGAAAAACGCCTGGCTATCCGGACAGAAGATCATCCGGTGGAATATGCCAATTTCGAAGGCGTTATTCCTGAGGATGAATATGGGGGCGGCGTAGTAATGGTTTGGGATAGGGGTAAATATAAAAATATAACCGAAAAGGACGGGGAAAAGGTGGATCTCTCCAAGGCCCTTGACGATGGTCATTTTATGATCTGGATCGAAGGTGAGAAAGTCAAAGGAGGGTATGCCATGACACGGATCCGGAAGGGAAAAAATGAACAATGGCTTCTGGTAAAAATGGATGATGAACATGCCGATGCGCGAAAAAATCCGCTCAGTTCGGAACCAGACTCAGTGATAAGCGGCGACAGTATCGAAGAAATAAAGAAAAAAGCAGAAAAAAAGAAATAAAGATCTCAGGCCATGAACAAGATTTTTGATCTTATTCCGGATAATGAAAAAGATAAAGTAAAGAAAGAGAATCAGCCGGGGTGGACAGATCCCATGCTGGCTACCCTCACCCATAAATATTTTTCCGATGAAGACTGGATCTTCGAAAGGAAACTGGACGGTGTCAGATGCCTCGTGTTCAAATCCGGTAAAGACCTGCGGATTATGTCGCGGAATAAAAAAAAGCTCAACAATACCTATCCGGAACTGGTCGACCCTCTAGAGGATCAGACTCCGGAAAAATTTATCATTGACGGTGAGATCGTTACTTTCGACGGGGATGTAACTTCTTTCTCAAGGCTGCAGGATCGTATCAATGTGGATAAACCGGATGAATCCCTGGTCAATAAGATTGCCGTTTATCTCTATGTTTTCGACATCATCCACCTGGAAGGTCATGATCTGTCGAAACTGGGATTGCAGTACCGTAAATCGATCCTTAAGAATGCCCTGGATTTCGATAACAAGATTCGTTTTACCGCTCATCGCAACAAGGAGGGTGAAGCCTTTCTTGAAGAAGCCTGTAATAAAAACTGGGAGGGGCTCATAGCCAAGGAAAAAAACAGTAAATACGTGCATAGCCGGAGCAGGAACTGGCTCAAGTTCAAATGTGTAAAACGGCAGGAATTCGTGATCGGGGGCTTTACCGATCCCCGGGGCGAGCGTAAAGGTTTTGGCGCCTTGTTAATCGGTTTTTATGAAAACAATGATCTGAGATATGCCGGAAAGGTGGGTACCGGTTATGATGATCAATTACTGGTGGAACTCAGGGACAGGATGGATGAATTGAAGCGTGATGCGAGTCCATTCGCCAATGAAGTGGAGGAAAAAAATGCCAACTGGATAAGTCCGGAACTGGTGGCCGAGATCGGATTCACGGAATGGACCGGATCGGATAAGTTGCGGCACCCGCGATTTATCGGGCTCAGGGATGATAAAAAACCCGAAAATGTGGTAAAAGAAGAACCAAAATAAAAGGAAACTAATCAAAAATACTGGAGTCAGCATAAATGAAAGCTTACGGAAAAGCAATCCGGAGCCCCGACCCGGATAAGAAACCTGTAATGAAATGAATGATAAGGATATGATGATTCATGATCCGGATAAGAAACAGACAGTAAAAATTATGTTACAGAAATACAGATCCCGAATCCTGATAAACAACTAATACGGATGTTAACGGAAAAGAGCTACAGATCCCGAATCCCGATAAACAACTAATACCGGATGTTAACGGAGAAGAGCTACAGATCCCGAATCCTGATAAACAACTAATACGGATGTTAACGGAGAAGAGCTACAGATCCGAATCCTGATAATAAATGATTATGGAAATCAACGGAAAAGAAATAAAGATCTCAAATCCCGATAAAGTCCTGTTCCCGGATGACGGTTTCACCAAACAGGATATTGTCGATTATTACAGTGAAATTGCCGGATATTTGATTCCTTATGCGAAAGACAGACCGGTAATGATGCAACGGTTCCCCGATGGAATAGGCAAATCCGGTTTTTATCATAAGGAAGTACCGGATTATTTTCCTGACTGGATCAATACCGGGAAAGTGGATAAAAAGGAGGGAGGTACTGTTACCCATGTGATCTGTGATTCCCGGGAAACCCTGGTATACCTTGCCAATCAGGGTTCTATCACGCTTCATACCTGGCTGAGCCGGATTGAAAAACCCAAACATCCCGATAAGGTCATCATTGATCTGGACCCGCCGGGAAATGATTTTACCATGATCCGGTCCAACATTACTGATATAAAAAATTTACTGGATGATCATGACCTGAAAACCTTCCTCATGACTACCGGGTCTGCCGGGTTGCATATGGTAATTCCGGTTGAGCCTGACCGTACCTTCGATAAGGTAAAAAAACAGGCCGACAGGCTTGCGGATCTTATCGTGGAAAATTTCGGCGATGATTTTACCACCGCTCAATTGAAAGAAAAAAGAAGAGGGAAGATTTATGTTGACAGTCAGCGGAATTCATATGCACAAACCGGAGTAACCCCCTACAGCCTTCGTCCCAAAGAAGGTGCCCCGGTGGCTACACCAATTGAATGGGAGGAAGCCTCTGCAAAAGGTTTTAACGCCCGGTCTTTTCATGTGAAGAACATATTCAGAAGATTGAGCCGGAAAAAAGATCCCTGGAGTGGTTTTTCCAGCAAATCTACAGGAAAGCATAATGCAAAAATACTGAAAGAGATAACGTAAAATTACCGTTTAATAAATTGGAAAATTTGTATTTTTGATAATTGTTTTTCTTTAAAACGAAATTATATTTGTATAATTATAATTTATTTTATAAATATTTGAAAAAATATTAAATTATGGTTAGCCTGACTGCGTTTTTTACATTTTTATCGTTCGGGTTTTGTTGTGACGAGGATCATTTGGGCAAAATGTTGAAAAGAAATCATAAGCTCAATCCGCAATATGTCAGGGATCTCAACGATAATTCCAAAAAGATCTATGTCAGCAAAGGACGATTTTCTTTCAGGAAGAGTAAAAAAGATAAGTTGATCATATACTATCCATCTCCTGATTACAAAAAGCACATGAACCCCGATGCAATGGAAATCAGGTATGAATACAACCGGTTTAACAACGGGAATTTGAGGCCAGTGTTTAATATCCCCATAAAAACCAATCCCAGGCATTAATTCATGAAAACGAAAAAAATCGAACTCGATCAGATCCGTAATCATTTTCCGTCCTTAAAGAGAAAAGTCAGAAATAAAGAGATCATATTTTTTGATGGTCCGGGTGGTACACAGATGCCTTCCAGGGTGATCAGTGCCATCAGCAATTATTACCGCTATTATAACGCGAATACGCATGGTCATTTCCAGGCAAGTTTGCATACCGATCATATCATTCAGGCTGCCAGAAATAATATAGCTGCTCTTCTTGGCGCAGAGGATCCGGAAACCATTTCGATTGGTCAGAATATGACCAGCCTGAATTATGCCCTCAGCCGCGGAATTGGCCGGATACTTAAACCCGGTGATGAGATCCTGATCACCCAGCTCGATCATGAGGCCAACCGGGGCCCCTGGCTGACTTTGAAGGAAAACGGCATAAAGGTCAGGGAGGTGCAACTATTACCCGAAGGTGTGCTCGACTATGCTGACCTGGAACGGAAGATCAATGAAAATACACGTGTGGTAGCTGTAGGATGGGCTTCCAATGCACTGGGTACGGTAAATGATATTAAAAAAATACGAACGCTTACTTACAAGTCAGGTGCCTGGCTCATCGTGGATGCCGTTCATTATGTTCCTCATTTTCCTGTTGACGTAACGTCCTGTGGAATTGACCTTTTACTTTGTTCTTCATATAAGTTTTATGGTCCGCATCTCGGATTCCTTTATGCCCGGCCGGGGATACTTGACAGGATACCGGTCGACAGACTCAGAACGCAGGTACAGCATGCACCATACCGCATTGAAACCGGCACATTGAATCATGCCGCGCTTGCCGGTGTGAATGCTGCTGTAGCCTTTATTGCCGGTCTGGGAGAAGGAAAGAAGACCAGGGAGAAAATTGTATCCGGGATGAAGAAAGTGAATTCCCATGAACAGAACCTGGGCAAGAAACTATACAACGCGTTATCAGAGATTGATGATATTAAACTGATCGGACCCGCTTATCATGATGAATTGCGTGCTCCCACGCTTTCTTTTATCCATAAAAAGGCTTCTCCCCAGAAGATCAGTAAAATATTGAGTGATCATGGTATTGCGGCCTGGGATGGACATTTTTACGCCATTCGCGCAATGGAGGTGCTTGGTTTGCAGGAATCAGGCGGAGTAACCAGAACAGGCATTTCAATGTATAATAATGAGAAGGATATCGATTCATTAATCAAGGTACTTAAAAAGATTAAGTAAAACCCCTGAGTGAAAATACTCAATCTGGGATTTCCGGTTATCGCCCCCGGAGTGACGATCCCGGCCAACTCCCGCGGGCTCAGGGGAGGCACCAATATCGAATCAGATAATCCTTTTTTCTACATAATCCGAATTCAGCAACCGGAGAGCTCCCATATATTTAAGGCTGAAAGTAAGCACATCACCCACTTTGAGGTTATCTTTATTTCCCCCTATATCCAATACCAGCATATCACTGCTTCCACCCATGATCTCGATGTTCGGATTATCAGATTGAATAAATTTTGTGTCGGATATATCCAGTACGCCGACATCAATGATAGCCCGGTTAGATTTTTTACCGAAATCTTTTTCATCGACCACGAAATTTTCTCCCGAAGGATTGGTGTCGAGCATGCCCATGGGAATCCTTGGTTTCTCTGTGATCTCAATGATCTCCGCATTCAGTTTGAACACATCCGTTTTCATACCCTCGATGGTTTCATCGGTAAAGAGGTCGTTACCAAAATACAGGGTTTCACCCACTCTGAAATGATTGACAGCGGCAGGTACCAGTTTTTTGGGAACCAGAGGGATCACCACTGATGTACCCCCTGTTACCCAGGGAATCGACCGGTTGAACCTGGTTTCGATCAGTTGTTTGTATAAACTCAGCTGGATGAGCTTATCTTCAGAAGGCATAACACCATACATGCAGTTAAGGTTCGCACCGATACCGGTAACTTTTATATTGGGCAGTTGGAAAATTTTTCCGTAAAAATCGATCAGGTAATCTCCCATGATACCTTCGCGCAGATCACCCAGTTCGATCATGATGATCACTTTGTGCATTTTATCCTGGCGGCCTGCCTCCTCCGACAACCATTTGATGGTCTGGAATTCTGTATTAAAACTGGCATTCGCATATTGAATGATCTTTTTGATACTTCGTTTGGCAGGAGGTTTGATATACACCGTTTCAATGGAAGGATCGATTTGTTTGATCTTTTTAAGGTTGGAGATCCTGGCATCACAGATCTCTTTAATACCCAGATCGATTACTTCTTTAAGGTAATCCTCATTACCACAGAGAAGTTTGGTTACGATTGCCCATTCCTTGCCATTTTTCCTGAAGAGTTCCCCGAGGAATTCATAATTATGTCGCAGATTCGTCTTATTCAAAGTAATATAAGCCATGATCAGTTTTTTAATTTTCTGGGAATATCATGAGATAGCCGGGTAAGCATTTCATAATTGAGCTGATTACTCATCTCGCTGAATGAAGATACGGATACAGAAATATCTTTCTGCTCTCCGATCAGGATCACTTCATCGCCGATCGTGGTTTCCGGAACCGAGGTCACATCGATCAACATCATATTCATATTTACCACGCTAATTACATTCAATCGCTGGCCGTTGATCAGCACACGCCCAACATTGCTCATGGCACGGCTGTATCCATGCGAATAGCCCACCGGAACCGCCGCGATCTTGGTATCGTTTTCAGTAAGAAATGTTGTGCCGTACCCGATAAATTCACCCGTACTCACCCATTTGGTATCCATCACCCATGACATCCAGGTAATGATTCGTTTGAGGGGATCCGATTTCTCTTTTTTCCTGCTGATAAACTGGACCAGGGTTTCACGGCTGGGCCAGAATCCATACTGCATGATCCCGATCCGGGCCAGGTTAAACCGGGCCTGGGGGAAATTTACCGCCACAGCCGAACAGGCGGCATGAATATAAACCGGATTAATATTGGCCTGTTTGAAAGTCTTGATGAGCAGGTTGAAGGCGCGTATCTGTTTGGTGATCCGGTAATAATTGGCGATGCTTTCAGCACCGGCCAGGTGTGTACAGAGCCCCATGATCTCAACGTGATCCTGATTTTCCTTTAAATTTTCCAGCAGTTTTTTAATATCCTTTTTCTTAAATCCTGTCCGGTTCATTCCTGTTTCCAGTTCTATATGGATCCGGGCTTTACTGTCCGATTTCCTTGCCTGGGATATGGCGAGTTGAAGCCTTTCGAAATTAAAAACAAAAAATTCAATATCCTTTTCAATCACCCATGGCATCGATGCAGCATTAACATAGCCCATGATCATCAGGCTGATATTTTTACTGCTGGCTTCAAAAACCTGCCGGGCTTCCTCATCGTCGAAAACAGAGAAATGATCCACTCCGGCCGATTCAGCCATCGGAACGAATAACTCTATTCCATGTCCATAGGCATTTCCTTTGATCACTGATGAAAATTTGCATTGATCCCCGATAAGCTCCCTGATGAATCGAATGTTGTCCAGGTATGCATTACGGTCTATCTCTATAATGGAATTAGCCTGCATTCTCATCGATGGTTTTAATAATACCTTGGTATAATTTAATACCTGTTTCCAGAATAACATCCGGAAAATCATAATCCGGATTGTGAAGCGCCGGGCAGTCCAGGCCTGAACCCAGACCAGTCATGGCACCGGGAAACCGGCTGGTAAAATAACCAAAATCTTCTCCCCATTTAAATGGATGGGATAATTCTTTGCTTTTAAGTCCTTCTTTATCAACAGCTTTTCTCAATATTTTTGTTGATTCCCTGTCATTGATATTGGCATAAAATTCTTCCACCCAATGATGACCTGGTTTTAATTGTCTTTTCCTGGAAATTTCATCCGCAATCTCCAGCGCCATTCCTTTTTTGTCTTGCATGATCTGGTTATCCCAGCACCGGAAAGTAAAACCGAGTCTTGCCGAACCGGCCGAGGTTCCGTAAGCTTCACTTCCCATCTCAATGAAAATGGGTGTGCTTACGAAAAAATCTTCTTTCTCGGGTTTATTGTTATTGAATTTTTCGAAGGCCCTGACCAATTCAGCAATGGCCATGGCCGGGTTAATCCCTTTCTCCGGCTCCGCGGCATGGGAGGTTTTCCCTTCCAGTTCGATGATCAGGCTGATCACAGAGGGAGTAAAAGTACCTTCCTTTATGATGATTTGATGCTTTTCCTGTCCTGGTATATTATGCATGGCAAAACAGAAATCCGGCCTGATATCGAAGGAGGGATCTTCCACCACAGCAGATGCGCCTTTACCATTTTCCTCGGAAGGCTGAAACAAGAGATAGACATCCGTCTTCTCCGGCCGGTTCCTGCTGATCCACTCACCAATGCCACATAAAATGGCCATATGCCCATCATGCCCGCATTTATGGGCTGTATTTTTTACTACAGATTTGTGCTCGAATGAATTGATCTCTTGTATGGGAAGCGCATCCAGTTCAGCTCTCAACAGGAGCTTTTTTACTCCCTGTTTGCCTCCGAATTTAATCAGCAGTCCGTTTTTTGCCACGCGTGTAATGCGGTCAGGATTGAGCCTTTCAAAGAAATTACGGATATATTCGGAGGTTCCGGTTTCTTCCCCGGAAAGTTCGGGATGAGCATGCAGGTAATGCCTGAGGGACATTAACGAGTTGAATTTATCCGGATCCATCTGGTGTCAGGGCTGCTTCAGTCTCATTTCAAGATAAGGATTGGTGAATCCCAGTTTCTCATAGAGATGCTTTGCCGGGTTGTCCTTTTCGACATGCAATGCAATATCCCCCTCACAATTATTGATAGCTTTTTTCATCAGTTTTTTACCGATGCCTTCACCACGGTAATCTTTGTTTACTGCGATATACACCAGAATATGCTCGGGTATATAACCGCTCATTTTGGTATTGTTGATCACTACAGCACCCACGATCTCCTTTTTATGGTAAGCAAGTACAATAAATCCACCGGGCAGATTATTCATTCCCAATGCATAATTTATCGATTTCATGATATCTGGGCGTTTATCGCCGTATTCATCAAGATGCCTGAACAGGAAATCACCTATATCATCGGGGGTGAATTTTTCCTTTATCTGATCTTCATATAGTTTAACCTGAATATTCATGACTGTTTATTTTGTTTAAACGTATTTGATATACTAATTGTTAATTTTCGATAGGGAAGGATCCATAAAATCAAGTACAGCAACAAAGAGGCACTCAGGCCAAAAATAATAGGATCCAGTTCATAGGGGAGTTCAATCTGGATGGCGGTAAGATAGAGGGTTAAAAATCCACCCCCCAGCATGGCCATCATAGCACCCAGTGGGTCCGGCCGTTTCAGGAATATTCCGGTAAGTATGGGAATGAACAGACCCGATACCATCACCGCATAGGACATCAACATGATCTCCAGTACATTCTCCATGGAAGCGGCGATTACCAGGGCAATTATCCCGATGATCAGGGTGGCGATCTGTGAAATACCCAGTTCACGTTTGTCGGTTATTCTAAAGAATCTTCCGAAAATGTCGGAAATTGCATTACCGGAAGCGGCCATAAGGCAACTGTCTGCGGTGGAAAGTATGGCTGAAAAATAAGCAGACATAAACAATCCCATCAGTCCGAAGGGAAGGATGGTCTTTAATAACAGGGGTAGTCCCATTTCATGATCGAGGTCTTGCAGCGTGGAATAACCCTCCGGCAGGAACATCCCCTGGATCAGGGCTACGCGGGCAAACAAACCCAGTAATACGCCCATGAAAGCCATTACCGGATATTCGAATAATCCCGCGATGAACCATGCCCGTTGTGCGGTCCTTGTATCCCTGCATGCATAGATCCGCTGGTACAGCGTCATTCCCACAAACCAGATCGGGATTATGGTGACCATCCAGTTTATGAACGTTACCCATGAAATATTACTAAGTGATAAAAATTCCGGACCTATCGCATTTTTTATCCCTTCCATGCCATTGATGGAAAAGTACCCCAGGGGTATACCGATAAAGATCAGGCCGACCATCAAAATGATCCATTGAATGGTGTCGGTATAAATTACTGCTTTTAAACCCCCCATAACCGTATAGATTACCGCAATACTGCCCATCAGCATGAGTGCATAATTCAAATTGAGATCGGTAAAAGTAGCGGCAGCCAGCTTAGCTCCCGCAAGAAGCTGAGAACTGGTAAAACCCGTGTAGCCGATGAGGGAAATTATGGCAGCTACAAGGGCCACATCGCGATTATAAAAATGCTCGAATAACTGGGGAAAAGTAAAGAGGTTCTTCTGCATCGACAGTTTATATACTTTCGGGATCAGCAATACGGCACTGATCCATGCGCCGATAAGCCCTGAGAGCAGCATCCAGGAACCTGAAATCCCCAGGGTAAAACCCAATCCGCCAAGGCCAATGGAAAATCCGCCCCCGACGTCGGTAGCCACTACCGAGAGCCCGATATGCCCACTCGACATGGTACGTCCACCCACATAATAATCGGATTTATCTTTATTTTTTTTCAAAAAGTAATATCCCACGCCCAGCATGCCCAGGATATACAATATGAAAATTGTAATATCTAATAAATGCATTAATGGTTTTGGTTAGCCATTATATGATTTTAATCAATAAAATTTTACCGGGATTTTTTTATGGCGCTACAAAGAGACGTAATTAATGGCTAAGAACCAAAAATAATCTGCTTTTGATGGCCCTCCAGATCCAATCGGACAAAGGATTTACCAGGTGTAGATATATTCTATTATGGCTTCCAGGTCGGAGCTTTTTCCGTTTTGCACATAGGAGCCTGAAGTGGCCATGGCCAGGATAACCGATTCTTCCTTGCTCAATCCCAATAGCTTAGCCATACAATAACCTGCATTCAGGTTATCGCCACCGCCGGTTGAGATTTTAGGCTCCTGTACCACCTTCCCGGACAATTCAGTCGTATTATTTTCCTGTATCAAAATGCAACGATCTACCGGATGGATCAGCAGGGCATCGATATACAGCTTTGAAAATATGAACTCCCCGATTTCAGAAAGATTATATTTTTTATCACCATTGGGTTTGTCCGACAGGACATCATACAGCTTGAGCGTTTCGTTTTCATTTATTCCCAGGGTTACAGGACCGTAATCAGTAAATAAATTGATGATATTCAGTACTTCCATAAGGTCTTCCCTGCTTTTTTTTGTTGGATCGGCCAGGTCGAAAAACAGGAGTTTCTTCTCCGTGGTATCCGGCATCAGGTCTTTCAGGATACCATTCCATATGTCCGTGGCATGATCGGGGTTACACCATCCCACCAGGGCCAGCCCCTCGCATTCATCCATACTTTGCTGCAATTCCTTCAGATCGATCACCGATTTGATCTGTTCCCAGGTGGTAGTCCGGAAATGACTGAGGTCGGAAAGGATCAGTTTTCCGTCATTGAATTCCAGTGCATTGGTCTCTGAGGGATCACCCACCGACAGGAGATTAACTGCCGGGTGAAGGTTTTCATATTCCGGGTTTTTTACCGGATATCCTCCGTTTCCAAGGCAATGGGTCTGTAATCCAAGATTGCCCAGTGCATTCGACATGATGGGTGCATTGCCACCGATCTTGGTCTCATGGGTCACCAGTTCTATCTGGCCGCTTTTTCCTGCAGCCCGTGCGATTCGATCGGCAAATTCTGTCAGCGTAGGGAAATATATGACATCGGATTGTGTTCTCGACTTTACTGCTTTCTGTATTTTATCAATATACCCATCATATCCCACAAAAATTTTTGAGGTCAGGGCAGATCTATCCAGTTTGGATAATTGGCTTATCAAATCAGGCAAATACTTTTTTGAATTCATTTATTATTTTTATTATTTATTTTTCATTAAAAAATCATCAATTTCAGGTTTGGCGGGTATTGATAGTTGTGCTCCGAGCCGGGTAACGCAAAGTGCTGCCGCGGCACTGGAAAATTTAACAGCCTTTTCGACCGGCATATTTTCCGCCAGTCCCGATGCGAGCATACCACAAAACGTATCTCCGGCGGCTGTAGCATCTACGGCATCCACCGGAAATGTCTCCACGTATCCGGTATAATCGGGCGAGCTGATATAAGAACCTTTTGCCCCAAGCGTAATAATTACAGTTTCTACTCCTTTTTCATGAAGAATTCCGGCTGTCAGATCCACATTTTCGTAATTAACGATCTCAATGCCTGAAATAAACTGAGCTTCGGTTTCATTGACTACCAGTATGGAAACCAGTTTAAGATGTTTATCATCAATGGGTTTGGCAGGGGCGAGATTTAACAGTGTCATCTTGTCCCGGGCAACTTCCAGGATATATTCCAGTGTCTCAGTCAGGATCTCACATTGAAGAACGATAATATCCGAATCGTTCAGGAGAGCCTGGTTTTCCTGTATGTGCTTGATCTTCAATTCATAATTCGCTCCCGGAGCCACTCCCAGATAGTAATCCCCGTCACCACCGATCATGATCAATGCCGTACCCGAGGGGATGCCCTCAATGGTATATACGAAATCGGTATTAATACCATCTCTGCGGTAGTTTTCAAACATCGCTTTCCCATAATGATCATCCCCGACACAGGTGAGAAAGGTTACCCGGCCGTTGGCCCGGGCTGCGGCCACTGCCTGATTGGCACCTTTTCCTCCGAAAGTCTGTTTGAATTCACAATCCGAGATGGTTTCTCCCTTTTCCGGTAATCTTTCCATCTTCATGATCAGGTCCACATTGGAACTTCCGATCACAAGTATTTTTTTCTTAGTCATAATGTGCGATTAATTAAATCTGGCGATGATGATCATCGATAATCCGATAATGAAAAATAAAAACATGAAAAACAACAAGCGGTTGGTTCCTTTCGGGGCATCCTTGAATTCCTTCCATATAAATACTCCCCAGGCTGCAGCTACCATGGTGGCGCCCTGTCCCAGCCCATAGGATATGGCAAATCCCGCCTGTTCTGAGGCCAGGATGCTGAACGACATGCCTATGCACCAGATCACGCCTCCCAGGATCCCGATAAAATGTAAACGGGGTGTTCCCAGTTTGAAATAATCTCTATAACTCACCTTTACGCCTTTCAGCGGTTTGTACATAAATATTGTATTCCAAAGGAAATTGGATATTAAAATCCCGATGGAAAAGATGAATACAGCGGTATAGGGAGTGAGTTTGCCGGCAACCGGCGTGACAAAATTCACCGACATGGAAGCAGCTACAAAGCGATAGAAGAATCCCATGGCTATACCCGCAATGACCGACACCACGATTCCTTTCGTTGAAGTGGTACCCGGTTGGGTAGGCAGTTTTTTATAGGCCAGGGCATCGATAATGATGGCGATCACGACAAATCCCACCCCGGCGAACAGGATCACCGGGTCGCCTACCGGCGTAGCCAGATAGTTTACTACCACACCCCAGACAAGGGCCAGGCCGATGCCTATGGGGAAGGCCACCGCCATTCCGGCAATGTCGATGGCGGCTACCAGCAACAGATTGGCTATATTAAATATGACCCCACCCAGAAAGGAGGAAAGAATATTACCGGAGTCGGCCTGTTTCAGATCGGTAAAAAATCCCCTGCCATCTTCTCCAAAACTGCCCAGCGTAAGGGCAAAGAGTAAAGATAGAAGCACAACTCCAATGGTGTAATCCCAGTAATATAACTGGAAGGGCCATTTTTTAGTAGCCAGTTTCTGCGTGTTGGCCCACGATCCCCAGCAAAGCATGGTGATAAAAAGGAGCAGTACGGCAACGAAATATGAATGTATGATAACCATGATTAATTAAATTTTCGACAGACATTAAAAAATTTCATAAAAAGATTTTTTTGCTATTGATTTTGGTAGTCCGAAAAATTTTCCTGAAAATAGAAAAATATTATCTTGATTTGAAATTTAATTGAAAATCAATTTTTAAAGCAATCGAATTCGATTTCCCTTTGAGGGATAGTCAATTTTTAAAATTAAACTGAATATGCGATATTTTTTAACCACCATCAAAGGAATCACCGGACAGTTATTAATGATATTGATCCTGTGTGCCGGCTTATCCATCATTTTACCGGGTTGCAGAAAAGTACCGGAGGAAGAACTCAGTGAAATACTTGTTTTCAAAACGGTTGATCCGCTTATTAAGGTATTCAGGGAAACCGCTTTTTTCAGGGAGATTGATTCTCCGGCCCTTTCAGCCAGGGGGGAGCATGCCACGCTGCAGTTTGTAGTCCGCAGCCAGAAAAATATCTCAGCATTGAAGCTCAGCCTTGAAAGTCTCGTGAATGGAAAGGACACATTGGATGATATCAGGATTGGTTATGTAGATTATGTGTATGTAGGCAGAAATACACCTGATCCATCCCGTGATAAGTTATATTCTTCATCCGGATTTTATCCCGATCCCATAATCACGAGGGAAAGCATGGTTCTGGCTGCCTCTCAGACACAACCCATATGGGTGACAATAGCGGTACCTGCCGGAACACCAGAGGGAACATACAATGGTATGGCGGAGCTCACCGGGAACATTGAAGGAAAACGGTTTACCACAGAGAAGGAAGTAAAGCTGAAGGTGTATCCGGTTACGATCGACGAGACCAGCCTGTGGGTCACCAACTGGTATTCCACAAGTGATTACAACCTGGAGCTTATTTTCGGGGAAAAGGATATTCCGCGGTTTTCGGAAAAATACTGGGCATTCATCCGGTTGCTGGCTTCAAAGATGGCTGAATACCGGCAGAATGTGGCACTGATCTCTCCCTTGCGACTTTCTGAATATACCCTGGATAGGGAAGGAAATTATGAGATCGATTTTTCCCACTTTGACAGGACCGTTGAGATTTTCAGGGAAGAAGGGGTATTGGGAAGGATCGAGGGAGGACATATCGGAACCAGAAAAGGAGGGTGGATCAGTGATTTTGTGGTATTTGCTCCTGTGATCGAAGAGGATACGACCTATTTGAAAAAATTCGACATATCAAACGATACTGCAAGAACGTTTTACAGATCATTTATTCCTGCCCTGGTGCAGCACCTGAAGGAAAAGGGCTGGGATCGGATCTATATGCAGCATCTTATGGATGAACCCATCCCGGAAAATATTGATACTTACATAGAGATCGCCAGGTTCATTAAGAAGCTTGCTCCGGACATGAAAATTGTTGAAGCCTGTCATTCGAAAGATCTTGACAATACGGTGGATGTATGGGTTCCACAGCTCGATTATATGCACCAGGATTATGAATTCTATGAAGAAAGGACTGAAAAAGGGGATGAGATCTGGTTTTATACCTGTCTCAATCCCAAAGGTGAATATGCCAACCGGTTTATTGAGTTACCCCTGATAAAAACAAGGATCCTTCACTGGATTAATTACCGGTACCAGATCCCGGGATATCTTCATTGGGGATTTAATTTCTGGCGTAAGGATCCCTTCTTTGAGAGCACTTCGATCCAGCTCGAATCGGGAACTATTCTTCCCGGTGGCGATGCCTGGATCGTATACCCAGGCGACAGCACCCTGTACAGTTCGATCAGGCTGGAAGCCATGAGAGATGGGATTGTGGATTATGAGCTGTTGAAAATGCTGGGTAATAAATATCCTGACGAAGCGGCTGAAATAGCCCGGCAGGTCGTGTACCGGTTTGATTATTACGATACCAATGTGGAGGATTTCAGGGCAAAACGGAGGTTGATACTTGAAAAGTTAAGTGAGTGATTGATATGCCGGGCAGGGATTAATTTGATCATCTGTCGCTATATTTGTTATACTATATATCACTTATACTAGATATAGAGGCTATTTCAAAAGTTAAGTGATTTATAGAAGTCACGGGATAGGTCCCCACATTCCTGGAATTAATTGAGTATTTCACCTTAATCTTATCAAGATATCAGCGAATTCAATTGACGAAATGGGATATTCTCCCACCAAAGGACTTTTGAGACAATCTCATTTATTACCCCTGGCTCTGTTCAGCTATAACCCAGTTTATTTTTATCCGGGATCTCCCGGGGCAACAATATAGCCATGGCCATCAATGCATTGGAAAGGGGTGTAAGCCAGTATTCCGTTGAGCTCCAATCGGCCCGGCCTTCCCTGTCGATAAAGATTTCATCTTTAAGATTACCCCTGGGACCCACACAGAATCCCCCGGGAAACCTGCCCAGGAAACGGCTATGAGGCATGGGATTATTATAACCGGATCCGCTCACCATGCAGGCATTCAGGGGATTTTTACCCCATAGCCAGTGTAACTGGTCCCAGGCTGCCGTTAGCATCGCCTGGTTATTCATTATTCTGCCCGATAATGCAAGGGCATGGGCCCAGCTGGTCCAGTGGCCACCAAGTCCATGGTTGATCTTCTGAGAAGAATTATCCGGCATATAAAAACGGAAAAACAGTTTATCCTTCAGGAGCCGATAAGAATCCTTCGTGGTTTTTTTACCGAAAAAGGTGCCGTAGGGCATTATACCAAAGGGGTTGGTATGGAGCATGGGAAGAATATATTCCGCCCAGGTATTATGGATGGTCTCCCGTGCAGTTTCTGCTTTTCCGTGTTCAGGGAAATCTTCAATAAGTTTTGCGAGTGCGATTATGGGTTGAGCCGAATGGAGAATTCCCCGGTGTAAAATGATTCCAGGAAATTCCCAGGCGCTCAGCAATATCCAGGAAAGCGATCACGGGCAGATTCGACATCGTCATCCATTTCCTTGTATCTCCCGCATCGTACCATCCTCCCGAAACGTCGTGATGCTCCCGTGTATCTGCTCGAATGGCATCATCGAGGTGGGAGGGGCCGTGCCATGCATTCGAAAAATTACCGGATCGCCAGTTATGGGTAAAATCAAGAAAACTCCGTATCAGGGGATAATGGATCCCATCCGAGATGGTAAACTGGTAGGAATATGCATCTTTCCGATCAAGGACAACCCGGTAAATTCCGGGTGTGGTGAGGGAAGAAAAATCCCCGGTAAGAAACGTGCCCATTTCGGTGATGGATTTTTCCAGCTTTCCGGTATAGACAGTTTCCCAGTCTTCATATTCACCCAGTGTTTCTTTATTAACCCTGGACATATCCTGTATCTCAAATTCTGTGAAGGGTCCATCTTCAGCAACAAAACTTTTATTTCCCCTACAGAGATAACCTATGTGATCTATAAATACTTTCATATCGATTGAGGCCTGCTGACGGCATTTTATTTTTATTGCTCATGCTTCTTAGGAAACTTCTCCCAATTATTTTAACTAACGTTTGATGTGAAGATGACCCTAAATTTATCTATCGTCCTTCTGCCAGGGTACGATACCGGCAGACTGGATATGTTCCCTTAATTTATTTTTTAATGTTCCATACATCTCATGGTCCACGGGAAGCGGGTATTTTTCCAGAGGGTCCTTGTCGAGATCAAACAGTTGATATTCCTCAAAGGGGGTATTCTGAACCAGCTTGAAATTCCGGTACCTGGCGGCATAATATACCTGGCCCCCGTAAAACCAGCCTTCCCGCCGGACCCAGAAGATATAACGGCCGGGTATCGATGAAGTCTGATCCTGAAGATAGGGCATCAGGTTAATGCCATTTACGGGTACGGGGTACTCAGTATTGGAAATAACGCAAAGGGTTGGGAAAAAATCCATGGTCATGGTTAGCTGGTCAAAGGTGGTACCGGGTTCGATTTTTCCCGGCCATTTCATGCAGGCCGGTACTTTTATGCCTCCTTCATACATTTCCTGTTTCCCTCCTCTCAGGTTGCCGTTATTGGCACCAAATCCAAGATGACCCCCGTTATCCGAAGCAAAGATTACTACGGTATTCTCTGTGAGATCCAGCTCATCCACCTTATGCAGTACCTGACCGATATTGTGATCCAGGTGTTCGATAAGGGCTACCAGCTTTGCCCGAAGACTGTCGATCCCCTTTTCCCTTTCGAATACCCGGGTTAACCATTCTTCGGGTGGTTGAACCGGATCATGAGGAGCAGTATAGGCAAGGTAAAGGAAAAAAGGTGATTTTGCGGAAATGGTGTTATCAAGGTATTCCAAAGCCCAGTCGGTAAACAGCTCGGTGGCATGTCCTTCCGGGTTGATCAATTCCTTGTTTTCCCGCAGGAAGATCTCGCCATGATAAAGATGGGTATAATAATCGTTCATCATACCTGCAAGGTGCCCCTTGAAATAATTGAATCCCCGGTCATTGGGCAGGTTGGGTGATTCCACACCAAGATGCCATTTGCCGATCAGAGTGGTTTGATATCCCGTTTTTTTCAGCAGTTTGGGAAGAAGCACAGCCTCTTGCGACAGATAACCGAAATTACCGTTGGGATAATGCCGGACCACCCCGGGTACTCCCACCAGGTCGGGGTATATGCCGGTAAGGAGCGAGGCCCTGGTGGGAGAACATACCGGGCTGTTGGCATAAAAATTCGTAAATTTCACTCCCTCACTCATGAGGTTATCAATATTCGGTGTTTTCAAATCGATGGCGCCCTGGCAGGAAAGATCACCGAAACCGAGGTCATCAACAAGGATCAGCAGGATATTGGGTGATGATACCTGGGATTGAGGCAGAGCCACCGGTGAATGCGAGAGAAAGAAAATTAATAGCAGGAAAAGGGGCATAAAGTCCAAATCTTTGAAGAATAAAATGATGATTGCGGGTCGTATCATAAAAAACTGAATTATTTATGAGGGTATCCGTTAATCTATCCGGGCTACCGGAGAATATCTCCTACATCTGATATACATTATTCGAATATGATTCATTTCCCCGCATACCAGAATGATTTGCGCCAGGCATGTTTTTTAAGAGAATCCAGAAAGTCATCATTCATATCCGGCAATTCATGAGTTTTTGCATTTTTTTCGGCCTGTTCCGCGTTGCGCATACCCGCGATCACCGTGCTAACCGCCGGGTGTGAACAGGAAAATTTCAATGCAACCTGAGGCATGGTATACAGGGTGTCCTTTACCTCTTCTTTGATTTTTTCAACCCGGTCGACGGCCCGGTTCAGGCGGTCCCCGGCAAAATATCGCCTTCGGAAATCATCTTTCGGGAACACGTGGTTTTTCGTATACTTGCCGGTAAGCACACCTTCATCAAATGGCATTCGTGCGATTACACCTATACCGTTTTCTTTTGCCACGGGCAAGAACTCCGCTGCGGGTTCCTGTTCAAAAATATTGTAGATTACCTGTACGGAATCGACAACCCCGTCTTTCATGAGCCGGATCAGGGCATTTTGATCATGCTCCGGTGTGGATACACCAATGAACCGTATCTTTCCTTCCTTTCTGATTTCCCTCAGGATATGCAGGGGGTAGGGGTCCTTATTCCATCCTCGTGTCCAGGTATGCAATTGCATGATATCCACCCGATCCCTTCCAAGATTTTTGAGTGTAAAATCCACTGATTCCCTGAGATATTTTTCCGGATATCGTTCCCCGGCAACGCAATATGGGCTGGGGGGCCAGGGCCCGTCCTTCGGAGGGATCTTGGATGCAACAAAGACCTCTTCATCACGATCCTTAAGCACCTTGCCAATGATCCGTTCGCTTTTGCCCTCCCCATAGGCTATGGCGGTATCGATAAAATTTATACCCAGGTCGATGGCTTTGTTCAGGGCTGAGATCGAATCCGATTTGCTTTGCATGCCCCAACTTGAACCCAGGGCCCAGCCACCAAAACCAATAACCGATACTTTAATTCCAGTTTTCCCGAATGGCCGATATTTCATTTATACCTGTTGTTGTTCAATAAATCACCCAATCCCCCA
>CAZIXF010000033.1:37363-61851 GCA_964543195.1 uncultured Roseivirgaceae bacterium
CATTCACCCATTCACTCATTCACTCATTCACTCATTCACCCATTCACTCATTCACCCATTCACCCATTCACCCAATCCCCCAATCACCACATCACCAAATAACCTAGTATCCCTGATCCTTTTTGCTCTTTCTGCTTTTCCGGGCCGCGGTTTTCTTTTTGGCTCCCGCAGTGGATTTTTTCCGGGTTCCGCTGCCTTTTTTACCATATCGTTTTCTCGCCTCATCAATGATAGCTGCTGTGGCTGTGGCGCCTATCCTGGTTACACCCAACCGTTTGACCTTTAATACATCATCCAGGGTACGTACACCACCAGCCGCCTTAACCTGAACCTCCTGTTCTGCATACATCCGCATCAATTTCAGGTCTTTTGGCGTAGCGCCCTTATAAGCGTATTTTCCATCCCTGCCTTTTACAAATCCATATCCGGTGGAGGTTTTCACAAAATCGGCTTTAACTTCGCTGCAGATCTCACACAACTGGATCTTATCCTGATCATCCGTTAAAAAATCATTTTCAAAGATCACTTTGACCATGGCCTTCTTCTGGTGACATATCTCTGTTACCGCCCGGATTTCATTCCTGACATAATTCCAGTCTCCGCCAAGAACCTTTCCTATATTTACGACCATGTCGATTTCATGTGCACCATCACGGATAGCCTGCAAGGCTTCCGCAACCTTTATTTCAATGCTTGAATTTCCGTGGGGAAATCCTGCCACTGTGCAAATCAACACATCCGAACCTTTAAGCCATTCAACTGCTTGTTTTACTGCATAGGGTTTGATACAAACGGTGGCCACATCATATTCTCTGGCCAGTTCACATCCTTCTTTCAGATCTTCATCCGTCATGGTGGGATGAAGCAACGAATGATCGATCATTTTGGCAATTTCCTGAATTTTATCCATGAGTCTTATAACTATTTAAATATTCGAAATTCTTAACCTTAAAAGCATAAAAAATCTTTATGAGAATAACAATTTAAAAATACCCAGAATTATTGAGACCGTTCACTGTAACACAAGAAAAGAATCCCCCCTGGCAATTATCTTTTTCTTAATTTCCGCAGGCGCATCGAGCCAGCCGTCCATGGAAATTGCCCCTGGGGATAAGGGAGCCCTAGACTCGAGTGGGAACCATTTGCCGGTTTCCGCCGGCATACTGATTTGAGCAGATGAATTTGCAATAAATGATACTTTAATTAAAAAAAATGTAAAATAAATGATTAATTTATTCATTAAAATATTATATTTGATTTAAAATCCAATGAAAGGGATCTCTTCGAAATCCTTGATCTCAATTTCCTTGAACCCGACTACCGATCCGCCTCTTTCCTCGGAGGCCAGCTGAACACCTACCTGCAGGCAGATCCGGCCGTTACGGTTGAATTTATCGCCAGCATAATATTCTGAGGCTTTTATTCCGTTTACATAGGTGCATATATGATTGTTAAAGGCAAATATTTCCATAATGTTCCAGTCATTGTAATCCACCAGGCCGATAAAAGCCCTTGCTTTGGTCACGACCGAACCGGTCGGCCAGCCATAGGTAAATCCATTATGGTCGTATATATTGATTTCCAGTCCGGTATCCGTATTGACCTGGTCTGCTTCCGGATCCTGTCTGATAAACACCCCGCTGTTATGCCCTTTTTCGATATTGAATTTCAGTTTAAGATAAAAATTCCTGTACAGATTCTCTGCCTGGAGAAAGCTGAAATCCCCCTGACCCGTAGCCCCCCGGATATAACCGTCCACTATGGACCAGGTACCATCCCCGATAATTTCCCAGCCAGAGAGGTCCTGCCCGTTAAACAGGGATTCACTTCTCACTTTGATGGTATTCTTCATATAATCCTCGATCTGTGGAGAGAAATATTCTGTCGGAGACAACTTCTTTATGTCAACCTTTCTCAGTTGTATGGCATGTTTGACCTTGCCGGGATGTGCCTGGATGCCGATCCTGCCTTTGAAGACTCTCCGCTGATGCGTGGTGAGAAGTTTGACATCGTTAATTTTTGTGACCAGGCAATCAGCTTCAGCAATCACCTCCAGTGTATTCCAGCCTTCCGGATCCGTTTCCTCCGACCAGAACGCACGGGCAAGGCTGTAGACCGAGCCGGTCGGATTTTGCGTATTATCCGTGTTCAGGATATTGATCTCATAGCCGGATACGGCAGGATGACCTTCCTCCGGTCCATGATACCGGATCGCTATTCCACTGTTGTTCGGGGGCGGGCAGCGGAATTCCATACTGAGATGGAAATTTTCGTATTCATTATCCGTAAGCAGCCATCCACCCGGACCGGACCGGTCGTTAGAGACGGTGAGCACGCCTTCCTCAATACTGGTTTGTATATTCCCCTTTGTATGCCATCCTGTCAACGATTCACCGTCAAAGAGCGGGATAAATTCCTCCGTTATTGGCTCCGGTGTCTGGCAGCTTTGGATAAAAAACAGCGGGGGGATAAACAGAAAAATAAGTACCTGTTTCATCATTTTAAAAATTTGATAATTGGATTAATAAATTAAACAGTGTATATCGTAAATCAAATTAATTTATCAAGTTTCATTGCAGGAATCTGCTAATTCCCCGGAAAGGATAAAAAGAAACCGATATTCGGAGAGCTCCAGTGTAAAGATGTAGGTGGTGACTTTTATGCTGAGCTCGGCAAAGCATCCGGTTATTCTTCTGACCGGGTACCAGACACTTCGGAGACCTCAGTGTAAAGAAGCAGGAAGAAGTTTCCATGCTGAGTTCTCTAACGCCCTCTGGTATCACTCGGAACCGGCCTTTGGATCCTTTGGGAGTTCCAGTGTAAAGATGTCAGTGGTGATTTCCCCGCATCCCTGCAAATCATTAAAAATGAAGGTCTGCAAAATCGAGGTACTGTTCCCAGTCATAATAAGTCAGGTCATGTTCACCCGAGCGGATATGATATCCTATATGGCCATGCTTGACAGGCTGGTTGACAGCCGGCATCTTTTCCGTATCAATCCCTTTCAGGCCAAATAACCGGTATACCCGGCTTGCATGGTATCCAGATAAAAATTCACCCTTGGCATCAGCCCATTCATCGGCGGCAGCGCTGGCAATGTATACCGGTCGCGGTGCCATCAGGGCGATCAGCTGATGCTGGTCAACCGGCAGATCCTTTTCATTATCATTATACCGGTTAAAATTATCGCTGAACCAGTGGGGAAAAGCCGTATTGATCCTCCCCACAGTTTCACCGAACTCACGCCGCGATAAAGCAGCACCTCCGCATCCCGAGTCATTGGAAATGATCATGGCAAACCGTTCGTCCATTGCGCCGGCCCAGAGGGATGTTTTACCCAACCTGGAATGCCCGATAACAGCCACGTTGGTGTGATCGATATCAGGGTCCTGTTCAAAATAATCCACGGCCTTTGACAGTCCGAAGGCCCACGCTCCGATAGAGCCCCATTGATCCGGTTCGGGTTGTTCCTGGCGGGGCTTGTAAAACATGGGATGTATGCCGTTTTGAAACCCATCATCGAAATCCGGGTCGATATCACCATAATACATTACGGCCAATCCATAACCGCGCCTTAATATATTTATTACAGGCCAGCGACCCGTGCGGCAGCCTGTGGATAGCTCATCGGCCCGGTTATTAAAGATCATGAAGTTAGGATTATCCCGGACCCAGCTTTCTGAAATGATGATGCCGGGATCCGGAAAAATCGTATGATTTCCGTAAAAGTTATACCCTGTAAAAACGGGACTGGCATCTGTGCCGCCCGCCGGAAGGTAAATCAGCAATAATGCAGAAAGGCTCTGCCCATTGCCAGTAAATGTAATCCTGACCTGTTTCCGGTCAGCCATGCCGTCAAGTACGCCTGATTTTTCCTCCACCACCTTAAAGCCGGTCAGCACATCGGCTTTGGGTATTTTTCCGTAAACCTGGCTGGAAAATAGTTCCACTAATTCGGGACGCCTGATATTTTTCCACTCTTCCGGTGAGGTGATGGTCTTTCCTTTCTCGCTTTTGAGTAAGGGGGGTAATTCATATTCCGGCACATTCGATTCATCGTAATTGGGGACAAATTGCGGGAAAGCAATAAAAGGAGTCAGAAAAAATAAAGAAAATAAAAGCTTTTTCATGATTATTTTATGATTAATAGATCAAATATTAAAAACATTTCTTACCGGTCAAGCCTGTTGAACGACATGCCCGATCCGATATGCATGTGAAACAGGTCCTTTCCAACAAGGGATATCAATTCCTTTCATCTTGTTTATGGCATAATCCCGCAGCCGGCAACGACGATTTATTTTAAACCGGCCGGAGCACAGCCACAAAACCGCCTCTCGGTTTCATATCAATTATCACTTCATCACCCGGTTTGAAGGGCTTTTTTGAAAAAAGAAAAGAACGGTCATCCCTGCCGTCGTTGATGATCTCCATAAGATAATTTCCTCTCGTGATAAAAGGTAAACTCAATACCACCTCTTCCGCTTCATCCTGGCCGTTGATCCCCCCGATATACCAGAGGCCCTCATGCTGTCTGGCCATTACACAATACTCCCCGGGGAATCCGGCCAGGAAGCGGGTCTGATTCCAGGCTGCCGGGACTTCAGAAAGAAAATTCCTGACAAAATCCGGTGTGCCCAGATAAGCTTCCACGCGATCGGCGAAATGGATGAGACCGGATTCAAAAACAACCGAAAGAGCCAGCTCATGACCATACGTGGTAACATGAGGATAGGTCTGGTCAGAAAATGTCACAGGTGTATAATCCATCGGGCCGATCACATTGCGCGTAAAAGGGAGGATTGTGTTATGCCACGGAGCATGTTCGGGATAATCGGCAGCAAAACTGTAGGCTTCCGCCCCTTTAACACTTTCGAGTGTAAGCATATGGGGATAGGTGCGCTGCCAGCCCCTGGGAATGGTACATCCATGGAAATTGCATAAAATCTGATAATCGGCAGCATCTTCAAGAATATCATGATACAGATTAATAATATGCGGTTTGTCGGATTGAAAAAAATCGACCTTGACGCCCTTAACTCCCATTCCGTGGAGTTTTTCAAATTCTTCACGACGTCGTTCCTCAAGGTGCATGGCATCCCGTAGTTGTTCTCCCACGGTATTGTGAGGTCCGCCGCTGTTATACCATACCAGGATCCCGATATCCCTTTCATTGGCATAATTAATTATCTTTTCGAGATCCCCGTTCCTCATGATATTCCAGTTGGCATCAACCAGCGAATATTCCCATCCCAATTCAAAAGCCAGATCGATGAACGGGACCAGTTCATTATAATCCTGGGGACTGCCGTGGTCGGACCACCAGCTCCAGGAAGCTCTTCCCGGAACTATCCATGATTTATCCTCCACCTTAGCCGGATCAGCAAGGTTGCTCACAATATTCGATTCCACGATTGTGCTGAGGTTTTCGCCTGTCATGATCACCCGCCAGGTCATTGTCCACGGAAAAGTGGATTCCGGTTCGCGGTTACCCGTGTTGAGGGCTTCCCTGGGTTCGGGCAAACGTATTTTGTATACACCCTGATCTGCCTCGGGCTGCAGATGGGCACCGTAGAAATTGTCCCGGAGATTCGATTCGGTCAGCATTACCCAGGCTTTATCTGTTTTAAACAAGGCGGGGAATGCCCATCCTTCCTTACCGGGGGCCTTTGTGCCTATGGGAATGCCGTTTTTATAATAGGTTTCGTAGGCCGGGGTATATTTGGTTACCGTATCATAAGGCTGGATCCATGCCAGGCCTTCACCGGATATATGGAAAGCGGTTAACTCTCCCGTTACCTTATGTATATCCTGACTTTCCTGGGGAAACCTGTACCGGAAGGCGGCCCCCTCATCGTAGGCACGAAAGTCGATGGCGATCTGTGCTCCTTTATCGTTAGTGAATACGACTGTTTTCTCCCTGGCATGGTTATGGATAGCCAATTGTTTTCCGGATACCATCTGATAGTTTTCATCGATCTCGGTGGTTCCCGATTCTTCCATGAAGACAAGGTTATCGGTAAAATCCTGATCTTCAAAACGTATTCCTACAGGAGATTCATCTATGACGGGTATAAGGCCTTCATCCGTTTTCACCGTTACGGAATAGGCGAGACGGGAATTCCCTTCTTCAAGAATTTCATGTTTCAACCGGAAGGTAACCCGTTTGTCGGGTGAGGTAATATCCCATTCCCGTATGTTGGTCTGACAGCTCATGAGACTGATAAAATAAATTACAATAAAAAGTCTGAATATAATTTTCATAACTAAAAAATATTTTAACCCGTTGTGTGAATTAGATAATTAAAAACTTAGTTATACTATAGTGATTAGGTGCCTTCGTGGCTAAAATATAATAATTTAATGCCACATAGTCTCGAAAACACCGGGATACACCAGGAAGTAAAATGATAAATCATTAATAATCAGTATGTTAAAAGATAATGAGATGTATAATAATTCACACAACGAGTTTTTTTAACGATCGGCACCTGTATTTTTAGTGTTGTAAAATAGGATATGTCACCATAAATATAATTATTTAATTCGAATTACGGTTTCCGGTATGATCAATTGCCGGGAGTATTGAAAATAGCAAAGGAATATATGCGGCATTCATATTCGGCCTGTTCATATTCGGCCTGTTCAGATTTGGCTAGTCAGACCAGGCGACAGTCAGACCGTTATATAATAAGTCAGACGATAGTCACACCGGATAGTGACCGGACCTTCAGATCAGATTTCCAGATGGTCCATTCAGATCAGATTTCCAGATGGTCCATTCAGATCAGATTTTCAGATCAGATATTCTGACGGTATATTCAGACAGCAACGAAAAATAATGAGATTACCCGGGAAGAATCACAGGCCTTCCTGATTCTCAGCAAAATATTTTAAAAAAAATGGATAATTGCCGTACTTTATCTTTTCCATTATGATATGCGTAAAATCATGAGAAACCCTGTTCTTTATCTGATCTTTGTTTTGATTTTTTCGTGCCGGCCCGGGGAGCGATCCGGGATACAGTATACCGATTTGAATCTAATCCCTAATAATCCCGGATCCACACCCGGTTATTACTGCACATGGGGCGCTCAGAATTATGCTATAGACAGTATCAGTGTGATCAATTCACTTGACCTGGGCGGACATTCCATCCCGGCTGAAAATCTTACCCAGGAAAATTTTTTTGGAATGGGGGATGGCTTATTGTATATCTGGGAAAAGATAAGGAAAGATCTGTATGTGGTATTTGATGCCGGATGGGATGTCAACCCCGGTGTAAGCTTCGATACGGCAAGGTGGATCCTGGGTTCTTTCGTCGTATCACAGGAAAAATTTCCCCTGGCAGACGGTAAACCGGCTGATCGACTGAGAACCCTGAATGCGCTGGTGGAAGAGGCCGGGTGGAAAGGAGCGGGCATATGGATACCGGCTCACACATACCGGGATAATAATAACCGGATGTCTATGAAAGAATTACGCCTTTTTTACCGTGACCGGGCATTATGGAGCAGGGAAGCAGATATCGATTACTGGAAGGTGGACTACGGTTTGCGTGGTGATGATCTTGAATTCAGAAAAATGATCACCGAAACGGCCCGGCAGTACCATCCGGACCTGTGGGTTGAACATAGTATTGGCGGCGGACCTTTAAATGACGAGGAGTGTCCCTGGGATACGGACAATTATCATAAGAAAGGGAGTTATCTCACCTGGGACGATGGACGGAAAGTTGAACTTGCCCGCGAGGTAATGGAATTTGCCGATGTATTCCGGACCTATGATGTGACTGCCCAGTTATCCATTCCCACCACACTCGACCGTGCGGCCAGGATTCTTGATGCCTTCAGGGAAGTTCCCGGCAGCAAGGGACTTATCAATTGTGAGGATGAGCCTTATATCGGCGCGGTACTGGGTTGTGCCCTGGGAATAATGAGGCACCCGGATATGCTTGAAATTGAAGGATACGAATATGATCCTTTCAAAGTCAAAAACAAGATAGATGCGGTAACCCGGGCAGTGAGATGGCAGCGGCTTTCTCCGGCTTTTTCTGCCGGCACGGTTCCGGTTTATCTTGATGAAACCCTCCTTGAAGATACCTGGACTTTCAGCAGGGGAGATTCATGGGTTACCTGGTGTATCGGTGAAAAGATCATGCAGGCGGCACCGGCACGGGTATCCAGGGGTATGGTATTACCCCGGGTGGAATCAAGGGATAATGTTCCCCCCTTTGTGATTGCTTCAAAACATCCTAATGGAAATACTTCGGTGGCCACCCTGTCAAGGGTGTCTTCCGGCAAGGGATTTTATCATCCCGCTGCCGAGGTAGAGATACCGGTGGACAGTGCCGGCGTCATGGTCGGGATATTCGGCAAATATCACTCCCTGGTATTATCCTATCCGGAAAATGTGGAAGATTACCGCATCCTGGCACAGGATCTCGCCGGGGACAGGGCCGTGGATATAACGGAAGAGGCAAAACGTGCCGGCAATCTGGTCATTCTTTCCGGTGAACTGATCGACCGGACAGGTCGCTCGGCAGCCGGAGAAGGTGATCTTTCGGATCCCGGTCTGGTATTGACTTTATTAAAGGAATAGATCCATTTCTTATGCCCGGAAATATCCTGTAAGAATTAAATAAAAAAATGCATCCTATGAAGATATTGTTTTTTTATCCCCTCTGGGGTAGTGAACATATACCCCCGGAACGGTTTCTTGAGAAAGTAAGGCAACAGGGTTTTGATGGGGTTGAAATGGTTATACCCTATGACCGGGATTATGGAGATAACCTTCTCGAACTGCTCGACATTACCGGCTTGAAATTACTGGGACATCAGCATCTCCCGCCTCAACATGAATCTCCGGGTGGATATATAAAGAGGATGGAAAAGCTATTATATCATCTTGCCGGCTTTAATCCCATTTTGATCAATTCACATACCGGAAGGGATTTTTATAGTTTTGAGGATAATTGCCGAATTATTGAAAAGGTGAAAGTCATCAGCGAGGAAACCGCTGTTCCCATAGTGCATGAAACCCACAGGGGCAGATTCAGCTTTTCTACTTATACTACCGGGTTATATTTTAAACGGTATCCGGATTTAAAAATAGCTGCGGATTTTTCTCACTGGTGCTCTGTTTCCGAAAGCCTGCTTGAAGACCAGGAATCCTTTCTGAATGAAGCATTTCAACGAACGGAGCATATTCATGCCAGGGTAGGTAACAGTCAGGCCCCGCAGGTAAATCATCCGGAAGCTCCGGAAAACCGGAAGGCCCTCGAGCGACATTTGCAGTGGTGGCAGAACATTATCGATCTAAGGAAAAAGGAGGGTAGGGAATATTTTACCATAACCACTGAATTTGGGCCTGAACCCTATATGCAAACACTGCCTTTTACCAATCAACCGGTAGCCGATCAATGGCAGAATAATCTGTTTATGAAAAAATTCCTGAATAAAAAACTGATCGTCTGATTGAAAGTAATTCAATTTACTCATATCCTTTATTTTGAAAAATGCTGAATAGGCCGGCAGATTTTTATAACCAATGAAGTTTGGTTAATTTTGTGTATCGCATCAGAATAACAGCATACAGAAGATGTCATTCGAATTAAGCATTGGGAAACCAGGGACCTTGAATATCATTTATATGGGTACCATAAACCGGGAACAGATCAGTTCGGTGCGGGAAAATGCGATAGCCATGATCAATGCCAATGGCCTTAATAATATTTTATGTGATATCCGGGATGCCACCCTCAATTTGGAATATGCTGACCTTTTAAATTTTGATGCTTCTTCCAGGTCGGTTAACCCTGAAATAAAAAAACAGCCCTTATATATGACCCTGAAAATACCGATGATGAAGATTTGAAAATATATCATAACACGGCACGTGAAAGAGGATTTCAGTTACGATTGTATGATAATTTTGAGGAAAAGCGGAGCTGGCTCGAAACATAATTTTTAAGTTAATGAATAGATATTTTTTATTTTTCCTGCTTATCGCCATCCTGGGCTGCGATGAAAGCCGGCTCTCAGGGAATGAGCATCCGGATAAACCCAACATCGTCTGGCTGATCAGCGAAGACAACAGTCCTCTTATCGGAGTGTATGGGGATACGCTGGCTTCCACACCCCATATTGACAGGCTGGCCTCGGAGGGCGTACTTTACGAAAATGCGTTTGCTAATGCACCGGTATGCGCACCAGCCCGGTCAACTTTGATCACCGGTATGTACGCTACTTCCCTGGGAACACATCATATGCGATGTAAAAATCCTGTGCCTGATTTTGTCAGATTTTTTCCTGCCTATCTGAAAGAGGCAGGTTATTACACCACAAACAGAAAAAAGAAAGATTATAATACCTTCGATCAGGAAGGGGTATGGGATAATGACTGGTGGGACTGGAGTGAAGCATTTAATGGCCGGGATCCCGGCCAACCGTTTTTTATGATGTATAACACCTGGATGAGTCATGAGGATAAGATCCATAGCGATGAAAAAGCCCGCGATTATTATAAAGCAACGATGGAAGCTCTTCTTGGCAGGTCTTTTACGGATAAAGAATTGGATGATAGTCTGGCAGAATTCAGTTACCGGAAAGGTGATATTCCCTTGCCCCCCTATCATCCTCCAACAGATGCCATGTATGATGACTGGGCGCGTTATTATAACCGGATGGCGATGATGGATCAGGAGGTCGGAGTGATCCTCGACTTACTGAAAAGGGATGGGTTGCTTGAAAATACCATCGTTTTTTACTTCAGCGATCATGGAGGCGTTTTGCCCAGGAGCAAACGGTTTATATTTGAATCCGGACTGAAAACACCGCTGATCATCAGGTTTCCGGATAAATACAGGCATTTAGCCGTCGGGGAAACCGGAACCCGGATTGAAGACATGGTCAGTTTTATTGACCTGGGACCTACCGTGCTGAGCCTTGCCGGTATAAAAACCCCCGGTCATATGCATGGTAAGCCTTTTCTGGGAGATTATGCCAACCATGAAGCAAGGTATTCTTATGCATTCAGAGGTAGAATGGATGAGCGGTATGACATGGTGAGGACGGTCAGGGATGATCAATACCGTTACCGGATCAATTTCATGCCACACCGGATTTACGGTCAGCATATTAATTTCCTCTGGAAAGCGCCTTCGATGCAGTCGTGGGAAAAGGCTTTTGAAAATGGAGAGACCAACCGCCTCCAATCCCGTTTTTTCACGCCCAAGTTAAACCAGGAATTATATGATACCCGTATCGATCCGCATTGTGTAGATAACCTTGCACTGGATTCATCAAAACGTGACCTTATCGAAAAATACAGGCAAATGGTAATCGGGCATATGGTCGAAACCCGGGATACCGGGGTTCTTCCCGAGGCCGAAATGATGCGTTTATCAGGGGGTACTACACCATACCAGTATATGCTGGAAAATGAAAAAGAATATGAAGCGATGTTAAATTCAGCCCTGGTCGCTTCCGAAGGCCGGTATGAAAATCTGGATAAAATTCAAAAAATGCTTGAAAATAAAAACCCGGTAATCCGGTACTGGGGAGCTACCGGATGTGTGATCCTCAAACTTGGTGCAATGGAACTGAAAGAACAGTTAACCGGCTTGATCCGGGACCCGTCTCCTTCAGTCCGGATAGCCGCAGCAGAGGCGTTGTATCATCTCCACGAACAGGAAACGGCACTAAAAACCATGATGAAAATTCTGGAGGTTCATTTTAATGAGCTTCTGAAAAAGGAAAATCAGGTTGAGGGATATGCTCCGGAAGTATTTGTTCTTACACATGCATTGAACGTGATCACTACCTTTGATCATTATGGGATCAGTCTGCAGGAATATATCGAGCCCATAGCCAAAAAGGAGAAGTCGGATTATGCCAAAAGGGCTGCGGAATACCTGATCGAAAAGTTTGGGAGCAATTAATCAACTCTTCCTCTCTCTCCCTTTTCGCCCTGTTTCTAACCTTTTGTTCATCATCCCACTTTACATCGATCCTTCTTCCCAATCTAACTCTCACCCATAGGCAAATCACCTAATTCGATAATTCCAGTATTTCCCGTATAGAATGGAGGCGAGTACAGTGGATATTTACAATAGAAGAAAAAATTAAACCGGATGGAAAAAGCCAAATCAAATCGAATAGTTCAATTTCTGATAGGATGCCTGATAGTAACCGGCTTATTGATATCCGCAGAAAAAGGTTACGCACAGAAAGTAAGGTATGCCGCTTATTTTGAAAAAACATCAGTCAGCCCGAAGGCCGGTTCCATGATGGCGGTTGTGTTCAGCAATGATTTTGAAATAGGCGGGTTTTATCAGAACGAGATCCGGTATGGCGATGTGGAAAAATTGCAATCAAAACGGGAAAGGGAATTCTGGGGATTATATTTTGGCATTCCGGTGTTGAGATCAGAAATGATCACCATCTCCGGAAGGGTGAGAACCGGCTTTGTCAACCAGCAATACTATACGATAACCCCTGCCGTATTCACTGAATTTCATCCGGTAAAATTCATCAGCATTGGACTGGGGATGGGTGTAAGAAATCTGACCCCTACGTACATGCCGGTAGTCAGTATAAAAATTTAAGCAATAGATATAAATAATTAGAAAATGGGAAATGAAATGATAGCCACCATGTTATTTATCATGCTGGGTATGGTATTAGTGGGCGTGATCGTCTCCGGGATCATGCTGTTATGGGAATTTAAAAAATTTATCGAGCTTAACAGAAAGTATAAGGAATTTGAAAGCGAAGAAACCCGGAAAAAGAATGCGGAGGAGAAATTGAATTATTTCATTCCGGTTAACTAAGGTAACAGGGGAATGATTTATCACCGGAAAATAAGAGCAACAAACAACAAAGGTGTATGAATAATTATCATGTAAACCGGATATCCTGTAATACGGGTTTTTCCTGTAAAAGATAAACTGTAAGTATATGGAAAAAGCAGCGTTATACGAAAATATGCTTAATTCTGTTCAACAGGCTGTGATGGCTACTACCCTTGAAGGTGAAATTACCTATTGGAACCGGTTTGCCGAAAAGCTGTATGGATGGAAAATGGAAGAGGTGGCAGGTAAAAATGTGGTTGAGGTTACACCGGCCGACATGAGCAGGAAGGAAGCCGCATTTATCATGCGGATGCTCAAAAAGGGAGAAATTTGGGAAGGCGATTTTATGGTAAAGAGAAAAGATGGTTCCGAGTTCATGGCTCATGTGGTGGATTGCCCGATCCAGGATGACGAGGGAAACCTGGTTGGTATAATCGGTATTTCTGAGGATATTACCGATAAGAGAAACACTAAAAAAGAATTATCCGAGACGGAGTTGAAGTTTAAAACCATGCTTGAAGATATCACCGATTTCATTGTCCGCTGGCAACCGGACGGCACCCTGGTTTACGTTAACGATACCTATCTAAACTACTTTGGTTTATCCAGGGATGAAATGACCGGAAGAACATTCTGGGACCTGGTCGTTGAAAAAGACCGGGAAAAAGTTAAAGAAAAATTTAATAACCTGACTCCAGAAAATCCGGTCCTTACCGATATCCATCAGGTTTACCGCCCGGATGGAACTGAATCATGGAATGAATGGACCGACAGGGCATATTTTGATGAACAAGGCAGGATTTATGCCTTTCAGTCGGTTGGAAGGGATATCACGGCCTGGATAGAGGCAGAAAAAATATTACAGAGAAATCATAAGGAACTTGAAAAGCTTGTCATGGATCGGACGGAGGAACTGGAAGAAAAAAACACGGAACTGGAACGTTTGAACCGGTTGTTTGTCGGGAGGGAAATCAGGATAAAGGAATTAAAAAACCGGGTTCAAGCGCTGGAAAAAGGAAATCATATCAATTATTGAAGTTATTTTTGGATCGCAATCAACCATTTGTAGTGTTTTTACGTCCAACCCCGGTAAGAAAAAATCATAGATCGTCTGATCTTCAAAATTCAATCAGATTCCCATATTAGATTTACAATTGGCTGCACCCACTAGGTTTTTGCATGGCATAAACAAGCGAGTAAATTGTTTATAAATACCCGGGTGCGGCTTTTTTTGCTTAATAAAGCATTAGCCGGTGGTCTACCCCATCTTATTTATACCGGCCTGCCCGATCTGATCTGATGTGTGATCAAAACGAATAACCCGAAAAGAATAAGATAATAGATCAAAAAACCCTTGGGTGAGAATAATCCGGAAAAAAGGAAGGTGATGACTGATAGGATCAGGGTTGTCAAAGTGAGTATAACCGTAGCCCGGGCATGACTGAAACCAAACCGGTCAATTAAAAGATGGTGCAGATGCAGTCGGTCAGCCCTGAATGGAGAGGCTCCTTTCATCAGCCTGCTGAAGAATACCCTGGTCATGTCGAACAAAGGATAGGCTACAAGGATAAACACGGACCAGGGATCAATGAAGGCCAGGGATCCGGTTCCGTATGGAAGCAAATGATTAAAACTTCTTAGCAGGATAATACTGGTCAGAAACCCGAGCAGCATGGATCCGGTATCTCCCATAAGCATCTTTTTTTTCCTGCTGAAGTTAAACCTCAGGTACCCTGCAAGCACACCGGTCATGGAAAAGGAAAGGGTATAATAAAAATGATCACCGGAGAAGGCAAGGAGGATACCGCAGATCGAGAAGATAAGAATACCCATGGATGCGGCCAGGCCGTCAATCCCATCGATCAGGTTATAGGCATTGGTAATTGAGAGAATAAAAAACAGGGTGAAAAAATAGGCCGTATTGTCATCCACCATCCATAGATCGAACAGATTGTTGATACGGATATCCGTTCCCATAAGAAGAAGGATTACGGCCATCGTTTGCAGGATCAGTTTATGATTTGCCTGCAACAATCCTTTATCGTCAGCCAGTCCCATAACAAGGAACAACAGGGTGGAAAGCATAAAATAAATGTTCAATTCCGGGTCTTTGATGAATAATTTGAACATCAGAAAGATCATTATAAAAATGATATAAAAGGATAATCCACCAATGTTGGGTATGGGCTTTGAATGGGAACTTCTTTTGCCGGGGATGGCCAGGAAATTATACTTTTTCGAAAATTCCTGTATACCGTGCTGGCTTATGAGCCCTATATAGAGTGACAGGATACTGAGTGAAACAGTAAACCACAAGGACATATTCATGATTAAGTTGATCCAAGTATTGAATTCCTTGTTTACAAAGTTTTTTCGTAAACTGAATCCAGGTAAATTATGTCATGAATATTCGTTACCGGTTAACGTAATTTGCGTATTATTAAGATTAGGTAATTTGCCTATGCTGGAATGAATAAGGGATTGGGACTATTTTATTAATGTTCAAATCCCAATAAGCCAATATCCAATTAATGATCAATATCCAATTTCTGAAACTCCACTTCCTGAAAAGGTTGAAAATTCAAAAATTGAACATTAATTGATCATTGATCCATTGATTATTGATTATTAAATTTTGAAGATATTGTTTTAATTAAAAACCAATGCAACTGAAGGAAGCCATTGAGCTGATCGAAACGGAGAGGCTCTCTAAGCAAGATCCGGAAATATGGGTTGACCTGGGGTGCGGATCGGGCCTGTTTACCAGGGCACTGGCCGGCCATCTGGCTCCAGGCAGCATGATTTATGCAGTGGATAAATCCCCGCAGAATATAACCCTGGATGAAAAACGGGGGATAAAAATCCGGTTCATCCAGGCCGACTTCGAACAAGACAAACTGCCCGTTCCAAAACTGGACGGGATCATGATGGCCAATGCCCTGCATTTTGTTCCCGATAAACCCTTGTTTGTAGAAAAATTAAAGGGATTTCTCAAAGCTGATGGCCAATTGATTATAGTTGAGTATGATACCACCCGGTCCAATCCATGGGTGCCTTACCCTGTCGATTTTAACGGTCTCAGGCAATTATTTGCCGATGCCGGATTTGACAAGATAACCAAAATGGGTGAGCGAAGATCCTTATTCGGCCATAAGAATATGTATGCCGCATTAATTAGTACGTAAATCCAAGCTTATCGAGACCCTGTTGCACTTCGGGAGCCGACATCAACAGGTCCCAGACCAGGGCGGTGCGATGATTCTCGATCATGATCACGATCGGTCCCTGGTCGATTGCCAGAAAAGAACCGGCATACCATCCTTCCGTGGGATTAAAAGCATCATGAAAACCATATTCACCCCATAACTCATCACCCAGGAAGTAATAAAAATGTTCCATGGCATCCATGGATCTGTCCGGGGTATAAGGGAGCGAACTGAGTGCCGCCGTAGGGGTGATCACCCCCTTATCATTGGTAGGAGAGTGGGCAGAATAGCCTTCGTGATTGTCGCTGGCAGTCAACCCCCAGATATGCTCACTGTATCCCACATAATTCAGGGGGTTTTCAACACAATACGCCCAGTTGATCAGGGTATGATTAACGGCCTGCTGCCAGTAATCGGCGTATTGGTCCGACAGGTTGCGGGGATCTATTCCCAGGAAGGTATAATGTTCGAAAAACAACGGACCGCCATAAGGGCGTCCGAGGGGCAGGGTAATATCATAATACGCATTGCCATTGACGATATCTCCGTTTTTTGCCCATCCGTTGTGGTAAACAGTAGCTTCAATTCCATAGGTGGGAGAGGAGGCAGCCATGATATAGGTAATGAGGGCTTCATTCCAGCCACGGATCTGGTGGTCCTTTTCCCAGCCGTAATTGGGTGACCAGTGCCAGTATAACACATCCTGACCGCCTTGTGTATGCCAGCTCCACTCGATCGTTTCCCACAGATCATTGATCTGTGTGATCAGGTCCGCCTCGACGGGGTCGTTCGAATCAAGATATTGCCTGACCGTGAGCATTCCTGCAGCCAGGTAGGAGGTTTCTACAAGGTCTCCACCGTCATCTTTTGTGCTGAAAGGGATCACTTCACCTGTGCTGCCATTGAGCCAGTGCGACCATACCCCATGAAACCGGTCTGCATTTTGGAGAAAATCAAATATCTTTTGAAAACGGGAAATCCCTTCCTGCCGGGTGATGAACCCTCTTTCGATTCCCACAATGATCGCCATCAACCCAAAGCCGGACCCTCCGCTGGTCACCGTTTCTCCAGACGTGTTGCGTTCTCTGGCCAGTCCGCTTACCGGATGACCAAAATCCCAGAAATAGCGGAAGGTCTGTTCCTGGACTTTGGTGAGTAATTCTTCTTCGGAGATCACCGGAAACTGATAGACTGAAACCAGTTTTGTATAAAAATCCCAGGTTCCTCCCTCAAAAACAAATCCCTCTGACGATACAATATCACCAAGAAGGTTAAAATAATATCGGGAAAGGGATTTCAGCTTATCTGTACTGGTAAATCTTAACGTTTGGTTATTATCCGGGAATTCAATATAACCCTGCACGGTATGGCCGGGTTTGACAAGCTTCACTTTGTTCCGGACAGAAGAGGTGTCCAGGGGATGATTGAACACGACATCGATCTGCACATCGGTATCAATACCGGTTAAACGGCCGGATACATCGAGATTTTTTTCATTAACCATAACAGAGGTTACTTCCAGCACGCCCTGGCGCGTCTGAAAGGCATAGGATAAGCCGGGAAACGAACTTCCTTCGCTACCTTTCAGTCCTTTTTTGACCGATACCTTATATTGAGTGAAAAAATCGAGGGAATCTTCCGGGATCAATGAAACAGTGGAAAAGTTGTCAAGATAAGCCAGGTTAAAGCTGACATCGGCTGAATCCTCATCCCGAAAAGTCAGGTTATTCATTACAGTAGTGGTATCCAGGATGTTGGAAAAAGAGATCACTACGGGTTTATCCACCGGCACACCGGTTGTTAGATCAGTACTTTTTAGGTTTGTATCACCGATCCAGGCTTCCTTTACCTGCATGAAGTCGGAAGGTGGGGGAGGTTGAGGTTCTTCTTTCTCACAACCTGTCAGTGACAATAACATCAGGATAATTTGAGTAAAGATCAAAATAAACCGGGCCATGTTTGAAGTAAACGGTAAAAAGAAGGTCCCGGTTTTACCGGAACCCTCTTGTCTTACCTTAGTTATGGGTATATTAAAAAATGATTACTGTTCATCTTCATAAAGCTGTTCCACTTCTTCCTGGGTCAGCGCAGCGTGCCAGATCCTGAAATCATCCAGTTTCCCTTTGAAGTGGTTGGATGTCGGCAGGTCATAACTGCCCCATGGCTGATCATCCCACATGGTACCTTCGCGGGATTGAATGAATCCGAAAGCCAGGTCATCCACCACATCGGGTTCGGAACCCCTGTATGTCATACCCGTTACATCCTGTTTCGGAGCACCATCAGGCCAGAGGTCAAAATCAAACGATTTCCTTAATTCACCATTAAAATAAAGAGAACCAACCTTTTCAGCGGCATCATAAGTATATACCACATGTAACCAGTTGTCCTTTAATAAAATTACCATCTGTTCCGGTGGAATACTCTGCGCAAAGGTCCATCCCTGCCAGCCGCCGGTCGTATTATCCGTGGCATTGGATGGAAACCACATGTCCTCTGAAACCTGGGTTCCGTCGGCAGTTTCATAAGCTATGGCGAACTTTGAACTTTCATAATTTCCGGATATCTCATACTGGATACCGAAAAAGGCACCCAGGCCAAATACAAAATGCCCGGCCGGATTTCCATCGGCATTTACATGGCCTTCGCTGTTTGTCCTGACCCAGAAACTGATGGAGAAATTATCCGTATCAAGCAATGGGGAAGCATTCGGTACTTCAATGATGGATTCATCCCCGTCGAAGGTGGCTGCACTACCCACAATACCGAAACGGTCTTCATCATAGGTTACTGCTATTTCAGCATCAGCATTATAGGTTCCCATTTCATCCGTGGCATCTCCATCGAATTTCCAGTAAGCCACCTGGCTTTCTGCCTGTGGAGGAACGACTTCTGCACGGCCACCGGTCCGGAATGTGCGGGTTATGGCAAAAAAGTTTCCTCCATCCTGGGCTGCCAATCCCGCACTCAGGGAAAGTGTATGTTCGGTTCCTCTTTCAAGTTCATCGGATGGAGTAATTATCACTTCTGTACCGGATGTTGTTACGTCCAGTGAAACCTCATCATCTCCTGCCATCAGTGAAATGGTCGTGCTTGAAGCTGTGGCCGGGTCAACATTTTTGTTAAACACGATGGTTATCGTGGGATCAACCGGTACGCCCGTCGGGGCTTCAGCGGCATTCAGGTCCACAGTGGTTTCATTACCGGTTTCCAGGTCGGTCCCGGTGGCCATTATGCTTACCACTTCAAGGGCACCGACCTCTTCGTCATCATTACAACTGAAAAGAGCAACCATTGCCCCGATCAGTGTCAAACTTAAGATCCATTTGATTGTTCTCATTTTCTTTCTCATTTTAGTTAAACATGCAATTTCTTTTCATTTATTTGACACATCTTGTATAGATATCGTTGTTCATTTATCATAATCGTTATTTATTACCAACCCGGGTTCTGCGTCAGCACGCCCTGGGATAGATCAATTTCTGCCTGGGGTATTGGAAGCAATTCATGTTTGCCGGATTCGAATCCTAGCGGACCCAACACTTCAGCAGCCCTTCCTGTTCTTACCAGGTCGAAGAACCGGTATCCTTCCATGGCAAGCTCGGCTCTTCTTTCGCGGTAAATTGCCTCCCTGAGTTGTGCCTGGTCTGTAGTGGTAACGTCAGGGAGTATATCATTATTACCTCCCCGCGCCCGGGCCCGTATCATATTCAGATAAGTAAGCGCTTCCGCCTGGTTGCCATTTTCGTTTAAACATTCTGCCGCTATCAGCAGGATCTCCCCATATCGCAGCATCCGCCGGTTATGACCGAACGATTCCAGGGTAGTGGTACCGGGGGTCCAGATCTTTTGATTATAACACTCAACGGCAATTATTTCACCCTGGTCGTTCCGTGTGGTATCCGGTGTAGGTCCGTCACCCTGTATCAATATACCATCCAATACTTCTCCAAGAAAAGTGATGGTAGCATCCCTTCTGGGATCGTTTTCTCCAAAGAAAGTGATCAGATCCCATGAAGGCCTGTTAAACCCCCAACCACGGTTGGGTGTTCCCCGTATAGCCTGCGTATTGGCATATTGGTTTCCACCGTTACCGAAATTCTCAGGCAAGGCAGGGATCTCGAAGATCGACTCGGGGCCGAATTCACCATCCACACTGAATACCTCGGAAAAATCGCTGACAAGACTGTATTGACCGGAGTTAATCACCTCCAGGGCATACTGCTGGGCACTGGTAAAATCCCCTTCAAAAAGATATACCTGGGCCAGCAGGGCTTTTGCAGCTCCTTTTGTGGCCCTTCCCAGGTCACTGGCTTCATATTCACTTTTCAGAGGCAGGTTAGTAGCTGCAAACTCAAGATCGGGGATGATGATCTCATCATATATTTCCTGTTTCGGTGACCTTGGCAATTGTAAATCGGGATTGGTTGTGATCACCTTGGGCACATCACCGTATCCCCTTACAAGATCGAAATAAAACATGGCGCGTAAAAACCTGGCTTCAGCAATCAACCGGGCCTTGAGTTCTTCGTTCATGGAAATATCCGGAACGCCCTGTATCACCACATTGGCCCTTCTTATACCCTGGTATAAGGTCGTATACCATCTCAGGATCGAGCTTTCCGTGGTTGTAAATGAAAAATCATCGAAAGGCTGGATCTGGGTGCCATCGCCGGGATTGCTTCCTTTTGTGGCGTCATCCGACATGATCTCGATCACAGGAAATCCGCCATAGTGATAAAACCAGATCCTCAGCGTATTGTAAATCGCATTGGTAGCCAGTATGGCGTCATTTTCCGTGGTGAGAAAATTATTTTCGTTCAATTCTGCCAGTGGTGGCCTTTCAAGGAACTCATCACCGCAGGAGCCTCCAAGAAAAATGATAAACGCTAAGATTATAATTCGTTTCATATTCTTCGCTGTTTTAAAAGGTTACATTTATACCGGTTGAGAAGATCCTGGTGATCGGGTAAATCCCGAGGTCAAGTGCTCCGTTTATCGGATTGGATATGGCTATATCCGGTGAATATCCACTGTATCCGGTCAGGGTAAACAGATTGGTGCCCCGGACATAGACCATAGCATTGTTCATATTCAATCTTGAGATCAGATCGCCGCTGAAGGTATAGCTTAGCTGTGCTGTGCGTAACCTCATGTAGGATCCGTTTTCAAGGAAATAATCACTGGGCTGATAGTTGATCCCCCCGGCAGAAGGTTGCGGATGCTCATTGGTAGATCCTTCACCGGTCCAGTAATTATTGAATTTATCCTCGAAGTTCAGCAGGCTGAACCGGGAAGCCTGCTTGGCATTATAAATACTGTTTCCGGATTGACCCTGCAGGTCAAGACTCAGGTTGAACCCCCGATAGCCCACGTTTATGTTAAAGCCATAGATCAGGTCCGGTATCCAGGATCCGACCTGAACTTTATCCCGTTCATCCATCACCCCGTCGCCATTGGTATCCTTATACCTGAAATCACCGACTCTCTGTTGACTGAGATGCGGATAGGTATTCAGTTCTTCCTGGTTCTGGAATACGCCATCCACTTCCCAGGCATAAAAAAACCCGATCGGCTGTCCTTTTACGGTCCGGGTCACATTCTGACCAAGAAAACTGCCTCCCACGATAACGGAATCCTGTCCGGTATCGGATCCAATCGTTAATACTTCGTTATTGACCGTAGAACCCAGTATTCCCACAGTATAGGTGACTTCGCCGATATTGTCTTCCCAGTTCAGGTTAAATTCCAGGCCGTCATTCAGCACATCGGCGGCATTGAAGGTTTTGGTCTGGAAATTACCTATACCTACATGTCCCGGTACTGAAAGATTAACCAGGATACCATCGGTCGTTTTCCTGTAATAATCCAGTTCGGCAATCAACCGGCTTTTAAACATATTGAACTCCAGTCCTATATCGAGCTGCCGGGTTTCTTCCCATCTCAGCGCCGGATTACCCAGGTTGGTAAGCGATGCACCGGGATTGAGCGTTTCCGGATCTCCCAGCACGGCATCTATACCGCCTCCAACCGTCGAAAACTGCGATCTCCAGTCTATTTTATCGTTACCGATAATTCCCCAGCTTGCCCTCAATTTAAGCCTGTCGAGGAGGTCAGTTTGCGGGAAAAAGGGTTCGTTATGAATATTCCATCCAAGCGCAAAGGCAGGGAAATTGCCATACCGGTTATCGCCACCGAATTTGGATGAGCCATCCCTCCGGAATGTGAAAGTGCCGATATATCTTCCGTCATAGCTGTAATTGGCCCTGAAGATCAATGAAGCAATAGCTGTTTCAAAACCATTATTGGAATTGGTCTGAAAATCCTGCTGACCGGCGCTCAGGTACCAGAACTCTTCATCTTCACGGATCACATTCCTTCTTGAACCGGATAAGTTCTCAAAGGAAGTTACCTGCGAGGTATACCCGACCAGGGCATCCAGGTTATGCCTGTCCATGGAATAATTATAATTCAGGGTATTCTCCCAGATCCAGGTGCTGAAAACCGAAGTGCTGGTGGATATATCACTTTCCTCATTCTGCTGAAGGGGACCGACAAAATATTCAGGCGTGAAATTTTTAGACCGGTTACCAGCGGCATCTATCTGAACACTGGTTTTAACTGTGAAATTATTAAGGAATTCCGCTTCAGCGAAAAGGTTACCCAATATTCTCAGTGAATTCCTGAAGCTGTTATGGTATTCGATAGCTGCTACCGCATTACCGCCATTTACTTCTGCAAAACTCCCGTCGGGATTATAGGGCTCATCGATTGGCCAGGCCCTGTAAGCGGTAGATATCACGCCGGGGGAATTATTCTTGTTGATATACGATAAGGTAAGATTGGAGCCCAGTTTTAAAAACTCCCTGGCCTGGTAATCGGTATTGGATTTTAATGAAATCCTTTCGAAAGCCGATTTCGGCACTACTCCTTCCTGGGAAAAATAACTGGTCCCTATATAATAACTCAATTTATCGGATGCCCCGGCAACGGATAGGTCGAGATTATGGATAGGTGTGTTTTTATTGAATATCAGATCCTGCCAGTCGGTGTCGGGGAGGGCATTTATATTATTATAGGTTCCCGGATTGATCTGGTTCACATAGGTGGCAAATTCGGGCCCGCTCATCAGGTCGATCTGATTATCGACGCTTTCCAGCCCATATTCATAACTCAGGTTTATACGGGCCCGATCTTCTTCTTTCCCGCTTTTTGTAGTCACAATGATCACTCCGTTGGATCCTCTCGAGCCGAATATGGAGGTGGCGGAGGCATCTTTCAATACTTCAATCGATTCGATATCCGAACTGTTCAGAAAACTGATATCGTCGGTGATCACACCGTCAACCACGAAAATCGGATCGTTATTGTTTAATGTGGTAATCCCTCTCAGCCTGATCACGGGATTTTGGCCGGGTTCCCCGGATGGGCTGGATACCTGCAAACCGGCCACTTTTCCCTGAAGGGCTGCTGCAGGATTGCCTGCCGGGACTTTGGTAAGGTCTTCTTCTTTTACTGTGGAAACCGCACCGGTAAGGTCACTTTTTCTTACCGTACCATAACCAATTACTACCACTTCTTCCAGAGCCTGTGCCTCAATTTGAAGCGTTACATCGATGACCGATTTGTTTCCGATCGTAATTTCCTGCGGCTGATAACCAATATAGGAAAACAACAAGGTTTCATCCTCTTCCCGAATCTCCAGGGAATAATTCCCTTCAAGGTCAGTAATCGTTCCCCGTGTGGTGCCTTTTATAACGATATTAACACCCGGAAGCGGCTCTTTTGTGTCTCCCGCCAGCACAGTCCCTGTAATGGTGCGGTTTTGGGCAATTGCCGGTCCTGTAAGCAATAACAGGATAACCATATTCAGGAATATTCCCTTCCTAAAAACATTTTCAAAGAAATTCTGCATTTCCGTTTATTTTAATAATAGTCAAATTATAATAGTATCCATACTATATAGTTCAATTAGCTGTGATCTTATTGTTCTGATCAAGCCATCCTCCGGTAAAGCCGGCTTTCTTCAATCCATTTATAATATATTTATTTTTTTTGATAGTATTCCAGATTAACTCGGTCTGATAATTTTCCAATTGTATAATGATAGGTCCCTGGTCGATACCGATATAGTCGATGTCGAACCAGCCGTTTTCCATACCCTCGCCAAATGTATAAGTCAGATTAAATGCATCCTTGAATCCGTACTCCTGGTATAACCGGTCACCGAACTTTTCTTTCATCGTCATCAGGGCGCTTATACACTCCCCGGGAGCAAATGGGATGGAACCTCCTGCCGCTGTGGGGGCTATCGTGCCGTCATCGACAATCCGGATCGCGCTGGCACCCCTTGCCCGGTAGGTCCAGAAATCAATACTGTCACCGTGAATTACACGGGTATCTCTTGCCGGTCCGTCACAGGCCGTCAA
>CAZIXF010000034.1:0-61774 GCA_964543195.1 uncultured Roseivirgaceae bacterium
TTGCGCTTAATCGGCCCTTCGGGCGAAAAATTTATGAATTTTTCGGGTTAAATAACCGAAACCAAAAAAAAGCCCGATGGGTCTCGGGCTGAATTTTATTTTTTTGATTCCGTTATTCACATCGGGATTTGATTTCGGAATATTTCTGCCGCAACTCAGGATCCGTAGCCAGGGAGTTTTTAATCTGCCTGTAAGTTGATGCACCCAAGGTATTGGCAACCATTGTTTTCAACACCGTGGATGCCGCATTTTTCTTCTTATCGATCTGCTTGTTCACCAAATTGAAGAACTGTACCTCCCATTCTTTGGCATTTATTGCGGCCATTTCGTCAGGGTCACCATCCGTCTCCGTAAGTTCTTTCCACCTGTTATTAGTGATTTTGTCTTCCGGATTCTCTATTCTTTCGTTCTGTTCCGCAATCATTGTACTTACCATCGGGCTGATTTCTGAGGTTATGGTTTGCACAGCCAGTTCAATGATTGCATAGGTTTTAAGATGTTCATCAGTGATCTCGGAATCCTGGGCCTGGCTGAAACCGGCGGCCAGGATAAAGAGCAGCAAAATACACGTTTTTCTCATTAGTTTTAGCATTTTAATGTTTGTTAATTATTGATTTAGTATTTAAAGACGATCAAATAAAGTGCCGAAATAACAAATTTAATAATTCAAAGGCAAAATTTATACCAAAAAAATATTTTTATAAGTTATTGGTAGTAAGGATTATAGTTAACATTGGCACTGTCTTCCGGAGATCTGAAGATATGGTAAACTTTTTACCCGCCTTTGATTAAATAACAGGAATGATGCGACTGATCAAAAAATCCGCCCGGTTCGGGCCATAGGGTTTGTCCGTTATGGAGTATGAGATCTGCCTGGTTTGAAGCTTGAGATCAGCCTGGTTTGATACATAAGACCGGCTTGGTTTGGAGGATAAAGTCTGCCGGCCTGGAGCAGAAATTGGTCCGGATGAATCTGGCATATCATTCAGGCTTTCAAGAGAGAAATAAATAGTTTGTGAATATGTGAAATACCCGCAAATTGGTTTCAACGAAGGTTAAAATTCGGCCATTATTTTAATATTGAAAAACCGGGTGGTCAGGGAATTGGGCACACCATAGTAATAATTATTAAAATCTTTTACCCAATAGTAGGTGATCACATTCTCACGGCCTGTTAAATTAAGCACCTCTATCCCGGTCCAGAGTGTTTCGGGAAAACCTGCTTTATTAAATTCAAAGACTTTCGAAAAGCCAATGTCTATCCGATGGTAATAATCTCCCCTGAACCTGTTTCTCAGATCCCGGTTACCCGGTGGTCCAAAAGGTAATCCTGTGGCCAGATTATAATTGAGGTTTACCCTGTAAGAAGGAAAACCGGGAATATGGTCCTGAAAAAATATATTGAAATTAACCAGCTGATCAGTCGGTCTTGAATAATAACCCCTGGAATCACCTTGAAGGTTTTCTTCCGTTTTAAGAATGCCCAGGCTAAACCAGGATTCATTGCCTGGAATAAATTCCCCGCTTATCCTGAGATCCATTCCCATGGCATATGCCCAGGCCAGATTATCTGCAAAATATCTTACCCTTACATTTTCGATATCGTAAGGGTTTACATCATGGAGATATTTATAATAGATCTCCGTGGTTAATTTAAAGGTCCTGTTCCAGAACAGAAAATTATAATCCACCCCTCCGATCAAATGAATGGATGACTGGGCTTTAACATGATAGTTCAGTGACCCATCGGGCCGACGGTATTCCCTGTAAAACGGTGGTTGCTGATAAACGCCTGCTGCACTTCTGAACAGAATATCCTCCGACCATTCCGGTTGGCAGGTGTATTGAAGTCTCGGGCTGAACAGCCATTGTTTATTGATGTCCAGATAATTTACCCTCAGGCCATAGATGAAAAAATGCCGCCCTTTAATATTCGTTTCATGCTGTAGATAAGCTGCCAGTTCATTTCCTCTTATCTGATTTTCAGTTTTAATCAAATTTTCTATCGATACATAATCCGCTGAATCCACAAAGGAATACTCATGCAGATAGTCGTCAAAGGACCGGTATGAATTGCCCATCCCGAATTTAAGAATGTGATTATTGGCCAGGACCAGCTCATTCCTGATCTCCGCATGAACAATATTCCCGTCCAGTTTATTCCGGGCCGATTCATAATTGGTACCGATACCACGCAGGCTCAGGCATTGGTCAAAGGTCGGGGACTCCGGTCGCCGGTCCACGTCGCATAACCGGTATCCGGCCTCCACATCAAAGCGTTCTCTTTCCCGCGTATAATAATCCGATAAAATGATCACGGTTCGAAATGCAGGGTTAAAGGTGTGGGAAAACCTGGCGGCTGCCTGATAGGTGTTATACGTTAAAATTTCCTGACCATCAAATGCTACGAACAGGTTGAGAGGCCGATTGAATGTCCCGAATGATGTTACCCGGTTTGCCGGGATGATATGGTATTGATTATCGGAATAGGCCAACAAAAGACCTATTTCAGACCGGTTCCCATTTAAGTTTTCCGGTTTGTCCAGATCATAACTGAGATAGGCCTGCATATCTGTAAACCTGGGCAGGTATTCGCCATCCACATCGAGGGTATTGAGTAAATACCGGGTTCTTTTATGCCGTATGCCGGTTAGATAGCTGATCTTTTTATTCCCTGAAGTTCCTTCCAGATGAAGGCTTCCTCCCAGCAATCCACCCTGAAAGGATCCTCTGAATTTTTCAGGATTTTTGTAAGTCACATTTAGGCTGCTCGACAATTTATCGCCGTATGCAGGCTCCCACCCTCCTGAGGAAAATTCAACCTGACGGACAAGATCAGGATTGACAAAGCTCATTCCTTCCTGTTGTCCCGCACGTACCAGGAAAGGCCGGTAAACCGGTATATCGTTGACATAAACCAGGTTTTCTTCATACGATCCACCCCTCACAGAGTAGGTATTCGATAATTCATTGTTACTGCTGACTCCGGGTAAAGTAGCCAGGATATGACCTACATCGCTGAAAGGTGCAGGCATCACTTCAATATGCTGAGCATCAAGTTTTAAACTACTGACTTTTCTTCGGAGGTTTATATCTTCTCCGGAAGTAATTTCAACCTGCTGAAGTATACGGATGTTTTCCCTTATCACCATATCATATTGCATGGAATCTTCTGTTTGAATCCTTACATTCAGCCGATGAGGTTCAAACTGAACATGGTTAATCTTTACAGTAAGACTTGTATTATGGGGAAGAAGGATTGAATAGGCTCCGGAACTGTCGGTCGATACCCCTTTGCCTGCTTCAACAAAGGTAAGTGTGGCCAGGATAACCGGATTGCCGACAGTATCGGTAACCTGTCCGTATAGCAGGGTCTGGTTATCCTGTCCATTGACAGATATCATCAGCATCGATAACCATGCAGAAAAAATAAGTTGTTTTCCTTTTCCTATCAATACAGCCCTATTCGACTTTTTCTTTTAATTTCCGGATCGTTTCTACCGGATCATTGGATTTAAAAACAAAAGTTCCGGCAACAAAAACATCCACGCCACTTTCTTTCAGTGAAGAAATATTTTCCAGGGAAACTCCTCCATCGACCTGGATCAGCAAATCCGGATTCAGATCGCGACTTAATTTTCTGAGATCTTTTATTTTCTGATATGAATTTTCAATAAATTTCTGACCTCCAAAGCCCGGGTTAACCGTCATGATAAGCACCATGTCGAGGTCAGATAATATGGGTTTCAGCACACTTACATCAGTATGGGGATTAAGTGCTACCCCTGCCCTGGCTCCTTCCTCTTTAATCTCCTGGATAGCACGGTGCAAATGGGTCGTAACTTCATAATGTATAGTAAGGGAGAAAGCCCCGGCATTAATAAATGGTTTAATAAACTTCTCCGGATCAACGATCATCAAATGTACATCAAGAGGTTTTTTGCTGATCCGTTTTACTGCTTCCACAATGGGGGGGCCAAAGGAGATATTAGGTACATAAACCCCATCCATTACATCCATATGGATCCAGTCGGCCCGGCTCGAATTGATCATTTCGATCTGGCTGCCAAGATTTAAAAAGTCTGCATTTAATATAGAAGGTGCAAGAAGTGACATATCGAATATATTTATCAGGGGATTAATATTTTTACTGAAGCGGCAAGATCCCTTGATCTCAGTTCAAGCAGATACACACCGGTATCCAGACCGTTCAGATCAAGTTCAAGTTTTTTGTTCATTTCTGATCCGGTAAGGGATAGTTTAAATACTTCTAAACCGTTGATGTTATGTATTTTTATCTCAATTCTTTCCTTTAAGGATTGATCATTGAACTCAATAAACAGCTTTTTATTATCAACCGGATTGGGATAAACCTTATAAATATCCTGATCGATCTCCTCTTCGAAGGCCGTAATTACCGACATGATCTTATTATAATCCGGGATGCCATAACCGATCAATGTATCCGGTTCAAGATATTGAGTGCTTCCTTTTCTGATCAGTTCAATTAATTCGACATTGGTCAACTCCGGGTAGGCTTCCCATAATCCTGCGGCAAGACCGGCAATAAGCGGTGATGCGTAGGACGTGCCATTTCCGTTGGTCAATTCACCATCGTATTGAACAATCTTGGTACTAATACCCAATGCTGAAACATCCGGCTTGATCCTTCCATCAGCCGTAGGACCTGGCGAACTGAATGAAACATAATCAAAATTTGCATTTACCGCACCCACAGCCATAACAGAATCGGCATCAGCGGGAGCTACCAGTTTTTCCCAGTTTGCATTATTTCCTTCATTTCCTACGCTAACTATACATAATATTCCTTTGCTTGCTGCTATATCGGCCGCAATGGTGATAATTGCGGTATTACCATCCATATCACCATATTCGTAATTCATGCCCGGATCATCAAAGGTATTATAGCCCAGAGAGGTGTTAATGATATCGACCCCCAGACTGTCAGCAAATTCAGCAGCAAACAACCAGTTGTATTCTTCAATTTTATGCTCAGGTTGAGTGTCCTCGGTAACACATAATACAAGATCCACATTATAAGCAATGCCGTTGTATACTGTATCTTCATAGGCCGAAATGGTGGATACCACACCGGTACCGTGATCGTCATATTGAAATACATCACCGCTGTTTTCCACAAAATCCCTTACGGCCACGATTTTGTTATTTTCAAATACATGGGAAAAATAAATGCTTTTATTCATGCCGTTAAATCCCGCATCGAATACCCCAACGAGTATTCCTTCACCCGTATATCCATCCTTATGCATCTGATCGACTCCAAGCATGTTGTTCTGCTGGGCATTGGTAACCATGGAGGTCCGTGCATTTAAACCGGGTTGGAAAATGTTCTCAACCTGTGGAGTAACATTCAGTTTAGCACCGGGTGCCACCAGTTCAACTGTTCTCACAAAAGATAAGCTTTTCACTTCTTCTACTTTCGATTGATCCATCTGTACAAGGATACCGTTAAACCATCTGGTTTTGAAAAAAACATCGATATCCATAAGCTCAACAGTGTTCACATAATTAACGTTGATTGGTAAATCCTGAGCTGTAATGGAAACATTAAATCTTTCCCTGCGGTTGATCGCCCTTGCCGAAAGAAATTCTTCGGGGCGGTCAATGCTGTATTCAGATCCATGTTTATCCGTAAAAAATATCATGTAACGGTTTACCTGAGCCGGCAGCGCATGAACCGAAATTAACAGGAGGAGAAGAGGTAAAATTATCTTATTCTTTACCATAGTCAATTAACGTCTGAATAAATTTTTCACCTGATTGAATAACATTTTTTCCGTATAGGGGATCACCCCTATCGTCCACATAATTAAACCTTATGAATTCTTTATAGATCAAACCGGCACCCCTACCGTAAATCTCATACCTGGAATCTTTTTTGACAAGTGAAATTTCATTATTCTGTTCTACTGTCAGGGTTGTATTCCACAGGGTGTCATTTAAAATAAAGGAATCGTTCACATTGAGGTAGGTATAAGGGTCATCGTCTGCCTTATCATCTGCATTCATATCGATATGGTTGAAGGCATTACCATTCCAGGACAAGCCTTCCTCTACGGGAAAAACAAGTTTTACAAAGGGAATTCCATTTTCATAAACAATAAGATTGGTTTCCGATCTTACGGCCAGCCGGGTCTTAACCGGGCCGTTCTTCCAGCTGACTGTATCACTATATCGTCGGTATTGTTTTATAAGGTAGGTCAATTCCTGGTTCTGATTGATAAAGGTATCTTCCACCACTTCCTTCAGGAAATAAAAAGCTGAATCACGCTCATTGGAAACCTCGTATTGCACATCGATCACCTCGTATTCTTTGTAGTTGCCGATTTCCAGCGGATAATAATCATATCCCTTATCCAGTATTTCCGGATCCACTGTTTCCGTATTACAGGAAATCAGTACAATAAGAGTCAGGCTGGCCAGACCATATATAATATTATGGGAACCTGATTTTATATTCATCCTCTCGACCGGTAATTATTCTCTATTACGAAAAAACAACACGAATATATTATTTATTATCCAGAAATCATGACATAATCGCTCCGGCGATGGTGGCCGTCATCATGGTGGCCAGCGATGCAGCGACCAGGGCTCTAAGGCCCAGCTTTGAAAGATCACCCTGCCGGTTAGGTGCCATACCTCCTATCCCGCCTACCTGAATGGCGATGCTGCTGAAATTGGAAAAGCCACACAGGGCGTAAGTGGCAATGACCACTGATTTTTTATCCAGGGTATTTTGTAAAAGTAACCCACTGAGGCTTTCATAAGCTACAAATTCATTGATCACGGTTTTCTGTCCGATCAGACTGCCCACCTGAAGGGTATCTGCCCATTCCACGCCTATGGCAAAGGCAAAAAGCCTGAAAACCTGGCCCAGGAGATATTGAAGGGATAAGCCGGAAAACTGGCCATTTGTATTTTCAATGATCAGGCTGTTCAAACCGGTCCATTCTCCTATCAGATCCCGCAGGAAAAAGTTAAGCATGTAAATAATGGCGATAAAAGCCAGGAGCATTGCCCCGATATTGAGGGCAAGTTTTAATCCATCTGAGGCCCCCCTTGATAGGGCGTCGATCAGGTTAACCCCCATCTGTTCTCCTGAAACCGATAAATTCCGGTCGATTTTATCGAAATCCTTTTCCGGGATCATGATCTTGGACATGACTATGGCGGCGGGAGCATTCATGATCGATGCGCTCAACAGATAAGAAGCAAATCTGGCCTGTTCCTGTGGGTCATCACCGCCGAGAAACGTCACATAGCCTGCCAGCACTCCCCCGGCAATGGTCGCCATTCCTCCCGTCATGAGACACATCAGTTCGGATGTGGTCATCCGGGCGATAAAGGGTCTGACGAGCAGTGGAGCCTCTGTCTGACCAAGAAATATATTACCTGCGGCAGACAGGCTCTCGGCACCGGATAATCGCATGGTTCTTACCATTACCCATGCTATGACTTTTACAATTTTCTGAAGGACCCCCAGATAATACAATCCGGCGGATAGGGATGCAAAAAATATTACCGTAGGCAATACCCTGAATGCAAAAATATAACCGAATTCATTCGTAGCCAGGCCATCGAAAAGAAAAGCTGCGCCATCTGCTGAGAAGCTCAATAATTTGACGAATCCCCGGCTCATTAATCCAAAAAATGCTTCGACAAGATAAATTTCGGTAATTAAGAGGCCGAAAGTGATCTGGATAGCAATTCCGATGCCTACCAGACGCCAGTCAATCGATCGCCAGTCACGGGAAAATAACAAGCCTACGCCGATAAGGAAGGCGAGCCCGATTATACCTCTCAGGTAATCCATTTCAGGCTCATCTAATTGCGACGATTCAATTCGTCTCTTATTTTTGCTGCTCTTTCATAATCTTCCTTATCGATAGCATCTTTCAGCAGTTTCTGCAGCTTATCAAAAGATTGATCTTTCAGCGGGATATCCTCGGATTTTTTGCTGGATTTTGTCTTTTCCTTACCAATGCCGGCTGAAAGTTCCGATTCTTCCTCCCCTTCTTCTTCTGATAATACTATACCGGCTTCGGACATAATTTTTTCATAAGTGAAGATAGGGGCATTAAACCGAAGGCCAATGGCAATGGCATCTGAAGGCCTTGCGTCAATTTCTACCGATTTTTCATTATTGGTACACATGATCTTGGCAAAAAATACCCCTTCCTTCAAGTCGGAGATGATTATTTCGTCAATAGTGAAATTAAAGGAATGACCAAACGATTTAAATAAATCATGGGTCATTGGTCTGTTGGGAACGATTTTTTCAATCTCTATTGCGATGGCTTGCGCTTCAAACATGCCAATTATGATCGGAAGTCGACGGTTCCCTTCCAACTCCCCTAGTACCAATGCAAAAGATCCGGATTGCGATTGACTTGATGATAAACCTAATATTTCTAATCGAATTTTATCCACGACAAGATTTATTCTTATTGATTGATATTATTCTTCTTTTGATTCAAATTTATAATACCTGATTAAGATAAAGAATTATATTGCAAATTAAAATCAGATAAATGTATGAATAATCGTATTCGGGAAATCAAAAACCTGATCCAGGAAGATCCTATGGATCCATTCCTGTATTATGCCCTTGCTTTAGAATATCTTAAAAATAATCAGGATAACCTAGCAAATGAACTATTTGACGAATTATTAACAAAATTTCCGGATTATTTGCCGGCATATTATCATGCTGCTCATTTTTACTGGAAACAGCAGGATCTTGAAAAGGCCAGATCAGTGTTTGTAAAAGGGCTTGAACTGGCAGAAGAGCAGGGTGACATCAAAACGTTAAACGAACTTCAGTCATCTCATACAAATTTACTGATCGAACTGGAAGATTAATAAACCGGATTACATAAAAAATTGTTAAATTCCTGGATATCATTGAATAGAGGTTAGAGATTGATATGGATGATTCATTAAATATCGCTAAAAATCTGCAGGAAGGGAAATGGTCGTCATTTATCAACTTTTATGAGGAAAATAAAAATGAGTTTATAGCTGACATAAAAGAGGAATACCAGCAGAACACATATCAGGCTGCTGATACGCTCAGAAAATCTGCACTGATCCTGCTTCGTTATTTACACCAAATTAATCTCCTGAATAAAAAAATAAACCTCCGGGATACCTTCATGACTATTGCCAGAAGTATAGTTACACGAAATTATACACCCGATAAGACCGAAGAAAAAGAACTCTATGAACTAATTGAGAAAGAAATTAAAGCAATGGACACTATTTCCGACCACCTGGAAAATGAAAAAAATAATCTGGATGATACGTGCAGGAAGTTATTAATTTTAATATATTATCAGAAATTTCCTCTCAGTAAAACATCCAGAATAATGGGAATAAATGACGAGGATGAGTTAATCCGGCTGAAAGAAAAATGCCTGGCCAAAATTTCATCAACAGGAGAGTGATTTAATTAATTATGCATTCGGATAAGCAAATTGAAGATTATCTGCTCGGTCATTTACCGCTGAACGAACGGATTACTTTCGAGTCTGAAATTCAGGATAATCCCGATCTCCATAAAAAAGTCGATCAGTACAACGCCAGATTGAAGGAGCTTGAAAATTTAGGCAGGATATCCATACTGGAGGATATGGATCAATGGAGGCTCTTTCCAGCAGATAAGAAACCTGAAAAGATTCAGCCGGAAACGAAAAAAGCATTCACGATCGGTCGGTTTGTGGGTTATTTTCTGGTAATTGGCATTATTCTTTTGGCTGGTTATATATCTTCTCAGTATGATCCTGTTAAAAACTTTTCAACCACCCGGACCTTTTCCTTTTATTTCGAACCCATCAATGTAAATAATATCATTACCTATGAAGAGTACAGTATGTTAAACCAGCAGACCAAGGAAGTGATCGACAGTTATGCCAATGAGGAATATGATAAAGCGCTTTCTCAATTTCAATCGAATAATGATCTCAATGATAACCGGGCTATATATTTAATTGAAGGGATCTCTCATCTTAGGACCGGTCATGTTGATTCGGCTATCCATAAATTCAGGTATGTTTCATCCATGAATCATGAGTACAAGGAGCATGCCGACTGGTACCTGGCATTGGCCTATATCAAAAAAAATGAACTTGAAAACAGTAAAAACCTGTTACTGGATATGACCGAAAAGGACGGTACGTATCATGCCAAGGCCATGGAGTTACTAAAGGTGCTTATTCCATTAACCTTATCAGACGCAGGTCAGAGCACAGTTAACGGACGTTAAATTCAGATGATCAATTTAAGATTTTCTAGCATTGAAATTTATGCATTCAACGATCAATTTTTTGATAAAAATTTTTCAATAATTTTACAATAAGGGATCAACTCCTTCCCATCAGGTATGGTTGTGGTGTAAATTCATGAATCTTTCCCGGGAATACTGATGCCTTATTGGTACTGATAGTCTGATTTGGAAGGTCAAACAGAGGCCGGTTCCTCATGGAGAGTTAAAAAAAATGCCGGCTCGAATAACCCGGCATTATATTAATTAGTCATTTAAATCTTTCGGTCAGCTATTTTTTGATCTGATCCACAATAGCTTTAAAGGAATCGGGATGATTCATGGCCAGATCCGCCAGCGATTTTCGATTGATCTCTATGCCGGACTCTTTAAGGGCTCCCATAAATTTTGAATAGGACATCCCATGTTCGCGGGCTCCCGCATTGATACGCTGGATCCAGAGTTTTCGGAATTCCCGCTTTTTGGTCCTGCGGTCCCTGTAAGCATAGGACCAACCCTTTTCTACGGCATTTTTGGCTATCGTCCATACATTTTTTCTTCTTCCAAAATAACCTTTGGCTTCTTTCAGAATTTTTTTCTTGCGTGCTTTTCTAGCGGCGTTATTTACTGTTCTTGGCATTGAAATATTTGTTTTTGGTCATTGGCGCCCTGCGGGGACTTATTACCAATAACCGGGTTATACATAAAAACCTGTTCAGATGTTCAGCATTTTTTTCACATGCGATACATCCGTTTTGTCTACAAGCGTATCATGTCTCAGATTTCGCTTCCGTTTGGTTCCTTTTTTTGTCAGAATATGACTTTTGTAAGCGTGTTTTCTTTTGATCTTACCTGTTCCTGTAAGTTTAAATCTCTTTTTTGCTCCTGACTTCGTTTTTACCTTAGGCATAATTCTATTTTAATTTTCATTTCCCTTTTGGTGTCAGGATCACGGTCATGCGTTTGCCTTCCATTTTCGGCATTTGTTCCACTTTCCCGTAATCCTCCAGTTCCTGGATAAACCTTAATAACAGCACCTCTCCCCTTTCTTTAAAGACGATGGTGCGACCAGCAAAATGAACATAAGCTTTAACTTTTGCCCCGTCTTTCAGGAAATTCAAGGCATGCTTGGTCTTGAAATTAAAATCATGATCATCGGTATTCGGTCCAAACCGGATTTCCTTGACCACGGTTTTCTGTGACTTTGCCTTTATTTCCTTTTGTTTTTTCTTCTGTTCGTATTTGAACTTGGAATAATCAACGAGCTTACATACAGGCGGCCTTGCATTCGGGGAGATCTCTACAAGATCCAAACCCTGTTTTTCAGCCATTTCCAATGCTTTTTCGATCGGAAATATGCCCTTGTTATCATTGTCTGAAACTACCCTGACTTCGGGAGCTTTAATTCTTCGGTTTACCCGGTAGGGTTCCTCGACCCTGCCTCGTCTTACGTTTCTTGGTCTTGGTTTAATGGTTTTATCCTCCTTTTTTTAACAAAATGCAAATATCGTTAATTAATTATACTAAAAAAATATTACTAATAAAAGTTTATACTTTTTCAGTATGTTCATTCTGAGACATGCTCTTTTTAACTTCATTCTCAAAATAATCAATAAATCCTTGAATATCATATTTACCCAGGTCGCCCATGCCATGTCGTCTCAGAGAAACTTCTCCTGATTTCGCCTCCGTTTCACCCACAATAAGCATCATTGGAACCTTCGATACTTCCGCATCCCTTATCTTTTTACCTACTTTTTCATTCCGGTCATCAACAAATCCGGTAATTCCTTCACTTTCAAGCTGGCTAAATACATTCTCTGCATATTCATTATACTTCTCAGAAATAGGCAATACAGCTACCTGGTCCGGTGCAAGCCATAGGGGGAAGTTACCGCCACAATGTTCGATCAACAGGGCCACGAACCGTTCCATGGAACCAAAAGGAGCCCTGTGGATCATTACGGGGCGGTGGCGTTGGTTGTCTGCCCCTACATATTCCAGCTCGAATCGTTCCGGAAGATTGTAATCTACCTGGATCGTTCCTAACTGCCAGCTTCGTTGCAATACATCCTTCACCATGAAGTCAAGCTTAGGTCCATAAAATGCTGCTTCTCCAAGCACGGTGATGGTTTTAAGGCGCTTTTCCTCCGTGGCTTCGATAATATCCTTCTCTGCCTGTTCCCAGGCTTCATCGCTGCCGATATATTTTTCCTTATCGTCCGGATCTCTTAGCGATATCTGTGCAGTAAATTCGGTCAGACCCAGCGCTCCCAGAATATATAATACCAGATCTATTACATTTTTAAATTCTTCCTTAACCTGATCAGGGCGACAGAATATATGCGAATCGTCCTGTGTAAATCCCCGCACCCGGGTCAGTCCATGCAGTTCTCCACTCTGTTCATACCGGTAAACCGTACCAAACTCAGCCAATCTCAGCGGCAGTTCCTTGTAACTTCTTGGCCGATTGGCATATATTTCACAATGAAACGGACAATTCATTGGCTTAAGTAAAAACTCATCACCTTCATGCGGTGTATGAATGGGCCGGAAAGAATCCTTGCCGTATTTTTCATAATGGCCTGAGGTCACAAACAGTTCTTTCCCACCGATATGGGGAGTAACTACACCCTCATACCCGGCCTGCACCTGGGCTTTTTTAAGAAATGTTTCAAGTCGTTCTCTCAGTTGTGCACCTTTCGGGAGCCATAATGGAAGCCCTTGCCCTACCTTATCGGAAAAGCTGAACAACTCCAGGTCCTTTCCCAGCTTCCTGTGATCTCGTTTCTTGGCTTCCTCGAGCAGTTCGAGATATTCCTTTAGCTCTTTCTGTTTCGGAAAGGTTATGCCGTAAATACGGGTCAATTGCTTGCGATTTTCATCCCCTCTCCAGTAAGCACCCGCAATATTAAGCAACTTTACAGCTTTTATCGGGCTGGTATCGAGAATATGAGGACCCCGGCAAAGATCTGTGAAATTGCCGGATTCATAGAATGTGATCTCCCCGTCCTCCAGATCTTCTATCAGCTCGAGTTTATACTCATCACCTTTCCGGGCAAAAAAATCCTCCGCTTCTTTTTTAGAAACTTCCCTTCTCTGGAATTCCAGTTTTTCCCTGGCCAGCTCGAGCATTTTATTTTCTACTTTTTCCAGCTCACCGGCATCAAATTCACGATCTCCGAAATCCACATCATAGTAAAACCCATTATCAATGGAGGGGCCAATACCAAATTTAACTCCGGGATATAAAGTCTCGAGCGCTTCTGCCATAAGGTGAGCAGAACTATGCCAGAAAGTAGCTTTTCCTTCCGGATCATTCCAGGTAAGCAACTGAACTTCCGCATCTTCGTGGATACCGAGATCCAGATCCCTGACCTTACCGTTGACCTTGGCAGATAATACATTGCGGGCCAACCCTTCACTTATACTTCTGGCTATTTCCATTCCCGTCACACCTTTTGGAAATTTTTTTTCCGATCCGTCCGGGAATTTAATATTAATCAATTCTTCAGCCATAAATTCTTGTCAATTCTGTATTGATTTTCTTTCGAGAACCGGAACCTGCTGTCTGTCCTCAAATTCCTCCTGTTCCTGTTCTTCTTTCTTTCTCTGCAAATATGATAAATAATTTCTAAGATTCTCAGACTCTTTCAAGGCAATTGGGTCATCGGGCTTCATATTAAGAATTTCACGATACACACCGAGTGCACGCTGAAATCTTCCGAGCATCCGATATATCGCTGCTTTGAGATAATACGCTGGTAAATGAGATGGGTTTTCATCGATCGCCCTGTTTGTATAGTAGATAGCCGAATCGTACCGGTGTTCGGCCCGTTTGATCCTTCCTAAACAGGTATATGACCTTGAAAGCGATTTTTGCTGGTTTATCAGATCATGAAGTATATTTTCAGCTATCGCATATTGATTTTTTTTGATGAGCATGTCCACATAGATTAACCGTAATTCAGTATTTTCAGGAAATTTCTTTATGGCATTTTCTGCCATGCTAATAGCTTCTTCCTCTCTTCCGATATTATTGAGTAAATCAAGGTAACCGGTCCATGCCTCGATTGACCTGTAGCCGTTATTAAATGCAGCCCGCATATTATCAAGTGCAGATGAAGTATCATTGATCTGGAGATAATTTTTTGCTCTCCAAAATTGATATTCAGCATCACCGGGTTTTTTCTCGAGGGCCAGATTGATCTGATCAAGCGACTTTAAAAATTCTCCTTTACTGAAATATAATTCATATAGGAATTCGTTCAATTCAATGGATGTATAACCCTGTTCGAAAAGCATTTCTGCGACACCCTGAGCCTCTTCAATTTTACCCTGGTTAAATCCTGCTTTTGCTTTGATTAGCAGCGCCTCTGCCGTAGGCTCATGCATTTCAAAGAACCGTTCAACAGCTTCCCCTGCAGTGCTCCAGTCCTGAAGTTTCGCAGCAAGCCGGGCCTTCTTGAAATATAATTCAGGGCTTCCTCCTGTCTCTTCTATCAGTTCGTTGACGTACTGAAACGATTGTTGGGTCGTGGCTATTTTATCGGGATTTGTTTCAACCATACTATGTTGCCGGTAGGATTGACGGCAACCCAGGCCAATGCCGATTACGACAAGAATAAAAAAGTATTTTTTTATTAAGGTTCTGATCATTCCTCCCTGAATAGCCCCAGTTGATCGTTTTTACCTGCCGGTTTTTTAAAATCAAACTCCACGGTTGACCCCACATCAAGGTAATCGTCCTTGTCGGAGGATGTGCCGGAGGATTTTTCCGCAGACCCGGTTTTCTCAGCGGAACTGTCCTTATTCTCTTCAATCTCATCGTCCTTAGTGCCGGAAGCCTGATTTTTATTGGAAATCGAACCTGGTGACGGATCATTTTTGGAGATTTTTTTATCCGGATCAGGTTTATCTTCCCGCTTCTGCTTTTCCGCGGCACCGGATGGTTCTGTTTTGTCCTTTGGTTTCTTTTCTGTGCCGGAATCTTTTCCAGGATTTGGATCTTTTTCAATCAGAGCGTCCTTTTCAATGAAACCATCCTTTTCATCGACGGCATCCTTTATGCCAGTAGTATCTTTTTTATTATCACTGGGTCGTTCATTGTCCACATCTTTTGAGATTTCCTTCTTCACTGTCCGTTTATCATTTCCGTCAGATGACGCGTCTCCATCGGATGCAGTATCTGATTCTGACCCCTTATCGACGACTGCCTGGCCTTCCCTGCTGTTATTTTTTTCATCTTTAAATGACTCATTGACTTTTCCGTTGAGCAATTCCACAGATTTGATGTTTCCGGATCCCAGTTTGTTGCCCACTGCTTTCCATCCTTTCACATCGATCAGGTCTTCGATAAGGAATTCATCTTCTTTACGGGTATCCTTTCTTTTTGTATTATATTTTACCCGGATTCTTACCTCCTCACCTGTAGTCACAAGTTCAAGTTTGGAGCCTCTTTCTTCCGCAATAAAATTGAATTTTTTATTTAATGAAGAAGTTTCTACTTTGAATCGTTTTACATAGTGCGCTTTATTACCTCCATGATAATAAACCGCAGAAATAGTAGTCTGAGGATTGAATTTTTCAAGGGAGGCCACTTGTTCCGGATCATATTTATTCATCAGGTCAAAATTCGTGATTGCATAAGAACCATCCCTGTACAGCACCAGAACAAGATCTTCCGGCATGAAATTACCCAGGAATTTACCCCTTTCTTCTCTATTGAGCCTTCCTATGGTCTGGTCATACCAGATGTCCAGACCGCCGAGTGTGGACACTCCCTCGCTCTTCATCTGAATTTTTCTGATCGGATATTTGGTGAGAATATTACCCTTTGCACTTCTTCCCTTGATGTCCAATGTCGAAAAATCAAAATCGAACATCTTTTTCCGGGCTCGTGACCCGGAAGTCAGATTTATAGTAATGACTTCCGCCTCCCCATTGGGATTGGCGGTGATATAAAGGATCTTCGAACCTTTATGCCTGGTGGTCAGATCGTATTCCTTGTCGCGGGTGACACCAAGCACCTGAAAACGTTTTACCATGGACTTACCCGACTTCCCGTCGAGATAAACCATATTATATACCATGCGCTCGTCATTCCTGTTGAATACCCCGGCATGTAACACATCTTTACCGACATAAACCTTATCATCAATCTTCGTTACGGTAAATTTTCCATCCCTGCGGAAAGCGATAATATCATCGATATCCGAACACTCACACACGTATTCATCCTTTTTAAGACCGTAACCAATGAAACCATCTGCCCGGTTGACATAAAGTTTCTGGTTATTGGCGGCCACGACAGACGCGGCGATACTGTCGAAATTCCTGATCTCAGTTTTTCGCTCCTTGTCTTTCCCGTATTTTTCTTTCAGTCTTTCATAATACTTAATCACATATTCTACCAGGTTGGCCAGGTTATACTCGACTTCCGCCAGGTCTTCTTCCAGTTTTTTCAGTTGTTCATCGGCCTTATACGAATCGAATTTAGATATCCGTTTGATCTTTATTTCGGTCAGCCTGATAATATCCTCTTCGGTGATCTCCCTGTAAAACTGTTTCTTGAAGGGTCCCAGTCCCTTATCGATCGTCTCAATGACAGATTCCCAGGTTTCACATTCCTCTATATCCCGGTAAATTCTGTTTTCGATGAATATCTTTTCAAGAGAAGAAAACAGGATCTTTTCAAGGAGTTCGGCCTTTTTTATTTCCAGTTCCCGCTGCAACAGATTTACCGTCTGGTCATTGCATACCTTCAGGATCTCACTTACCCCCATGAACCGGGGCTTGTCATCTACGATCACACAGGCATTGGGTGAGATGGATACTTCACAATCGGTAAATGCATAAAGGGCATCAATTGTAATATGAGGTGACTGTCCGGGAGCCAGCGAAACCAGTATCTCTACATCCCTGGCCGTATTGTCGACCACCTTCTTGATCTTAATCTTACCTTTATCATTGGCCCTGATGATGGATTCAATAAGAGTGGTTGTAGTTGTGCCATAGGGTATATCCTTGATTACCAGTGTTTTTTTATCATGCTCTTCAATCTTTGCTCTAATCCTGATGCGGCCTCCTCTTAATCCATCATTATATTCGGTGAAATCGGCCATGCCTCCTGTGTAAAAATCAGGGAAGACAGAGGTTTTTTTTCCTTTCAGCAGATTTATAGAAGCATCCAGAAGCTCATTGAAGTTATGGGGCAGGATTTTGGTGGAAAGACCTACCGCAATACCATCGACTCCCTGAGCAAGCAATAAGGGGAATTTTACAGGCAGGGTTACCGGTTCTTTTTTCCTGCCGTCATAGGAAAGCTGCCATTCGGTAGTTTGCGGATTGAAAAGTACCTCGAGGGCAAATTTTGAAAGCCTGGCTTCTATATAACGGGGTGCTGCAGCGCTGTCGCCGGTCCTGAGGTCTCCCCAGTTACCTTGTGTATCGATCAGCAGATTTTTCTGACCCAACCCGACAATGGCGTCCGATATGGATGCATCCCCATGGGGATGATACTGCATAGTGTTACCGATTATATTGGCCACCTTATTATACCGGCCGTCTTCCATTTCTCTCATGGCATGCATGATCCGCCGCTGAACCGGTTTGAGTCCGTCTTCAACTGTAGGTACTGCCCGTTCCAGGATTACATACGATGCGTAATCGAGAAACCAGTTTTCATACATACCCGAAACCGGAAGGATGTCATGCAATTCTTCCCCGTTCGATAAATCAAATCCATTTGTGCCGTTTGTGTTTTTATCCTCTGCCATGGTAATTAAACCTCTTCAATAACCAGATCTTTTTCTATTTTAAGGTTGTCAATAATAAAATTCTGCCTGTCCGGCGTATTCTTACCCATATAAAAGGTCAATAGTTGCCGGATGCTGGTGTCTTTATGAAGGATCACGGGATCAAGCCGGATGTCTTCTCCAATAAAAGTCCCGAATTCATCCGGTGATATTTCACCAAGACCCTTGAACCGGGTTATCTCCACCTTCCCCCCGAGTTTTTCAGTTGCCGCAGTCTTTTCTTCCTCTGAATAGCAGTAAATGGTCTCATTCTTATTCCTTACCCGGAACAACGGTGTATCCAGGATATATAAATGACCGTTTCTGACCAGGTCGGGAAAAAACTGGAGGAAAAAGGTAAGCAGCAATAGCCGGATATGCATACCATCTACATCGGCGTCCGTGGCAATCACGATTTTGCGGTACCTGAGATTTTCGATCCCCTCTTCGATGTTCAGGGCATGTTGCAACAGATTGAATTCTTCATTCTCATAAACCACCTTTTTTGTGAGACTGAAGGTGTTCAGTGGCTTTCCTCTAAGACTGAATACCGCCTGGGTTTGCACGTTTCTGGACTTGGTGATCGATCCGCTTGCCGAATCCCCTTCGGTAATGAAAACCATGGTTTCATCCCCTTCTCCATTACTGCTTTCATTGAAATGGATCCGGCAATCCCTCAGTTTTTTATTGTGCAGATTGGCTTTTTTTGCCCTTTCATTGGCCAGTTTCTTGATCCCGGCCATATCCTTTCTTTCCCGTTCAGACTGCAGAATCCTTTTTAATAAGGCTTCTGCGGTTTTCGGATATTGATGCAGATAATTATCCAGTTCCGTTTTGATAAAATCATTTACAAACGTCCTCATGGAGGGCCCGTCCGGTCTGATATTCTGAGATCCCAGTTTGGTCTTGGTCTGGCTTTCAAAGACCGGTTCGATAACCCTGACGGAAATGGCAGCCACAATACTGGCCCTGATATCGGAAGCATCGAAATCTTTTTTGTAAAAATCTCTTATCGTTTTCACAATAGCCTCCCGGAATGAGGAGAGGTGGGTTCCCCCCTGGGTGGTAAACTGACCATTTACAAATGAATAATATTCCTCTCCATACTGGTTATTATGGGTAATGGCCAATTCAATGTCATCTCCCTTCAGATGTATAATGGGATACCGGAGCGTTTCCTCATCGGTTTTGTTCTTTAAAAGGTCGAGCAATCCGTTTTCAGAATGGAATTTTTTCCCGTTAAAATTGATGGTGAGACCGGAATTCAGAAAGGCATAATTCCAGAACTGGTTTTCCAGATATTCGGGAATATAATGGAAATTTCTGAAGATCTCAGAGTCGGGTTCAAAAGACACCAGGGTGCCGTTTCGCTGGCTTGCAGGTTGTTCCTTTTCATCATTGATCAGTTTACCTTTTCTGAACTCGGCCGATTTTGTCTTCCCGTCCCTGAAAGACTGCACTTTGAAATATGCAGACAAGGCATTTACCGCCTTGGTTCCCACGCCGTTCAATCCCACGGATTTCTGGAAAGCCTGGGTATCATATTTCCCACCCGTATTGATTTTGGAAACGCAATCTACCACTTTTCCCAATGGAATTCCGCGTCCATAATCCCTCACATCCACCCTGTGATCACTTATCTTGACATCGATGGTTTTTCCATAACCCATTACATGCTCGTCGATACTGTTATCGATCACTTCTTTTACCAGCACATATATGCCATCATCCAGTGCCGATCCGTCCCCCAGTTTTCCAATATACATGCCCGGCCTGAGGCGGATGTGTTGCTTCCAATCCAGCGACTTGATGGTGCTTTCATCATAGATGAACTGCCGGTCATTCTTGCCTTTTGTCATATGAATTAATCACATTAATAATGATGATCCCGTGTTCTTTATCTTTCCGTTTAACTGAGTGAATATACGATGAAAATAATATCAATAAAACTAGAATTAATACAATTTTTAATTATTATTATTTAAATAAAGTCATATAACTCTTTGAAATTTAATAATTTAATATATTGCATTTAAATTAAATTATAGCTGTATTTGCACCGGTTAATTATTTCTGTTTTACCGGGTTCTTCTGTATCGTTTGAAAAAAACCGGAAACAGCAGCAGCCAGATAAAGATGATCGCCGGGCCGGCATAGGCTATGAACAGTATACTGGAATACGTATAATCATCCGCATTGTTGGCCAGCCCTGTAAATATGATCATAAGAATAAGGAAGAAATTAATCGCCAGGACCATGCCTCTGAACCATACTGAAAGTGCCGCTCCCCCGCTTGAACTGAATTTTTTATTAACCACGGCGGTAATAAAAAGATAGAACAATAACTGGATGAACAGAAATATAATCAGGGATCCATAAAAGAAACTGTTCCGGCTGATATCATACAGATGCGATCCGTCATCATAGAACAGGATCCCCACTGTCCCGGGAAGGAATGCATAGACCACCAGTAATGCGATCAGAAAAAGGATAATGGAAAGCAGGGTATAACCACTGAATACTTTAATCATTCCGGTTTACTTTTAACACAAATACAAAGGTACTTCATTCCCGGGTAACCGGGTAAATTAACCAGGATATAGTTTTCCATAAGAAATATTTATTAATGTATAGTAATGTAAAATGATGATTAGCATAAATTTACAGTTAAGGATCAGATCAATATTTGATCCTTTAAGTCATAATAATTATGATCTCGAAAAACAGCATTCCAAACGACCTCATAAAAATATCTTTATTCCTGATCCTGATCATCCAGGGTTGCTCAGGCAGGCCTGATATTACCTTTGATGCCACAGCCTGGAAAGAGGACAGGAATGGTTGTAAAAGCAAACGGTTAAGCATTTATGAAAATTTAATGGATCAGAAGAATGCGTTACTGGGATTATCCAGCAACCGTATAATTGATTTACTGGGGAAACCGAACCTGAATGAATTGTTCAGCCGCAATCAGAAATTTTTTATTTACAGGATCACACCCGGAAAAAACTGCAATGAAGTCAATACTTCCCGGCAGGACCAGCTTTACCTGGTTATCCGGTTCAATGCCCTTGGTTTAGCCAGCGAGATCTATCTCAATGAAGACCCCGATCCTACAATATAATCATTTATTTAAAGCAGAGGGCTGCGGCTCCCAGAATTCCGGCATTATTACCCAGGGTAGCCTTTTTTATTTCCAGTTTATCGGTATAATAGGGTGTGAGGTTCTTTTTCAGGACTTTCGTCATGGGCTTGGACACAAATTCCCAACTCTGTGATATGCCACCGCCAACTATTATGGTTTTAATATCCAGCAGTCTCACTGTAGAGACCAGGGATTCCCCAAGGTAGACCCCGATCTTTTTAAAAGTTTTGCGGGCTACCTTATCCTTTTCTTCCGCAGCGGATACCAGCATTTTGGTATCCCATATATCCATGTTTTTACCAATAACCGAAGAGCCCTTATTTTTTTTCAGATATTTATTGATCATTTTCATTAACCCGGCTTTTCCTATCGTTTCTTCAAGTCGTTTTCCATTTTTTGCAAGCATGTGCCCTATTTCCATGGGATTGCCGTCTCCACCTTTGAAGATCCTATGGTTAATGATCGCTGCTCCCCCTACTCCGGTTCCTAATGTGACGAAAATATAGTGTTCAGGCATTTTTTCTTCACCGAAATAATATTCTCCCAATGCGGCGGCATGGGCATCATTTTCGAGGTAAAATGATTTTCCCGGGTGATCTTTTTCCAGTGTATCCAGAAAATTGGTATTACTGAGGTCTTCGAGATTGGGCAATTCCAGGGTCGAGCGTCCATCGGCAGAAATGGTGCCGGGTACACCTATACCGATATCATTGACTTCGGGAAACTTTTTAAATTCTTTTTCAAGGGTTTTGCTGAAGTTTTTGATAAAATCTCCGCCTTTCCTTATTTCGGTAGTGGGATATTTGATTTTTTCGATCAACCCTTTTTCTGAATCTACCAGTCCGATCTTTACATTGGAACCCCCGATGTCAATACCAAAAAAATGCGCCATCTGTTTTAATTTGTAAAATAATTTTGTTTTTACCCTGCAAAATAAAAAAATAACTCGATAAATAGCGATCTGGCTGAAAAAATATAAAAAGATTATAATCAAAAATTGCCCCAACAATCACTTTGTTCAGAGGCGCATACTTTAAACCACATAATTGATTATTTTTGCGCAAACTTTTTTTGAATTAAATTTTAAAATTATGAGTGTAGCAACGAAATTCCGAGCTGGCGTACTCTATGGCAAAGAAGTTAAAGAATTGCTGGATTATGCCAATGAAAATGATTTTGCCCTTCCTGCTGTAAACGTGGTGAACACCAGCACCGTAAATGCGGCCCTTGAAGCGGCACGAGAAGTGAATTCCCCGATAATTATACAATTTTCCAATGGTGGTGCGGTCTTTTTTGCAGGAAAGGGACTTTCCAATGAGAACCAGGGAGCTGCTATTGCAGGTGGTGTATCAGGAGCTCACCACGTTAAGATGATGGCTGAAAAGTATGGGGTGCCGGTGATATTGCATACTGATCATTGTGCAAAAAAATTACTCCCCTGGATCGATGGCCTGCTGGATGCAAGTGAAAAGCATTTCGAAGAAACCGGGCAACCTTTATACAGCTCTCATATGCTGGACCTGTCTGAAGAACCGATTGAAGAAAATATTGAAACCTGTAAGGAATATCTGAAAAGGATGGATAAAATGGGCATGACCCTCGAGATCGAACTGGGTGTAACGGGTGGTGAGGAAGATGGTGTGGATCATACCGGAATTGAGAGTTCTCGCTTGTATACCCAGCCCGAAGAGGTAGCTTATTCTTATGAAGAACTTAAAAAGATAAGTGACAACTTCACTATTGCCGCTGCCTTCGGCAATGTACATGGGGTTTATAAACCAGGCAATGTAAAGCTTACTCCCATCATTCTGAAAAACTCCCAGGACTATATCCAGGAGAAATTCAATACAGGAAAGAATCCTGTGAACTTCGTGTTTCACGGTGGTTCCGGATCGGAACAATCCCAAATAAGAGAAGCTATTGAATATGGTGCTATCAAGATGAATATCGATACCGATACTCAATGGGCATTCTGGGAAGGAGTACTTAATTACTATAAAGACAAGGAAGGCTATCTTCAGGGTCAGATCGGGAATCCGGACGGAGAGGATAAGCCCAACAAAAAACATTATGATCCAAGGGCATGGCTGAGGGAAGGTGAAAAAACCTTTGTCAATCGAATGATACAGGCCTTTGAAGACCTCAACTGCATGAACAGAAATGCCTGATTCTGCAAGTCATCCACTTTTTTACAATATAATACAGGTTTGGGAATTGATGAAAAAGTGAAAAAATTTCCTGATCAATAGATTATGGACCTGATCATGGATAATTTTCTGAAAGGCAGGAAGGGAAACCGGAAAATCGTGATCTACCAGATCCTGACACGCCTGTTCGGGAATAAAAAAACAGGTAAAAAGCTCTTTGGTACGATTGAGGAGAACGGAGTGGGTAAAATGAGAGACATCAGCAGGGCCGCCTTGCAGGAAATTAAAAAGCTTGGAATTACGCATATCTGGTATACCGGAATAATTGAACATGCCGTACTAACCGATTACCGGAAGTACGGCATTTTTCTTGATGATGCCGATATTGTAAAGGGTCGAGCCGGTTCTCCCTATGCCATCAAGGATTATTATGACGTGAATCCTGATCTGGCCGAATATGTGCCGGACAGGATAAAGGAATTCAGGAAACTAATCGACAGAACCCATGATGTGGGATTGAAGGTCATTATTGATTTTGTGCCAAACCATGTGGCAAGACAATACAAGTCGGATGTTAAACCGGTTGAAATTGAGGATCTTGGAGAGAACGATGATATCCAAAGTGCTTTCAAACCCGATAATAATTTTTATTACTTACCTGGTGTGGCGTTTGAAGTGCCGGCAGGGTATGAATCCCTGGGTCCCGGTAACACACATCCCACCAAAGATTATTATTTTGAAGAAGTGCCGGCCAAAGTGACGGGTAACGATGTGTTCAAAGCACAGCCTGACATTAATGACTGGTTTGAGACCGTCAAACTGAATTACGGCCTCGATTATATGAACGGCGGAAAATCCTATTTTGACCCGGTTCCTGCTACCTGGTATAAAATGAGGGATATCCTGAAATACTGGTCCGGGTTTAACGTGGATGGTTTCCGTTGCGATGTAGCGGAAATGGTTCCCGTGGAATTCTGGGAATGGGTGATCCCGCAGATTAAAGCCATAAATCCGGATATGATTTTCATTGCCGAGATCTATACCCCTTCCCTGTTCCGGAAATACATTGAAGCGGGTAAATTTGACTACCTCTATGATAAGGTCCAGCTTTATGAATCGTTGAAAAAAATAATACAGGGCAGGGCCGTTACCAGGCAGATCAGTAAATCCTTACAGGATCAGAAAAAAGTGGCCGGTCACATGCTTCGCTTCCTGGAAAATCATGACGAACACCGTCTTGCTTCCCGTTTTTTTGCGGGAGACCCTTTTAAAGGGTTGCCGGGAATGACAGTAGCCAGTTTGATCTCTACTGGTCCCGTGATGATCTATTTCGGACAGGAAACGGGTGAAAAAGCTGAGGGTACTTCAGGAATGAGTGGAGATGATGGCAGAACCACGTTGTTTGATTACTGGCATGTTCCCTCGCATCAGCGATGGATGAACAATGGAAAATTTGATGGCGGATTGCTGAGCGTAAATGAAAAGGAACTACGAAATGCCTATATGAAATTGCTTAACCTTTGCAAATCCTGTTCTGCCATTTGTGAAGGGGCATTTTTTGACCTGTATAATTATAACCTGAGCAAAGGAATAGAACATCCTGATAAGGTATACTATTTTCTTCGTTTAACCCTGGCGGAAAAACTGCTTGTCATAGTGAATTTCGATAAAGATGAAAGCTTTGATCTGAAAGTTTCCCTGCCCGGGGAAATTGACGGATTTAAACTCTTTAAAAAAGGAGAAAGGATATACCTCCATGAATTGCTGCATGATCGCTTCGATCCGGATTACAGGATCATTGAAAAAGAGGAAATATTCATCCAAATGAGAATTTCGCCCCTGGCCTCGCATGTTTTTGAAATCAGGACTGGTCTATGAATTATTTTACTGAAATATTTGTTATTAATATACAGCAGGAATATTCAGACCGAGACATGAAACTTAAACGTGACGAGTTGATTCTTTTTCTGGATTGCACCTCGTCGAGTCATAAAAAAACGAGGGCCTATGCCCACTCTATATCCGACCATGTAAAGGAATACACCTTTACTGAGTTCAGGTTCAATAAAACCATATGGCGTAATATCCTGGATATGTTGGACCTGGAACCCAAACATCTACTCAATAAGGCGGATCCAAAATATCAACAGGAGATACGGGGGAAAAATTTTGATGACGATGGCTGGTTGTATGTACTGGTCAATAATCCGTGTCTGATCAAGGCCCCCATCGCCATCATGCATGATCGCGCCGTGTTGTGTAATTCGCCCAAGGATGTGTATAAGTTGCTGCCGGATAAGGCTTATCAATATTAACCGGGCAAAAAGAAAGTTATGTTCCCCGCTCAACTGCCACCCGTTTTTTTCCGGTGTATCGTATTCCGGAGGATGTTCATCGGTTGATGGAATTTAAGTTTTGGTTCCGGATTTTAACGGGATGAGCGGCGCCCGTATGCGTAAAGTTTTTTCTTCCCGTCCAGGTTTTTCTCCCAGTCCATCAAATTGATTAATTTTGCAGGATATGAAAAAAGTGGCGTTCTATACATTGGGCTGCAAGCTTAACTTTTCGGAAACCTCCACGCTGTCGAGGATGTTCGAAAAGGAAGGATACGAGAAGGTAGATTTCGATAAAGGTGCCGATATTTATGTGATAAACACCTGTTCGGTAACTGACAATGCGGACAAGAAATGCCGGAAGGTGATATCGGAGGCCAGGAAATTTGCGGGTGATCCTTATGTAATCGTATTGGGATGTTATGCGCAGCTTAAACCCGATGAGATAGCCGGTATCGAGGGAGTCGATGCCGTGCTGGGTGCGGCGGAAAAATTCAATCTGTTCAGTTATCTGAAGGAATTCACTAAATCAGGTGATACACGGGTTTTCGCTTCACCGGTAAATGAAGCGAGAGAATATAACCAGGCTTTTTCGATCAACGACCGGACCAGAACCTTTCTGAAGGTACAGGATGGATGCGATTATTCCTGCTCTTTCTGTACCATTCCCATGGCGAGAGGCAATAGCCGGAGCGACACCATTGAAAATGTAGTGAAAAATGCCGGAAAGATTGCGGATGAAGGCGTAAAGGAGATTGTGCTGACAGGAGTTAATACGGGTGATTTCGGAATACGGAACGGACATCGTGAAAACAGGTTTATTGATCTGATCAGGGAACTGGATAAAATTCAGGAAATAGACCGATACCGGATCAGTTCGATTGAGCCGAATCTTTTGACCGATGAAATAATCGGCTTTGTGACCGTTTCGAATAAATTTGTGCCCCATTTTCATATTCCACTTCAATCGGGCTCCAACAGGATACTGAAAAAAATGCGACGCAGGTATTTAAGGGAACTCTATGCAGACCGGGTGGCCAGGATCAAATCTGTCATGCCGAATGCCTGCATCGGGGTAGACGTTATCGTGGGCTTCCCCGGCGAAACGGATAATGATTTTCTCACTACATACGAATTTATCAATCAACTGGAGGTTTCCTATCTGCACGTATTTTCCTATTCTGAACGAGCCAACACACCGGCTTCGGAAATGGATCATAGCGTACCCATGAAAGTTCGGCGCGAACGTTCAAAGATGCTCAGAAACCTTTCTTCAAAAAAAAGGAGAAAATTTTATGAAGATAACCTGGGCAGTGAGGAAGTAGTGCTTTTCGAAAATGACATTGAAAAGGGACGGATGCATGGGTTTACCAGGAATTATATCCGTGTTACGGCAAAATATGATCCGATCCTCATCAATGAAACGCTGCCTGTCAGGCTGCGATCCATCAATGGAGATGGTTATGTGGAAATAGAAGAAGCAGAACCCCAATTAAGCTTCTGAAAGGTTATTTTTTAATGAATTTTTCGATCCGGTTACCGATGATAAGATAATACAGGCCGGGACTGAGATCTTCAACCATAATTTCCTTTTCCTTACCTTTAACCAGAAGATTTCCTTCCGTATCCAGTACTTTATAGTCAGTCTCCCGGGAGAAGGTTATTTTATCGGACACTCGTTCAGGATAAAAAGAAATGGGTTCTTCCCCCGACCGGTAATTCATGATACCGGAATAGTAACTTTTTCCATTGCTCATAATGGCCTTCACCCTGTACCGGTTTATTCCCGGATCATGATCTATCTTCAAATAATAGTTGTATTCCTGAACAGGATGATTATTCGATAAATCCTCACCGGTTTGCTCCTCTTTATTACCGGTTGCCTCGGCAGAGGCAATGATGATCCACTTGTCATTAAACCTTTTCTCAATAAAATACCGGGTAGTTTCCGAATCTCCCGATGTTTTAAAGCTTATATGATCTTCTCCGATTCCCAGGTCGGTAAAATCAAACCGGCTTTTCAGACGGATCACCTGGGGATTGATCAGTTTGGGTTCACAGCCTGCCTTGTATACCACCCTGATGTTTACCGGTTCATCAATTGCAAGACCGGATAGATCGACCTCAAATGCAGAATTTTTAGGAGAATGGATGATGAATTGATCATTAAGATATACCGAATCCACACAGAAACTTTTTCCATCTGATGAAGATGGATTCTGAAAAAACACGTTTTTTCCCTGATACACTCCAGAGACCACCAATTCATCGCCTGATGCACTCATGGAGAAAAGGAATAAAAACAAAACACCTGAAAAACAGACAAACCCTTTAACCATATAGATGAAATATGGCCTTTGAATCAATTATTCGTTAAAACTGCCTAATTTCACCGAAAAATACAACAATAATAATCTAAATTATATTGCCGGGCTATTCAAATCTCAAGGCTTCAATCGGATCAAGTTTAGAGGCTTTATATGCCGGATAATAGCCGGAGATCAACCCTACCAGGATACAGATGGCAAACCCCACGATCACCCATAACCAGGGAACAATAAACGTGCCTGCAGCGATCAGGTTGGCGATCAGGTTGCCTATGGCAATGCCCAGGATCACTCCTCCCACTCCACCGAAAAGGCAGATGACAATGGCTTCAATCAGGAACTGTTCCCTGATTTTTCCGGGATTGGCCCCTATGGCTTTCCGGATACCGATCTCACGGGTCCTTTCGGTTACCGATACCAGCATGATATTCATCAAACCGACCGAAGCACCCAGCAGGGTTATAAAACCTATGATAAATCCTCCAATACGAAGGTAGGAGCCGATTTCATCCAGTCTTTCTTCAAGGGTCAGATTACGGGATATTTCGAAAGAGTGATCAGCGCCAATGGGGTCCTGCCGGATAGATCGCATCAGCCCCGTGGCCTGCCCGATGGCAAATTCCATATTCTCCGGATTATCAATGGCTGTATTGATGTAATACCGGAAATTACTGATTCCGGTATTCAGCCGTATAGCGCTCTCGATGGGAATGATCACCGAGCGGTCCGAACCGCTGTCACCTCCCAATGCACCTTCCTTTTTAAGCACGCCGATGATCCTGAATTTGTTTCCATAAAATGCAATCTCTTTATTCACGGGATTTTCACTGGCCTCAAATAACTTACTGATCACCTCATTACCCACTATGGCCACCGGCCTGCCCAGCTTGGTTTCATAGGAAGAAAAATTCCTCCCTGTTTCAATATTATATCCCTCTATATTCAGATATTGCTCATCCGTACCCACGATACGGATGTTGGGATTGGTTTTCCTGGACAATCTTTTCACTTCGGTCGACCATGAAACATAGGTGGAAATACTTACCTTATTGGAGTATTTATATAACTCCTTAAAACGTTTTACTTCAAAATACTCCAGGGGCTTGTATTTCTTTTCTTCCTTACCGGAAACATTCCGGCTCCGGTCAGACCTTCTTGATTCAATTTCAAATGTATTGGCGCCCAGATTGGAAAAACTATTGTTAATGGATGCTTTCATACCATCGATGGCTGTGAGAATTCCTACCAGAGAGGTAATGCCGATCGCTATGATCAGCGCCGTGAGCACTGACCGGAGCAGGTTGGATGAAATGGATTTAATGCCTTCCTGAAAATTAAAGATTATGTTCATGGAATAATATGCTATTGCATCGCCACGTTAACTTTTAAACTTAAATATACTTGGGAAAAACCAATCTATTAATTAATATTACTTTAATGTGGAATAAATTGTTTGAAAGGTAATATAGCATGGTAAAGCTCAGATCGTTAGTTCTAATTCCTGTAATAATCGTATTAACCCTTATCCAGGTCAATGCCTCCTATATACTCATCCCGATGGATAAGACGCAATCCAACCATCTGAAAGCCTATGGAATTGCCTACTGGATGCTGCAGAATGAAGTGGAGATTGACTGGCTTCTGAACTATCGCGGCGGCAGTTTTATGGTGAAATATCTACCGAATTTTGAGAATGAACTGATTGTTCGCGGGGTGAGTTATAAAGTGGTTTCCGATGCCCAGTATAACCAGGTATTGAATGAAATTGCCAGCCCTTCCTCCAATACGGATGTGATGAAACTCGAAAAAGCGCCTAAAATTGCCGTTTATACCCCGAAAAGCAAACAACCCTGGGATGATGCAGTCACCCTGGTACTTACCTATGCCGAAATTCCATATGATGTGGTATTCGACGATGATGTGATGTATGGTGAACTGCCCAAATACGACTGGCTTCACCTTCACCACGAAGATTTTACGGGTCAGTTCGGTAAGTTTTACAAAAGTTACCGTAATTTCCCCTGGTATATACAGCAGCAGCGCGAATTTGAAGCCAGTGCCCGTAAACATGGCTTCAATAAGGTAAGCCAACTCAAGCTTGCTGTTGTTAAGAAGATAAAGAATTATATAATTGGAGGAGGATTTCTCTTTGCCATGTGCTCTGCCACGGATACTTTCGACATAGCACTTTCTGCTGATGGAGTAGACATCTGTGAGGTAATGTACGACGGAGACCCGACCGATCCGATGGCCCAGAAAAAACTCGACTTCAATAACACACTGGCTTTCCAGGATTTTCTACTGGTAAGGGATCCACTGGAATACGAATTCTCAAATATTGATCAGAATGCTCCGGAAAGAAATATTTCTGAAGAAAACGATTATTTTACATTGTTTGAATTCTCGGCAAAATGGGATCCCATTCCCACCATGCTCACCCAGAATCATGAAAAAATAATCAAAGGTTTCATGGGCCAGACTACAGCATTTAAAAAGGAGCTGATCAAGCCGGAGGTGGTCATAATGGGAGAAAGCAGAACACTTAATGAGGCCCGCTATATCCATGGCGTGCTGGCGAAAGGATTTTTTACTTTTTATGGTGGTCATGATCCGGAGGATTACCAGCATCTGGTTGGCGAAGAACCCACCGATCTCAACCTTCATCCCAATTCACCGGGTTATCGACTGATACTCAATAACATCCTTTTCCCTGCCGCAAAAAAGAAAAAACAGAAAACCTGATCGGATCAATTGGAAATCATATTCATATTGGTGGAACCTGCCGTTCCAGAAAACATAGGGGCCGCTGCAAGGGCTGTAAAGACCATGGGTTTCAAGCAGCTGCGGATAATCAATCCGCTTACAGATGATCAAGAAAAAATAAGGACCGTAGCCCATGCCTCGAAAGATATCCTGGATCAGGCCGGATATTTTCCAGGATTTGACGAGGCCACTTCGGATCTTGATTTTCTTGTCGCTTCCTCGGCAAAAAAACGAAGAACCAACGAGGAATATCTTCCCGCAGATCAGTTATATGACTTTATCCTGGAAAAAGGCAGTTTCCTGGGGAAAACAGGACTTGTATTTGGTCGGGAGGAATCCGGGTTGACCAATGAAGAAATAAAAAAATGTGATGTGATCACTTATATTCCAATGATCGAACCTTATCCTTCCCTGAATTTATCGCATGCCGTAATGATCTATGCCTATCTGCTGTCCGGACTTAAAGCGATTAAAAAAAAGCCTGAAATACTTTCAGATGAAAGCCTCCAGGCGTTAAAGGGAAAAGTCGGAAAGATCGTTGAACATATCAAGCTGAAACAGCCTCATATTATCGGGCCCCGCCTAATGGAACGATTGACATTTTTGAAAGAGGAAGACCTGAGCCTGCTGCATTCAATCTGTAATGCCTATATCCACAAGCATAAACTTTAATGCATTCTGTCCACCCGGATCCCCCAGGTTCCGGATGATCCCGGCCTCCCCACGTAAATATTTTTTCAAATGGTCCATTACGTATTTTTCATCCATATACGCTTTGGCCAAATCGACCAAGCTGGAATAATGACCTGAAATGCCCCCATTCTTCGGTCACTACCGGCGAAAGCACATCTTCCACCTTACGGAAATCGGAAAACCGGACGATCATGGAGTTGCATGAAAAGGCCGCTTTCTGTTGAGCCCAGGCTTGATCGGTTTGAATATCTTCCCTCTTCATTTGAGCCTGATCGGCACACCAGGGATCGGCGGGCAGGTTAAGACCCGGTACGGCCCTCTTCAGTTCATCGTCCCGGTTCAATCATAAAACATCCAGCTTACCCCCAGATCCAGCACCTGGGGTTGTCCAATATAAAAAGGAGTAGCGAAATATCCATCATTCTGACCCTGATTCACATAGGTCATTTTGAGAAATATTTTCACCGTGGAGATCTTGGCATTCAGGTATACATCCGCCAGGAAATATCCCGGGATCTCAAAATCGTCCTGAATGTAAAACTGCTGGGTGACCGGATCGTAACTATCGGCAAAATAACTGTTTCGGTAATGCATGTCAATGCCTGCCGACACCCACAGTTTATTATTGAACAGGAACCGTGTATAGCTGATATTCGAGTTAGCGAACAGCGACGGGAACCGGAAAGCATTAGCAGCCTCTTCCTCCCCTGTTTTCAAACTGTACATACACATCGAACGCCATTTAAGATAGGGTGTGATATCCATATTAAAACTGAGCCCGGGAGAATAGAGCTGCACGAAGGCATCGGCCTGTACCGGTTTTTTATCGTAATCAAAATAAATATAATTATACAAATTGGACAGGGTTGCCTGAGGATAGACCTTCAGCCAGTCGAGATCTATTTTGAATAAAGCCTTGAAATTATCCGACTGCACCGGTCCGAAATCATTATGCCATTCATAATGGTTGCTGAAATACGTCTCATGAATGGCCCCGGGAGCATACATCAACCGTTGATAGGATAATTCCCAGAGACGGTTCTCATACAATCCCCTGATCTTGTGGTTCCCGTTATTCATCAGTTCACCCGTAACCAATAAGGTAAAAGTTGTGTCATTATCATATCTTAAACGGCCGCCAATATAGGTTTCGTTCCGGATCTCGTTATTCTGAAGGTTGGCGGGACTGTAATGAAAATTCCTGTACCTGAAATAGGCATTGTAGAAGGCGTTCTTGAGATCACCCTTTATCCCTGATTCATTGGAAGTTATTCTGAATTTATCCCGGTGGAAGGTTTTTTCTGTATTGAACAGGATCTGATTGAAATAGTTCTGTTCACCGGTAAGATTGTCTTCAATGAAATAATTGGATACCTGGGATCGTTTGGTCTCGTTATACAAAGTAAAAAGATCTTTCAGGTTGTATTGCTGATAGAGATGTAATCTGATATTTAATTCCCGGCTTGCGGCCTCCTCGAGGTTTACATCCAGGTTTTCATCGAAATAATCATTCAAACCGATAAAATCCGAAGCGTCTATACCTCCGGATTCATTGGTTTCATGGTTCATCCGGTTGAAGGCACCCCATACCATGTACGAACTGTCAACTGTCCAGTAATACATATTAAAATTATAGCTGGTCGATTCCACCTGATTATCACCTCTGCCGGTAGAGCTGACCTGTTTATTCATGGTAAGTTTCTTGAAGTTTCCTCCAAAACCCCAGTTGGGTCTGATGTTCTGGGCATGTTCCACAAGAGTAATATTCCGGTTTCCACCCCCGAAAATGACGTATAAATTCGTAAAAGGCGACCGTGTATTAAAAAGCTTCATCTCCTCTGTTTTCAACAGGTAAGGATAATAAGCGTAATAACCTGACGACCTGCCGATCCGGCCCGGAGGTCTGTAAAAAACAGGTTTTGCTGCTGTACCAATGTTTCCCAGATCCTGCAGCTTATTCTGATTCCGGTTTACAAAACTGTATATGTGGAACAATTGAATGGTGGTATCCGGATGAAAATATTGTTCCCGGTTAAGTTTGAGATCCTCGAAATGGATATACCGGGTTGTTTCCGGTCCGTAAATGTTTTTGGTGGTATCATCCAGGACCTGTGCCCCGGATTCACTCAGGGTACCGAGAATTAAAAGAAATAAAACTACTAATTTTCTTTTCGCCACAGGATCCTAATTCATGTCAAAGTTTTTCACATGGTGGAGCATGATCCGGTCAAAATCATTGCCCAGCACGACAAATTTATAGCTAATGGGTTGAAAAAAAACCGGATAGGGCATTAAAATCTCTTCCAGAGGTGTTTTAAGTATCCTCAATATGTCTTTCTCCGTGAATATAATACTTGGATTTCCTTTTATCCGGTCAGCGAACCGGAGAATACCGTCCAGTTCCTTCGAGGTAAAATAATGGTGGTCAGCAAACTCGAAATGTTTGATCACATGGAATTGCTCATCAAGATACCGAGCCAGTGGTTTGGCATTGGCTATGCCGGTTACCAGTATCAGTTCACCGGTTATCTCCAGGTCTTTATCATGAACCGGTTCAGGCGCCCCGTATTCCGTAAAAGTAAAAAACACCTGGCAATCACGGGCGGTATAGCGTCGTATTTCCCGTGTTATCTTTTCTCTTTCTTCCGGTGTTATCGCGGGAGGACATTTGGTAACCACGATCAGATCGCTGCGACCTGCTGCTTTTCTTTGTTCTCTCAGGTCACCTGCCGGTAACAGATAATCCCTGGTAAATAATGTATTGTAATCGGTAAGCAATATATTTAACGAGGGCTTTACCGAACGGTGCTGAAAAGCATCATCCAGCAGGATCATATTCACCTCCGATCTGGCATCAAGGAGATTGGGAATGGCAAATGCCCTGTCTTCAGCCACAGCCACGGTGATTTCAGCACCATATTTCACAAAATACTGAAATGATTCGTCCCCAATTGTTATGGCGTTATCCGTATCCGTAGCGACAAGGAACCCTCTTGTTTTTCTTTTGTATCCTCTGCTCAGGACGGCAGGTTTGCATTTATCTTTCAACAGCCGGATCAGGTATTCGGTAAACGGTGTTTTCCCGGTACCCCCCACCGTAATATTTCCCACCGATATCACGGGCAGGTCAAACCTGAAAGATTTAAGAATATTTTTATCATATAAAAAATTCCTGATCTCTATAACCATTCCGTACAACCAGGAAAACGGCAAAAGGATCCATCTGATATATCGCATTTAGAAGAGGAATTAATACCTTTACATAACGGCAAGTTTCAATAATTATGACTAAAATCAAAGAGATAATTCAACATCTGGAAACCCTTGCTCCCTTAGCTTATCAGGAAGAGTACGATAATGCAGGTCTTATCACGGGTAATGCAGGCATAGATGTCCGGGGTGTGTTGATCTGTCTTGATTCAACCGAGGCTGTAATTGATGAAGCTTTATCAAAAAACTGTAATCTGATTATTGCCCATCATCCAATCATCTTCCGCGGACTTAAACGATTAACAGGTCGTAATTATGTTGAACGTACCATAATAAAAGCGATAAAAAACGAAATTGCCATTTATGCCATACATACCAATCTTGATAATGTAAAAGACGGGGTAAACGCAAAAATTGCAGAAAGACTCGGTTTGCAGAATATCAGGATCCTTCAACCGGGCAAAGCCACCTTAAAAAAGCTGATTACTTTTATCCCCCGTGAAAATACAGTAGAGGTGCTTGATGCGATGCACCGTGCCGGAGCCGGTATAATCGGTGATTATGACCATTGCAGTTTTCGTGTATCGGGTACAGGCCGGTTCAAGCCCAGTGAAAAGGCAGCACCACATATCGGGGAAAAAAACCAGATGGAGGAAGTGAAGGAAGACCGTGTTGAAGTGATCATTTCCCAGCATCTGGTATCCCGTGTGTTGGAAGCCCTGAGAACTGCCCATCCTTACGAAGAGGTGGCCTATTATCTTCATGACCTGGGAAATGTGGATCAGGATATCGGTTCTGGTATGCTGGGTGATATGAAGGAGGCCATGACTGAGCGTGATTTTCTGGACCATCTTAATAAAGCCATGGACCTTGAGCGGATCAAATATACCCCTTTTGAAGGAAAAACCATCCGTAAAGTAGCCGTGTGCGGAGGGGCAGGTTCCTTCCTTTTAACAGCAGCCAAATCTTCCGGAGCCGATGCTTTTGTGTCCGCTGATTTCAAGTATCATGATTATTTTGATGCGGAGGGGAAAATACTCATTGCGGATATCGGACATTATGAAAGTGAAGTGTACACAAAAGAACATATTTATGAGTTATTGAATAAAAAATTTAGTAGTATTGCACTTTGTTTATCGGAAGTTAATACAAACCCAATAAGATATAGGTAAATTTTAAATGGAAAGCACTGTAGCTCAGAAAATTGACTCCCTCATAAAACTCCAGCAAATTGATTCCGAACTTGATGAACTAACCAAAGTAAGAGGTGCCCTCCCGGACGAGGTGCAGGACCTTGAGGATGAAATTACGGGGTATGAAACCCGGATCACAAAAATCGAAAATGAGATTGAAGAAATCGAACAGGGTATTGAGGGTAAGAGAACGGCAATAAAAAATGCTGAAAAGCTGATCGAGAAGTATAAGGATCAGCAGATGAATGTTCGAAACAACCGCGAATACGATGCGATCACCAAGGAGATCGAACTTCAGGAACTGGAGATCCAGATCTCGGAAAAAAAGATCAAAGAATCCTATGAAACACTTGAGGAAAAGAAAAACCTGATTGATGGCACAAAGGAACTTCTCAATGAAAGGAAGAAAGATCTGGACAGTAAGAAGGCCGAACTGGATATGATCGTTTCGGAAAGTGAGGAGGAAGAACAAAAGCTGATGAAAGCCAGGGAAAAGGCTACCAAACAGATCGAAGAAAGACTGCTGAAATCCTATACGAAGATCAGGAATAACGCGAAAAATGGATTAGCGGTTGTACCAATAAGAAGGGGTGCCTGTGGCGGATGTTTTAATGTAGTCCCTCCGCAACGGCAGGCCGAAGTCAGGGAAAAAAAGAAACTTGTGGTCTGTGAACATTGTGGTCGAATTCTGGCTGATGTGGAAGATGTTATCGAAGAGCCGGAGAAGAAGAAAAAACGCAGCCGGGCCAGATAAATTATTCAGGACATTCCGATTTGATTGGATGAACCATCACGAAAAAAGGGTAATAAGCAGGCATTACCCTTTTTTATTCGTCCTTTTTATGGTGCTGTTTGGTGCGATTGCATCATTCGGTCAGCCCGACACCACACTTATAACCGCATATGATCGATTACTGGATCTCAGGATCCATGATTCACGGGAAATGACCCGGGTGTATCTCGACCAATCCAATAAAAGCCTTTCCACTGCCGGCCAGTACAGGGTAAGTGATATAGCCTTCGCCACGTATATCAGAAGTTTATCGGATCTTTTCCGCATTCTGGTGCTGCTTGATCCGGGTCATTATAGCCATTATAATTCCTTTTCGGAAAAAGAATATTTGAACACACTGGATGAACTTGACGCAAATAATCCCTATGTGGCCTTTTCGAAAGCGGAGATAAGATTGCATTCCGCATTGATCCATCTCAATGAAGAAAAAGCTTTTAGCGGAGCAATAAGGCTTATTCAGGCCTATCGTCAAAGCAGGCAGAATAGCGGGAAATGGAACAACCTGATTATGATGAAAAAAACTTACGGACTACTCCAGATCATTCTATCACTTGCCCCCGATAAATATAATTTCTTATTCAGTATTCTCCGTATTCATCCGGATTTCAAAGAGGGATACAGCCAGTTACACGAGGTAAGCCGGCGGGATGGCCTGTTCCGGTTCGAGGCCAGTATGCTGCTTGCTTTGATCAATTCATTTTACCTGAACGAATACCAACAGGCGGATTCAGTCATTAATGCCATGAAAGGCCATCATCATAACAGTTTGCTTTTCAACTATTTGGCTGGAGTTGTCTCAATTAAAACTGGTAAAAATGAATCGGCCATCCGGTTTTTGGAATCCGCATCTGATTTATCTGAAAAATACCGATCCATTCCTTTGGTGGACTATTATCTTGGTGAGTGTTATTTAAAGGCACTCGACCTGAACAAAGCGGCGTCGAAGTATCATACCTATATCAACAGGCAGAACCCGGAAAAATTCATCAAAGACAGTTATTTTAAATTATACCTTATCAGTCTTCTGAAAAGTGATTCGGCCAGGATGCTTGAATATTCGGCTCTTGTACAGGAAAAGGGTAGCCTGGCCACGGAGAAAGATAAAAACGCACAAATTCTGACCGAAAATGGATATATACCCTATCCTGAACTGCTGAGAGCCCGGCTAATGTTCGACGGGGGTTATTATGATGAAGCGGAAGGGATACTTAATGAGATCCCTGAGGCCGAATTGTCAAAAGAAGATAAAATGGAAATGTATTACCGATATGCAAGGATGCATGAATTAACCCGGAACCTGAATCAGGCAGAGATTTATTTTTACAGGGTGATTCATTTTTCCGGATATGAGAACCATTATCTGGTAGCTAATTCGCATCTTCATCTTGGATATATAGCGCTGGAAGGAAAAAATTATGACCGGGCCGCGTATTTTTTCGAACGGGCCCTGGACTACAATGGAGAGATTTATTCAAACAGTATAAAAAGCGAGGCCATAGCAGGCCTGGAACAGATCCCGGAGGATTAAACGGCTAATCTGTTAAACCATTCAAACCAGGAAGACTTACAGGCGGTGAAATAATCTACTGGTGAAATGACCTGCCAGCGGTGCAATGATCAAATACCGATGCAATTATTCCCTGGCGACCCTCTACAAGTGTCGATACCGTGGTTAACAAGTGAATCAACAATCAGAAAGGGGCTCCTTCGGTTGGATCTGAAGAACCGCTATCACTGTCTTTGTTATTGATCCGGCTTTTAAAGGTCACCACTCCCTGGCTGGCAGATGCATCCGGATTGGCCGGGTCCTGGGAATCAAAGTTTTCTTCCATATTCACGAATTTGGTCAGATGACCAATAAATTTAAGATTTACCGTCCCTGTCTTGCCATTTCTGTGCTTGGCTATATTGATCTCACCTAATCCTTTTGTGCTCAGACCGGTTTCATCTTCGGTAATACCGTAGTATTCGGGTCTGTACAGGAATAATACCATATCCGCATCCTGTTCTATCGAACCGGATTCCCTGAGGTCGGACAAAAGCGGCCGCTTATCCCCTCCCCTGGTTTCCACTGCACGGCTGAGCTGGGATATGGCAATGACCGGCACACTCAACTCCTTGGCAATGTTTTTCATAGCCCTGGATATAGAGGCTATTTCCTGTTCACGGTTACCGCTTGAATTATTTTTCGAGCGATCACCGGTCATAAGCTGAAGATAATCTACAATAATGAGTTCAACATGGTGCTGTGATACGAGCCGGCGTGCTTTGGCCCTGAGTTCCAGGATAGATAATGCCGGTGTATCGTCAATAAAAATCGGTGCTTCCGTGAGCTTGGAAGTTTTATAGACCAACTGCTCCCATTCATAATCCTCCAGGTTGCCTTTTTTAATCTTATCGCTTTCGAGTTCTGCTTCGGCTGAAATCAGGCGGTTGACCAACTGGACTGCGGACATTTCCAGAGAAAAAATAGCGACCGGTTTATCGAAATCAACTGCGGCATTGCGTAAGGCTGACAATACCAGGGCCGTTTTACCCATTCCCGGTCTGGCCGCTATGATGACCATATCCGATCGTTGCCACCCTGAGGTGATCCGGTCAAGTTCGGTAAAACCTGATGGGATACCTGTCAGGCCATCTTTCTGGTTTTTCTTGAATTCAAGCTCCTTGATGGCCTCGTTCATCAATGACCGCATATTGTCGTAGTTTTTGCGGATGTTGGTCTCGGAGACGTTAAAAAGCGACTGCTCAGTCTTATCCAGTAATTCAAATACGTCAGTAGAATCTTCAAATGCCTCCTTCTGGATCTCCGTGGAGATGCGGATGAGTTCCCGCTTGATGGCCATTTCAGTGATTAACCGTGCATGATATTCAATATTGGCCGACGAATTTACCTTGGAAGTCAGGCTGGCTATATAATAGGCCCCGCCTACGAATTCCAGTTTCCCGTTTTTCCTTAACTTGTTGGTAACAGTAAGAATATCGACCGGTTCGGCATCCTCGAAAAGTTCCTTGATAGCCGTATAGATCTCACGGTGGGCATCCTTATAGAAAATCTCCGGTTTAAGGATCTCGATCACCTGCGCCAGTGCATCTTTTTCAAGCATTAAAGCCCCGAGTACGGCCTCTTCAAGATCAATGGCCTGGGGTGGTACCTTTCCCAGCTGATCGGTGATTTTTAAATCTGAGATTGACCGGTACTTAGGGTTAAAACGTAATTGTGAGGATTTCTCTGTCTCCATACTCCTTTAACGACAAAAGTGCAATTGTAAGCATGACAAATTTAAAATTATAACTTTCGTTTCAAAAGAATATCCAAGAATACTTTTAAGGTTTTTTTCCACATGTCGGAAAACGATTATCAACAGCATTTTCAAGTTTTAAACAATTTATTCACAACCGACAATAATTGTGCTTGCTTGGCGGCTCATTAAAATTGAATTATTTTTGTTGCTCGGTATGAGTTCAGATAAAGGTCACATTCACCTGATCGCCATTGGGGGCAGCGCCATGCATAACCTGGCCATTGCATTAAAAAAATCCGGCTATAAGGTGTCAGGTTCCGACGACGATATCTTTGAACCTTCCCGTTCAAGGCTTGCTGATCATGGTCTTCTTCCATCCTCGATTGGCTGGCATCCCGACAGAATTACGGAAAAAACGGACACCGTTATCCTGGGCATGCATGCAAGGGAAAATAATCCTGAGTTGAAAAAGGCAAAAAAGCTGAACATACCCATCTGTTCTTTCCCGGAATTTATTTACCGGAAATCAAAAAATGCACGACGAATTGTGATTGCCGGATCCCATGGAAAGACAACCATAACCTCCATGATCCTGCATGTATTGAAACAGACCGATCTCGATTTTGACTATCTGGTGGGTGCGGGTATTCATGGTTTTGACAATATGGTGAAAATATCCGGTGCACCGCTGGTTATCCTTGAAGGGGATGAATACCTGTCTTCCACACTTGACAGGACGCCCAAATTCATCCGTTACAAGCATCAGACCGGTCTGATAAGTGGCATTGCATGGGATCATATAAACGCCTTTCCGACAAAAGAGGAATATATAAGACAATTTGACCGGTTTATCGGGAATACACCTGGAAACGGGATCCTTATTTATAACGAAGAAGACAAACTGGTTAAAAAGAGGGTTGAAGCGCATGATGGAAAATTTTCAATTCTTCCCTACCGGACTCCCGCTTACCGTGTACGGGAAGAGAAATATTATCTTCAGGTGGGATCAGAAGAAGTCGAAGTGGGTGTTTTCGGAAAACATAATATGCAGAACCTGAGTGCGGCCACCGCTGTACTGAAAACCCTGGGGCTGGAAGAAAATGAAATTATCCGTAAGATCGCTTCGTTCAGGGGGGCCTCCAACAGACTGGAGAAAATTTCGGATACACCCTTTTATAAAATCTATAAAGATTTTGCCCATTCCCCTTCGAAGGTAATGTCAACCACACGGGCGGTCAGGGAGATGTATCCGGATAAAAAGATCATAAATTGTTTTGAACTGCATACATACAGCAGCCTTAATAGAGATTTCCTTGCCGAATACAACCATTGTTTGGAAAAAGGAGATGTCAACCTGATTTTTTTGAATGATCATACCCTGGAAATAAAAAAAATGGAATACCTTGATGATGAAACGATCAAAAAGGGCTTTTCGAATAATGACCTGCGGATCATCAGAAATGCAGATGATCTTGAACAGACAATAATAGATGAAATGCGAAAAAATACGATATTATTACTCATGTCATCCGGTAATTTCGGAGGTCTTGACTTAATTCGTTTAATCAACCAAATAAAATATAAATTCTGACCATGTACCTTCATTTACGTAATCCCATCGTTTTTTTCGATCTGGAAACTACGGGTACCAACATCTCGAAAGACCGGATCGTGGAAATAGCCGCCGTCAAACTGATGCCGGACGGACAAAAAACCACCCTGGAGCAAAAGATCAATCCATTGATGCCCATCCCCCCCGAAGCCAGTCTCATTCATGGAATTTATGATGATGATATAAAGGATAAGCCCAGTTTCAAGCAGATAGCCAAAGAGCTGGCCAGGTTTTTCGAGGGGTGTGACATGGCCGGCTTCAATATAATAAAATTCGATGTTCCTTTGCTTGTGGAAGAATTTTTACGGGAAGGGGTGGATTTTGATATATCCAACAAAAAAATTCTAGATGCCCAGAAGATCTTTCATCTTATGGAAAAACGAAATCTGACCGCTGCTTACAAATTTTACTGTAATAAAGATCTTGCCGATGCGCATTCCGCCCTGGCAGATACCGTGGCTACGCTTGAAGTATTCGAAGAACAGATCAAAAAGTATGATGGAGAAACTGTTTTTGACCTGAAAGGTGAAAGAATAGGTAAGATAGAAAACGATATGGCAGTTATTCATTCACTCACCAATCAGAATATGGTGGATCTGGCCGGAAGGATCATCATGGATGAACAGGGTATTGAAATATTCAATTTCGGCAAACACCGGGGAAAAAAAGTAGCCGATATACTTCAATCGGAACCCTCTTATTACAACTGGATACTCAACGGGGATTTTCCTCTGGATACCAAACGCAAGCTGACACAAATAAAACTCAAGTCTTTCAACCGAAGCTAATTTTTTGTATATTATAGCAGTTCACTTTTTATACTGAAAACAGATTAAATTTAATCATGTCCAAAGTTATAATCGTCTCAAATCGACTTCCCGTCAAAATAGCCAGGGAGAACAATGAATTGAAGTATAATCCGAGTTCAGGGGGGCTGGCTACGGGATTGGGTTCGATATATAAATCAGGAGACAATATCTGGATAGGCTGGCCGGGCCTGGAGCTGAAGAACAACAAGGAAAAGGAACAGGTGACCAAGGATTTAAAAAAAGAAAACATGGCACCTGTCTTTTTAACACGGCATGATGTAGAGATTTTTTATGAAGGATTCAGCAATGCCACTTTGTGGCCACTTTTTCATTATTTCCACCAATTTGCCCTTTACGAACAAAAAATGTTTGAAGGGTATAAAGAGGTAAATGAAAAGTTCTGCGATAAAGTAGTGGAGGAAGCGGAACCCGGTGATACGATCTGGATCCATGATTATCAATTGCTCCTTCTTCCGCAGATGGTACGAAATAAATTGCCGGATAGCAGTATAGGATTTTTCAATCACATCCCATTTCCTTCTTTTGAAATATTCCGCTTATTACCCTGGCGGCGTGAAATACTGTTGGGAATGCTGGGAGCCGACCTGATCGGTTTCCATACCTATGATGACATGAGACACTTTCTCAGCTCGGTAGGCCGTATAGCTGCGATCCCCAATTCGAGGGGCACCATATCATTTGATTCAAGACTCATCGAGGTGGACAGTTTTCCCATGGGAATCGATTACGACAAGTATCATGATACGGCTTCCTCTCCTGAAACCCTGAAACGTGAAGTGGATTACAGGACTTCACTGGGAAAATACAAGCTTATTATTTCGATTGACCGTCTGGACTATTCCAAAGGCATCCCGCAACGGTTATATGCACTGGATAGTTTTTTTGAAAAATTTCCTGAATTCATCGGCATAGTTTCACTGGTTATGGTGGTAGTACCCTCGCGTGACAAGGTGGGTGAATATAAAAAACTGAAAGAAGAGATCGATCTGCTGGTGGGCAGGATCAATGGTAAATACGGGACCCTGCACTGGACACCGGTTCATTATTTCTACCGGTCGTTTGGATTGCAAAGCCTGTCTGCCTTTTATAGAATGGCCGATGTGGCCCTGGTTACTCCCATGCGGGATGGCATGAACCTGGTCTGTAAAGAATACATCGCCAGCAAACTGGACAAGCAGGGTGTGCTGGTCCTGAGTGAAATGGCCGGGGCATCGAAAGAGCTATCTGATGCCATTCTGATCAACCCGAACGATATTGATAAAATCGTTGACAGCATGCATGATGCCCTGACCATGCCTGCCGATGAGCAAAAGGCAAGAATTGAGAACATGCAGGAGTCATTGAGACGTTATAACATTCATCATTGGGTAAAAATATTTTTCAACAAACTTAATGATGTGATCGCCAAGCAGAAAACCCTGGCTACCCGGGTAGTGGATGAAAAAACCAACCGGGGGATTATCGATAAATATAAAAAATCGAACAAACGACTCTTATTCCTTGATTATGATGGTACATTGATGGGCTTCTATGACAGGCCGAAAAAAGCGATTCCTGATAAGGAGTTGATCGATATCCTGAAAAATCTTTCGAAAGATGAAAATAACCGGGTGGTTATCATTTCAGGCAGGGATCGCTATACCCTGGAAGAGTGGATTGGAGAACTGCATATCGATATCATTGCCGAACACGGGATGTGGTTGCGTGAAAATGGCCAGGACTGGACGACATACAATGATCTGAGAAATGAATGGAAAGAAGAATTCAAACCAATTTTTGAGGCCTATGTTGACCGGACGCCGGGCTCTTTTGTAGAGGAAAAGGATTATTCCCTGGTATGGCATTACCGAAGGGTAGAGAGCGGCCTTGGAGAACTCAGAACCCGTGAACTGGCCAGCCATTTGCGTTATATGGCTGCTGATAAAAACCTCACTGTACTGGAAGGTGATATGGTAGTTGAGATCAAAAATTCTGAAGTGAACAAGGGACTTGCTGCTGAACGCTGGTTGCAGAAAGATGATTTCGATTTCGTGCTGGCTATTGGCGACGACTGGACGGATGAGGATACTTTCCTGGTCATGCCCGATGATGCGATTACCATTCGTGTTGGCCGGAGTACCTCCCAGGCAAAATACAGGATCGATTCCTACGAACATGTAAGGGGCTTCTTCCAGCAACTTACTTAAGCCGTCACAATCTTTTTCAGGACAGAAGTAAAATATTCCAATGCAAAATATCAGGAAAAATATATTCAAAATGCTGGCTTTGATAAATAAAATTATCCTTCCCCGATACAGTAAAAGGGATCTCAGAAAACTATCCCGATTAGACAGGATCATTATTGCCTACCGCTACTACGTTACCAAAAATTCGCTTTAACAGGGAATATCTGCTTCAACAACGCTTAATTCATAGTAAACGAAATCCCCGTAACCCGGGGTAGGGGATAGTTTTTATCCATTTGTTTTGCTGATAACCAGTACGTTGTGAATGAAAGCAGGGGTCTGACAATGCACCTTTTTTCAATCATGCGCTAGTCTTTCTTTTAATGATCGACCAATAAAACGCCATCCTACCTTCACCAAACCACTGCCAGGCTTTTTGGCAGCCTGTTATTTATTTTATGTAAAAAAATTGTGTATTTATACACAAAAAATTATTAATAAAAATTTGTTTTTATAAATTTAAAGGCTATATTAGTGTCATAATATAGTGCAATATTACACAAAACTAACAGTGATGGAACAGACAATACGGCAAAAACAGGCAGAAAAGGAGTTCAGAAGATTTGCAAGGAAAAATCTGATCAATCCAAGGAAAGTAAAGCGACTGGAACAGACTCAGCATTTCATTTATGAGATGCACAAGCTGATCAATGATTTTAAAAACAGGTTCAATTATGTGCCCGCTGAAGCACATTTGATGTTCAGTGAATATCAGAACATTCAGGATAAAATGGTGTATGATAATTTCAAACAGTCCTATCATAATGTGTTATGTTAGATGGAAGCCATCCTGATAAGGAGGGGACGATATATGTCCCCTCTTCTGTTCAGTTACTGTACAATCATATTTATTCAATAGAGGTAAACAAGTCGGGGCGGTTACAATACTACCGGCAACCGGTCAATAAAAAGCGAAAACGCATAACCCGTACTGAATTTTCCACTGTATATAATTCCAAAAAAATACTGGCCATCGAGCCAGTGCAAAGTGCTGATGTCAAAGGCCATCATTTCCTGCTGAAGTTCTATACCCTTTGACTGGTAATTTTTTTTATTCTATTTTTAGTACCGGATACGGATTACGGCAATGGTCAGAAGAGGAATTTATTAAACATTCAAACAAAAATCATTCATCATTTATCCTAATTTTTTATGGGCATTCAGGAAAGAAAAGAAAGGGAAAGGACAAAAATGCAGAAGCTGATACTCAATACGGCTTTGTCCCTGTTCAATAAAAATGGAGTAAACAACATCTCTATCCGGAATATATCAACGGTCATCGAGTACAGCCCGGCTACCATCTATTTATATTTCAAGGATAAGAATGAGATCCTTGAAAACCTTCGTAATGAATTTGTTGGTGAATTTGAAAAAAAATTGATGGAATTCGAATTCATCAAAGACCAATTCAGCCGTTTAAAGAATATCACCCAGTCCTGGATCGGCTTTGCCCTGGATGAGCCTCAGAAATACAAAATGATCTTTTATCCCGGAATCCCGCTCAAAGACGATATAATTTACAATTACATCCATCAATCGGTCAGGGAGGGAATACAACAGAATCAGATCCAGCCATTGCCATTAATGGATGCTTCCCTGTCAATAATCGCTTTCCTGCATGGAATGTCGCTGTTGGCAGTGGACGGTAAAATCGGCATAGAAAATAAAACGGAATTAAAGGATTATATCGGGGATCAGATCAATCGTTTTTTGCGTCAGCTCAAAGGAAATGCCCTGATATAAAGTTGATTGTTCCGGGTCAGCAGGATATTGAGCCGAGGGTTTATTCCTGTTCCAGATCATCGGCATCGGCATCAAGAACTTCCCAGGTATGATCGGATAGAAGTTGTACAGTGGCCAGGTAATGCATCCCTGAGGGAAGATCTCCCCATTCTTCGGGACCAATCATGGAAAGCATATTCTGTTTGTCCGTTTTTTCGTAGAGATAATAGGTTTTACCGGGTACCGGCTCAAAATTTATCTGGGCCAGATAGATCTTTTCAGAAACCTCTACCCTTTTTTTAAGTTCATTAGCCTGTTTGGCAAGGGTCTTCATCTGTTCATAGAGCTGGGAAAACTGACGTTCCGTCTGATCCTTCATGGCTGCCATGGCGCGGCCTCTGATCTTACCTTTGTCTTCCGGCCTGATCACGGCACTTCCAACATGATGGGGAAAACTGATCAATCCCGGGCTATCGGTAATCTTGTCGGGATCGACAGGGTTCTTATCTTTATCATATGCTCTTTTTTTCTTCCTGCTCACCTATCTTGAATTTAATGCTGTAAATAATGTTTTCATCTCCTTTGCCGGGTCAATTTGATGAGAGCCGGGAAATGAGGTTCTTCGTGAAAAATCAATAATAAAATAAATCAATATCAACAGGAATAAGCATGCAATAATAATGAATATCAATTTTGACCTTTTCATTGATCCGCTTCTCCTGCTCTGATCACTTTAAATTCCACCCGTCTGTTCAACCGGCGGGTCTCTTCTGTACGGTTGCTGGCAACAGGTTGACTGCCACCATATCCCTTTCCCGAAATTCTACCTGGATCGATCCCTTTATCTATAAGGTATTGTTTGACCACTTCCACTCTTGCCTGGGATAACGCGAGATTTTTTCTGGCGCTTCCCTGGTTGTCGGTATGGCCGCTCAGCTCGATGGCAATTCCGGGATTGTTTTCCATCATGCGATATACATTGTCCAACTCTGCATAAGCACTGTCAACCAGGTTGTCTGTAGCCCGGTGAAAATGTACATTATTGAGTTTAAAGGTCTTCCCAACCGCCAGGGGCTCCAGATAATAATTCCGCAGAACCAGGTTTTCCTCCGTATCTCCTGCCCGTATCCTGTCTTCCACATTCATAAAACCTTTTGCACTTACCCTGAACAGAAAATTGTTCCTGGAAGCGATCTCAAGCTGAAATTCACCGGTAGCCGTATCCGACTCAAGGTCGGCAATTTCCGTATTTTCATCCAGGAAGACAGATATTTCTGCCCCGATGGGTTCATTATTCACCGCATTGAAGATCTTTCCTCTCAATACAAGCATGTCTTCTTCTACAATGAATTCCCTTATTACGGTATCCTGTTCCATAATGACCGTTTCAACCGGTTCAATAATTTCTTCGGGCTTCAATCGATAATATTTCACATCGCCGTATCCGTCACTGTTTTGAGTTGAACAAAATATGGCTTCGTCACTTCCGGGCATTACAAAATAATATAATTCCCGGCCGGTGGTATTGATCACATTACCAAGATTTTCGGGTTCAGTCCAGTTTTTCCAGGAATCATCCAGTCGCTCGGTCTTGAACAGATCCATACTGCCTTCACCACCCATACCATTGCTGGAAAAGATCAGGGTACGGTTATCGGCTGCAAGAAAAGGTGTTTTTTCCTGATAATCCGTATTGATTGCCGAACCCAGGTTTTTCACATCCGTCCAGCTGCCATCCGTTTTACGGAATGATACATAGAGATCCTCGGCTCCCCGGGTATTATAGGTTTCAATAGCATGCACCATGATCCGGCCGTCATAGGATAAACAGGCACTCTGATGATCGGAATAATTATCAAAGTAGGGTATATCTACGGGCTGTGGAAAAGACCAGCTGCCATTCTGATAAAAGGAAACCGAAACCCCTCTGGTACTGGGCCTCCTGTTGGTAGGCACATAATGCCCTACAAGATAGATGGCATTCCCGTCGACACCGATCACCGCATTGTAATACTTGCTGTTCAGGGGCTCTCCGATATTTTTCGGGGTCGACCAGTTACCGTTATCGTCTTTTTCAGCATACCAGATATCCCCTTCATCTTTTTTACCTCCCAAATTGTCGGGATGTTTGCTGCGTGTAAAATATAATATATTCCCTTCGGAATTGAGCACAGGAGCCTGCTCGTCATAAGGACTGTTAATGGAGTCACTGACCGGGACTACCTCATACTGGTTGTTCTGTGAAAAAACTGATGAAATTATGAATAAATAAATAGTAAAAAAATTAAAACTCTTCAATTTCATATCGATAAATATTTAACTTAATCAAAATTCACAAAAAATTCTCAGAATATCAGGCAAAACCGGATATTTCGATTTACCGTTTAGCCCACTTGCACTTTAATTAGGTTCGGATGGCCCGTCAATTTTTATTCTGGTTCTATTTTTTGCTTACCCACTCGTTGTTTTTAAGATAATACCTCCAGTTGAGATAAGCATCCTCTCCTGCATAATCAATGCCTATGCGGTGAGTAGCTACGATTTCAGTCGATTCCGAAAGCCCGTTTTCATCGGTCAGCCAGATCCTGTCTCCGGTCAACGGTTCCCCGTATAATTCGAGATCAATTCCCATGGCTTTGCTCAATGCACCAGGTCCGGAGGTAATCCGGTTCATAACGGTTTTATTCCTCCTTGATCTCATCAATTCCAATCCCTGCAGGGGTTCAAGCGCCCTGACCAGCACGGCATCGGCTTTTCCTTTCCGGTTGGTTACGATGTTGAACAGATAGTGTATCCCATAGATCATATACACATAGGAATGGCCACCTTCTCCGAACATGATGGAATTTCGTTTGGTGATCCGGTTCGGATACGCATGACAAGCCCGGTCGGTGTCTCCTTTATATGCCTCTGTTTCAACAATTTTACCTACTGTAACTAAACCATTAATTTTAGTATATAAAACCTTTCCCAGAAGATCCCGGGCCACTTCGGTAACATTATCTCTTATATAAAATTCACGTGACAGTTTCATTCAATCAGAATTATCATCGTATTATCGTTCTGCAAAAATCAAAATTTTTTGTAATATAGCGATTTCTTTTACTCGAAAACTCATTAATAATTAACCGAATAAACCATGAAAATCGCACAAAACACACTGACATTAAGCGTTCTGTCTATAGCTATTTTAATTACTGATTTAAGAGCACAACAGATCGAATTACCTGCACCCAGCCCCTTTGCCCGACTTGAACAACGTGTAGGGCTTACCGACATCGTGATCACCTATTCCAGACCGGGTGTAAAAGACCGCCAGATATTCGGTGATCTAGTTCCATACGACAGGCTGTGGCGGACCGGTGCCAATATGGCTACGACTATTTCATTCAGTGACGATGTAAAAATCGAAGGCAAGGAACTGGCTGCCGGTACCTACTCACTGTTCAGTATTCCCGGCCGTGATGAGTGGACATTGATCTTTAATACGGTGGCAAGGATTGCAGGGACAGCCAATTATGATGAAAAAAATGATGCATTGCGTGTGGATGTGAATTCCCATAAGCTGAATAACGAAGTGGAGACCTTTTTGATCGATCTGAATGATGTACGGGATGATCATGCCAACCTGGTACTGGCCTGGGCTGACACTTACGTAAAAGCGCGGATCGATGTGGAGGTAGACAGCAAAGTCATGGATGATATCAGGCGGGCCATGGACCCTGCCGCGGATGCCGGTAAATATTATGCCGCAGCCAGGTATTATTATGACACCGACAGGGATCTTGGCCAGGCTCTGGAATGGATCAATAAATCCATCGAACTGGGAAATGAGCGCTACTGGGTGATCCATTTAAAGGCCAATATCCTTGAAAAAAAGGGAGAATGCAAGGAAGCGGTTGTAGCGGCTGAGAAATCGAAAGAGCTGGCCAGGGAAGCCGGAAACCCTGATTATGTGGCCTTAAATGAAAAACTGATCGCCAGGTGTAACAAGTAAGATAATTGATCTCCGGCTGCAAAAAACCGGATCATGGGGGGATCCTCTATTGCAGGATCCCTCCTTCTCTAATTCTGATCATCCTTACTCTTCCGGCTCAGCAACCATCCCAGTACGATAGTCAGTCCGAACCCAACGACATTATACCAGAGATAACCGAGTGTAATTACATTGTAAAGGGTTAGAAAATGCAGCACAATCACAATTCCTTCTGCAATCAGGGCAGCAATAAAGATTGCCGTACTTTTTATTGACTTGATAAAAAAGGCGGCAATGAAGATCCCGAGAATCGTGCCATAAAAAATCGATCCCACAATATTCACTGCCTCGATCAGATTTTCGGCCTGATGAGCAATAAAAGCAAATACAATCGCCAAAATGCCCCATAGGGCGGTAAAGACCTTGGAAGCGGTCACATAATGCTTTTCTTCCCTGTCCGGCCTGAAAAGTCTTTTATACAGGTCTACAACCGTGGTCGATGCCAGGGCATTGAGCTCGCTTGAAGTGGATGACATGGCCGCAGAAAAGATCACTGCGAGCAGCAAACCCACAATACCGGCCGGAAGGTAATTGATGATAAAGGTGATAAACACATAATCTGCATCATCGGTATCGAATTCCGGATCTGATGAATTGATCAAACCTTCCACCTCCGATTTAATGGATCTGGACTCCTCGTGCAGCGAATGCACAATCCTGGTTTTTTCCTGTATGAGCTCCCGGTTATTCTCATCATACGCGGAGGCGAGGTCGATAAGATGCCTTCTCTTTTCCAGGAACACGCTTTCATGTCGTTTATCCAGTTCATTGAATGCTTCCCGGTGTTTTTCAATCGTAGCCTGATCGACAGCGTTTTCTTTGAAATACAGGGGTGGTTGTACAAATTGGTAAAACACGAATACCATCACGCCTACGAATAATATGAAAAACTGCATGGGAACCTTCACTAAGGCATTGAACATCAGGCCCAGCCGGCTTTCCCTCACACTTCTGCCGGTAAGATACCTGGCTACCTGCGATTGATCGGTACCGAAATACGACATAGCAAGGAACAGGCCACCGGTTATTCCCGACCAGAACGTGTATCTTTCACTGAAATCCAGTGAAAAATCAACCGCATTGATCCTGCCCAGTTCTCCTGCTATCCGGATGGAATCGATAAAGGAAACTTCCTGCGGGAATAAACTGATCAGGATAAAAAAAGCAATGAACATGCCCGTCATGATAATGGCCATCTGGTACTTCTGTGTAAGACTGACAGCTTTTGACCCTCCCGATACCGTATAGATGATCACCAGGATGCCTACAAGCAGGATCGTAAAGGACAGGTTCCAATTCAGAATCGTAGACAGGATGATGGCCGGAGCATAGATGGTAATTCCTGCTGCCAGCCCACGCTGAACGAGAAACAGGAAAGCGCTCAGCACCCGGGTCTTCATATCGAACCGGCTTTCCAGATATTCATAGGCCGTATATACTTTAAGCCTGTAATATATAGGTATAAATACGGCTGATATGATCACCAGGGCCAGTGGTAATCCGAAATAATTCTGGACGAATCTCAGTCCGTCTTCGTAGGCCTGTCCCGGTGTGGAAAGAAACGTGATCGCACTGGCCTGGGTAGCCATCACCGAGAGGCCAATGGTGCCCCACCGCATGGTATTGCCCCCTCTGAGATAGTCCTGCATATCTATACTGCGCCGTGTTTTCCAGGTACCGTATATGACAATCAGGCCGAGGGTTCCGAATAATACGATGAAGTCAAGTGTATTCATGAAAAGGAGACGGTAAACCAGAAAAATAACAGGATCAGTACAACCAGTACGGAAAGTACCATAATATAAACGCTTTTCCAGCTTTTAAAGAAAGGCGGTTTTTTCTCAATATCGGACAATTCCTTTTCTTTATCGGTCATTTCAAGTGAAGATTATTCAACGGGAATAAATCCCTTTAAGTGATCGGTATTGTTATGGTCGGTGATCATGAAGCCCCGACCGTTGTATTGGAGCACGTATAAACTTAGGTTTTCATGATCGAACCGGTCCATCTCGGCTACCGTATGGCCTGTGATCCAGGCAAGCAGGATCTTGAGCGCTCTTCCATGCATACATACCAGCACTTCTTTTTCATTTTCATTATCAAGAATATGACGGATAGCGGATTGTTGCCGGGCTTTTACCTCGACAGGACTTTCTCCCCCATCCAGCTTAACATGGATGTTTCCCCTTTTCCAGGATTCAATGATCTCAAAATAGATCCGGTTGGTTTCGGGGCTGAACGCGATTCCTTCGGATTTACCCCAGCTGATCTCGTTAAAGCCGGGCAGAATTTCATGCGGTATACCCTTATCGATAAATTTCTGAACGGACTGGAGGGTCCTTCTCAACGAAGAGGTATAGACCTTATCGAAGGGATAATCTTTATAGGCCTCATAGAACAGATCGGCCTGCTTAAAACCGTTTTCATTCAGCTCGGAGTTCACCCCGCTGCCCTGTACCACCCCGGTGCGATTATATTCCGTTTCACCATGCCGAATAAAAAAGATTTTTTTCACGATCAATTTTTTAAATTTGCGCTAAAAAATATATTATTCATATCTTTTGCAAATAATAATATGATCAATCCTGAAGTTACCATTGAGAATCTCAACGAAACCAGCAGAAATACCCTGGTCGAACATCTTGGTATAGAATACACAGAGATAGGCCAGGATTACCTGAAAGCCCGTATGCCGGTAGACCAACGGACCCATCAGCCTTTCGGCATGTTGCATGGCGGAGCTTCAGTGGCACTTGCGGAGTCACTGGGCAGCCTTGCAGCCAATCTGATGATCGATCAGGAGAAATTTTATTGTGTCGGACTTGAAATAAACGCAAATCACGTAAGGATCGTCAGGGATGGCTGGGTATATGGTCACGCCAGTCCTTTATACCTGGGAAAGACCACCCAGGTATGGGAAATTAAAATAAACAATGAAAGAGAACAGCTGGTTAGTATTTCAAGATTAACCCTAGCTGTGATCGATAAAATACAACAAAATCGTGTCTGATACCGGATTATTTGAAGGAGTAAGAAAAAGGAAGGAGTTATATCCATCACTGGCTGACCTGATGAAGGCTGTGTTCCGGTCCGGGCTGGCCATGGCTGCATGGCGTAAACCCGGAGAAGAGGAGATCAATGTGATCGTAGATCTTTCGGGAGACCATCCAAGGTCGATCCATCCCGATCTGGAAACACTTTCGCCCGGTTTCCTGGTAAGTCCTTTTCTTAATGAATCAAACCTTCTAAGTTATTTGATCAGAGCCGATCTTCACTGGAAGGGTAAAAACGGAAAATACCAAAAAAAGCACCATCCGGCTTCCGGAAACCCGGATGCACGACACCGGTCATTCATTAATTTAGTCGATGAGATCAAGGAATCCGATGTGTGGACTGCCTTGCCTTCATCAGAGCAGGATGGGGGCCGCGAGTACAATGAGGAGAAATTTAAAAAAATGATCAGGAATGGCATCGAGGAGATCCGGTCAGGAAATTTCATCAAGGTGGTTCCATCCCGCAGAAAAAAAATCACCCTTTCTGAAAAATTCAATCCGGCGGATATATTCAATTCCCTGGTTAAGATCTATCCTTCCGCTTTCGTTTCTTTCTTTACCATGCCCGGGAAAGGTACATGGATGGGTGCTACGCCGGAACTGATCATCAGAACAGATAAAAACGGAATCTTTCATACTGCAGCAGTGGCCGGCACACAGGCCGCCGATCCCGGTGATGACCCTTCCTCCGTAGCCTGGACACAGAAAGAAATTGAAGAACAGGCCCTGGTGAGCCGTTATATCATAAACTGTTTCAAGAAGATCAGGTTGCGGGAATTTGAAGAATACGGACCCAAGACCATACAGGCGGGTAACCTGATGCATTTACGCACCGATTTTAAAGTGGATATCCAGGCGGTTAAGTTTCCGCGTCTTGGTTCGGTGATGTTAAAACTGCTACATCCCACTTCTGCCGTCTGTGGCATGCCCAAGGAACAGGCCATGCATTTCATACGGGAGCAGGAAGGATACGACAGGGAATTTTACAGCGGCTACCTCGGGCCGGTCAACATGGACCAGGAAACCGAACTATACGTCAACCTGCGATGTGCGCGTCTATTTCCTGATAAGGCATATCTTTATTCAGGTGCGGGGGTTACGATAGATTCGGATCCTTACAAGGAATGGAAAGAGACCGTAATTAAGAACCGCACCATGGAAAATCTTCTATCGGGCATAGCCTGATGATCAGTTACAGTATTTTCTCAATGCTTCGTCTGCTCCTTCCACGTCCAGGGATTGTGCTACGTTGAAATCATTGCAAGCACTTCGATTTCTGTTTAACCGGACTTTAACAGCTCCACGATAAAGATACGCTTTCCCCAATGAGCTGTCGATATTTATAGCTTGTGAATATAATTGCTGGGCCTCCTGAAACAGGCCGCGGATATGACTAACCCTGCCCTTAAGATAATAAGCCCGCGCATTTCGGGGATTAATGTCAATAGCCCTTTCAAAATATAAACCTGCCCGGTCGAAATTCTTTTTCCTGTAATAAATGTTACCCAAGCTTAATAAAGCATTATCATTTTCTTCATCCAGTTTGATAACCCGCTGGAAATCTTCCAGCGCTTCATCATATTTTCCGGTTTCCTCATAAGCCCGCCCCCGGTTATACAGCGTTTTCACATGTTTTGGATGCAACCGGAGGTATTCATTATATGCTTCGATGGCTCTTTCGTATTGCCCTGCCTGGAAATATTGATCTCCCGCTCTGGAATCTTCTTTTTTGCATACTGATAAAAAAAGCAATAGCGTAATTGAGATCAACAAGGTTATCGTATACTTCACAAAACCTCTTTTAAATTTTCGTCCAAATTTATCCTGTTTTTAATGAAATCAGGGGAATGAACAAATAAAGTTCATTCATAAAACCGGGGTTTCTTTTTTATTCCTTCATAACTGGTGATCTCACAGCCGGCTCTGCCAATGAACATATTGGCATCTATTTTTATAAGTATCCCGGAATCGTCTGCTGCAAACCAGGCAGTGACTGAGTTTTCACCTGAAAAGATCTTATTATCCGGCATCACAGGGACCAGTTTATGGGTCATGATATATCCCAGCCTGGTTTTGATCTCTTCCTTACCTTTGTAGACGATCTTGAAGTCATAGAAGGTATCCTCAAGAAAACCATTGATCCGGATCGTATCACCCATATTATATTGTTGATAATCAATATTCCTGAGAAAAGCATAACCCGATATCAGATCCAGCATATAAGGTTCTTCAAAATCATAGTTGACCGTTTCCTTTAATTTTCCTGTTTTATAATTAAGTACATGCACATCGATGTTTCCATCCTCGTGGTTGAAATCCACAATTTCCTTTCTCCGGAAACGGCCTTCTTCAATATTTCTCCATGATCTGAGCGGAAGAAGGTCATCACTGTCGATCAAAGCTCCCCAATTATCGTTCACTGTCGATACAATGGCTGCCGCACCGGCGGTACGACCGTAAATATCGATCTTATAATGGAGCTTATTCGAAACCTGATATTTAATGGGATTTACGATAATTTCAGCTCTTCCTACCGTAAAAATGCTATAGTTCATCCGGTAATATAGCTTTTCTCCCGGAATGAAGGAGAGGTTTTCCTTATCGACGAACAAGGTATCACTCTTATTTTCAGGTAAATTACCAGGATAAAATGCGGTAAGCATGATCAGAGAAAGGATACCTAACAATGCTGTACTTTTCATCAACCAGTCCACTTTTCTTTTTTATTAATACGCCAAATCCGCAAAAGTGGTTCAAACCGCTACATCATTTTCTCTGAGGGCCTGGTTAAGAGAAGTTTTCTTATCGGTGCTTTCCTTTCTTTTTCCTATGATCAGTGCACAGGGAACCTGATAATCACCTGCGTTGAATTTTTTGGTAAAACTTCCCGGAATAACTACCGATCGTTCAGGAACATATCCCTTGTATTCATTGGGTTCATCCTGGGTTACATCAATGATCTTGGTACTGCCCGTCAGTGTGACATTGGCTCCCAGGACTGCTTCGCGACCTATCCTTACTCCCTCTACAAGTATGCATCTTGATCCGATAAATGCATTATCCTCGACAATTACAGGGGCGGCCTGTACCGGTTCGAGCACGCCACCCAGGCCCACGCCTCCACTGATATGCACATTTTTTCCAACCTGGGCACAACTGCCTACGGTAGCCCAAGTATCGACCATGGTACCGGAATCTACATAAGCCCCTATATTGACATAAGAAGGCATCATGACTACATCCTTGTTAATGTAAGCACCGTACCGGGCAACAGCATGAGGCACTACACGGACACCGAGTTGGTCGTACCCGGATTTTAACTTCATTTTATCGTAAAACTGAAACGGCCCCACTTCGATCAACTGCATTTTCTGGATCGGAAAATAAAGTATCACTGCCTTTTTTATCCATTCATTTACCTTCCATCCATCCCTTGCCGGTTCTGCAACCCGTAAACTACCACTATCCAGTTCATCGATAATCGATTTAATGGCAATAACCGTATCTTTATCCTTTAGTAATTCCCTGTTTTCCCAGGCTTTATCTATTAATTCCTTTAAATCATGAACCATTTTAAATATTTTAACACTATAATTATAAATTAACTTTTAATGGGCCGGATTTCAGTCGTTTTAGCATCATTACTTAAGCCGGTCGATGATACCCGGATGTTTGAAAAGCTTGGCCTTTCATTGAGCCAAACAAATAAATATGATATTAATATCATAGGATTTTATTCAAAAAATATTAAAAAATTCCCCAACATCCGCTTTTATCCGGTTTACAGGTTCGGAAGACTATCTTTTGAGCGATTTATTGCCCCGGCAAGATACCTTCAACTTCTGCTTAAATTAAAGCCTGATATAGTTGTTGTTAACTCTCCTGATTTATTGATAGTTACATCATTGTTTTCAAGTCTTACCGGAAGCTATTTTATTTATGATCTCCAGGAAAATTATTACAGAAACATCCTGTATAACAGCCACTGGCCCTTGTTATTCAGATACGTTCTGGCATCGTACGTCAGAATGAAGGAATGGATAGCTCATTTTTTTGTGAATATTTATTTTCTGGCAGAAAAAGTGTATTACGATGAAATGCCACGCGTCCGTGGAAAATGCCTGGTACTGGAAAACAAATATGCCGATGTGTACCCATCCGGTAATTTATCCTCAGATCCCTCCATCATCACCATTGTGTACACGGGTACGATATCTGAGGTTTACGGCATCTTCGAATGTATTGATTTTATAGATGAGTTACACGAGAAGGATGCTGCTGTCCGGTTCAGGATCGCCGGATATTGCGCCCATACAGGCACCCTGAAAAAACTGAATGAAATAATAGAATACAGGTCATATATCACCCTTAAAGGAGGAAACCATCTTGTTCCCCATGAAGAGATCATTCAGGAAATAAGAAAAGCGGATTTCGGGATCATTAATTATCGCCTGAATAAGGCCATAAGAGATTGTTTTCCTACCCGTCTCTATGAGTACATGGCCCTGGGATTACCCGTACTGATACAGGATCATGAGCCCTGGGCCCGTTATTGCCAGGCTCACCGCGCAGGCCTTGTGGTTAATTTCAGAAAACCTGATCATTCTGCCTTGCTCAAAAAAATGCATAATACCGCATTTTACCCGGAAGGACCCCCTGAAAGTGTTTTCTGGGATAAAGAAAAAGAAAAATTATTGTCTTTTATGGATGATATTTAAAAATTTTAATCTAATTTTAGGTTTATCTAAATCTTATTTTAGATCAATAATTGACCTAAAATGCTAAAATATTTAGTAAATTTATTTGATTTAAGTTTGCCTGGAAATAAGTTTTGGCCAGGCTAAAGCAAGTGTTATGCTAAGTTTAGCTGAAGAAAATTATCTGAAAACCATTTATCACCTGTCCAATGCAGGGGGCAGCCCGGTTTCCACGAATGCTATTGCCGAGTCACTTCAGACAAAGCCTGCCTCGGTAAGTGATATGATCCGGAAACTCAATAAAAAGGATGTAGTGGTATATGAAAAATACAGGGGTGTCAATATTTCGGAGGAAGGTAAAAAACAGGCTCTTATGATCATCCGTAAACACAGGTTATGGGAGGTTTTCCTGGTGGAAAAACTCCGTTTCAACTGGGATGAGGTGCATGAAGTGGCTGAGCAACTGGAACATATCCGCTCTCCTCTGTTGATAAGCCGTCTGGATGAGTTTCTGGGATTTCCCCAATATGATCCACATGGTGATCCGATACCTGATGAGCATGGTGTAGTGCAATCCAAACCAAGAGGTCCCCTTTCAAAGCTGGAGCCCGATCATTCGGGCACCCTTGTATCGGTTAAGGATTCGTCGGACCTATTCCTTCAATACCTTGACAAGGTCGGCATTTCGATAGGCTGCCAGATCAAGGTACTTGATAAATTTCCCTATGACGGATCCTTGGAGATCCAGATCAATGGCAGAAATCAGATCACAGTTTCCAGGGAAGTGAGTGAAAACCTGATGGTGACCCGTTAAGCGATGGGTTACCTCATGGATTGAAGGATTATCAATCAGAGAACAAAATATTGATTGTATCGGGTAACTATGAATTATTCCGGGAGCATGAGTCAACAGCATGACCAATTGCCGTTATTGAACCTAAAAAATATTGATATCCAATCCTTTTAATTATTTTTGCGTATAGGAACTTGAAAAGTTGAATTATTACATGATGAATTTTAAGCATTTTCAAATAATAATGATCGGTTTGCTGATCACCTTGGTCCTGAGTTTTTATTCTCCCGATGTAGTGGGGCAGGAAAAGATCCGGTGGTACAGCATGGAAGAAGTACAGAAGCTGAACCAGGAAAATCCCAGAAAAATATTTATTGATGTATATACCGACTGGTGTGGGTGGTGTAAAAAAATGGATCAAACCACGTTTAAGGATACACGGATCATTGAACTGCTGAACAATCAGTTTTATGCAGTAAAGCTGGATGGTGAAGGCAAGGAAGATATTGAGTTCAAGGATAATGTATATAAATTTGTGCCCCGGGGACGGCGGGGTTATCATGAACTGGCTGCTGTCCTCATGAACGGCAAATTGAGTTATCCGACTACGGTATATCTGGATGAAAACCTGAATCTCATCCAACCCATTCCGGGTTACATGACGGTTGACAAGCTGGAACCGATACTGATCTTCCTTGGTGAAGGTCATTATAAAAATCAGACCTGGCAGGAATTCCTGGCCGGCAATTATCCCCAAAACTAGGTACTTGATTGCAGACAAACGATACCATTGTTGCCCTGGCCACACCCCCCGGTATAGGGGCAATTGCCGTGGTGCGTTTATCCGGTAAAGGGGCTGTCTCCATAACTAACCGGGTATTCAGAGGAAAAGACCTTGAAAAGGTCGAATCCCATACTATTCATTTCGGGACCATCCGTGACAAAGAAAAGATCCTGGATGAGGTATTGGTATCCGTTTTCAGAGAACCCAGGTCCTATACCAGGGAAAATGTAATTGAGATTTCCTGTCACGGTTCCCATTATATTGTAAGGCAGATCATTCAGCTGCTTATCCAGCATGGTGCCCGGTTTGCCGAACCGGGGGAATTCACCAAAAGGGCTTTCATGAACGGGAAGTTCGACCTGGCCCAGGCCGAGGCTGTAGCCGATCTGATCTCCTCCGATTCAGAAGCCGCCCATATGGCTGCCATGAATCAGATGCGCGGCGGTTTTTCGGAAGCTATCCGGAGATTGCGGGAAGAGCTTATCCATTTTGCTTCAATGATCGAACTGGAACTTGATTTTGTTGAGGAGGATGTGGAATTCGCCAGTCGCGAAGACCTTAAAAAACTTGTTAATGATCTGCTTAAAGTGATCGTCGACCTGCTGGACAGTTTTAACCTGGGCAATGTGATCAAGCATGGAGTGCCTACCGTGATTGCCGGAAAGCCCAATTCGGGAAAATCCACGCTGCTGAATGCCTTACTGAACGAAGAAAAGGCCATTGTTTCCGAGATTGCCGGCACCACCCGTGATTTTATTGAAGACGAGATTCACATTGAGGGAGTCACCTTCCGGTTTATCGATACGGCCGGGATACGGGAGGCCCGGGACAAGATCGAACAGATCGGTGTGGAGCGTACCCGCAAAAAGATGAAAGAGGCCAGCCTGATCATTTACATGTTCGATCTGACGGAAGAAAACAGCGTGGATATCAACCAGGAGGTCAACAAACTGGAAAATCTTGGCATACCCTTTATCAAGGTGGCCAATAAAACCGATGAGGCCCCTCCTGCCCTGCTGGAGGAATTAAAGAAAGCCGGCAATTTTATCTTCATCTCCGCCAAAAACCGTGAAGGGCTGGACCCTCTGAAGGAAAAGGTCATCGAGAAGGTTAACATTGAGGGATTCAAGACCGGCGATACGATCGTGACCAACCTCAGGCATTATGAAAGCCTCTATAATGCCCGTAAGGCTTTGGAAGACGTGCTGCAAGGAATCGACAGCGGCGTGACCGGCGACTTCCTGGCCATGGACATCCGGCAGGCGCTTCATTACCTGGGCGAGATCACCGGCGAGATCACGACGGACGACCTGCTTGGCAATATATTCTCGAAGTTCTGTATCGGAAAGTAGATATAAAATCTCAAATCACAAGTATCAAATTTCAAATTATAACAACCGGAAAATACACAAATTTTTCTACTGGATAACCTGGGCAACCATGAAAAGACCCTTGAAGCGGAGGTTAAAAAAGGTAAGTTAGAATTCGTACTTCCGGGAAATTATGGTGTCCCAACTGCATAACTGCATAACTGCCCAACTGGACAACAACAACACAATTTACCCACCAAACACTGAATCTTAAAATAATTTTAGATATTAAAACATTTTACCGTATATTGTAACTCTTTTTCACATAACAATTACAAAGATTATTGGAGTAACCAACTAAAAATTTTACAATTATGAAATGGCTTAAAAAAATCACTTCAATCAGTTTAACTGTACTGGTAATGCTCTTTTTTTCCTTTCCTGTACTGACATCGTGCGGAGGAAAGCAACAGAGTAGTGAAGGCACCGAACAATCGACGGAAGAAGGAGAAGAACATCCCACCGGCGAAGAGGAACATCCCACCGGCGGTGAAGAACATCCAGCGGGCGATGAAGAACATCCAACCGGAGAAGAAGCGGATACGACAGGAGCAGAACATCCGAATAATTAATTACCTGTATAATTCGGGGTTAAATTCCATCCGGGAAAAAAACATTATCGTGCACAGGTATTCACAGGATAATTATTTTTAACCCCGATTATTCATAAACCATTCTCAAAATAAACCGTTTTTACTATT